>JAAXGV010000165.1 GCA_012271185.1 Rhodothermales bacterium
GCCTTGCGCAACATCTGGCGCACGATCACCTCAATGTGCTTGTCATTGATCGTTACGCCCTGCAAACGGTACACCTCCTGAATGCCATTGACCAGGTACTCCTGCACCGCACGCGGTCCCCGAATACGCAAAATATCCTGCGGAGAGATCCGGCCGTCTGACAACGGGTCCGACGCACGTACAAAATCGTTTTCAGCCACCAGGAGCTGCTTCTGCAGCGAAACGAGGTAGACACGCTCCTCAGTGCCGTCGCGGCTTGTAAGCTTGACCTCCTGCGCCCCGCGGCGCTTTTCACCAAAGCTTACGACACCATCAATTTCGCCCACGACGGCCGGCTCACTCGGCGTGCGCGCCTCAAAGAGCTCCGTCACACGCGGCAAGCCGCCGGTGATGTCACGCGTCCTGGCAGACTGACGCGGTATCTTCGCCAGAACCTGCCCGGCCTGAACGAGGCTGCCCTCCTCTATCTGAATACGCGCACGCACAGGGAGTGAATACTCACGCCCCTGCATATCCTCGGTGAAGATGCGGACGGCCGGCGTCAGGGTGCGTTCACGGCTCTCGATGATAACCTTCTCCTTGAACCCCGTCTGCTCATCCGACTCCTCGCGAAACGTCTTGCCCTCCAGAATGTCCTGGAACGCCACCCTACCATGCACCTCAGACAGGATAACACTGTTGTACGGATCCCAGCTGGCCAGAACATGCCCCTTCTCCACCTGCTGCCCCTCCTCAACGAGCAGCTCCGCTCCATATGGAATGACAGACGAATAGAGCTGTCGCCGGTCATGCTCAACATCAACAATCCTGATCTCACCCTGGCGCGACAGCACCACGATACGCGGCCCACTGTCATCTTCAATCTCCAGCGTGCGAAGCTTCTCGAACACGATGGTACCCGAACCCTTGCTCTGGATCGTGCTCTCTGCCTGAATGCGGCTGGCGGTACCGCCCACATGGAAGGTCCGAAGCGTCAGCTGCGTGCCAGGCTCTCCAATAGACTGGGCGGCCACAACACCGATGGCCTCGCCCTGCTCCACCAGGCGCCCGGTCCCGAGGTTGCGGCCATAGCAGTTGGCACAAGCACCCCGACGCGCTTCACATGTGAGCACTGAACGGATCTCAACCCGCTCAATGGAGGTTTCGGCTATCTGCGAAGCCCGCTCCTCATCAATGATTTCGTTGGCTGCAACGATGCGGTCGCTGGTAAGCGGGTCGTAAACGTCATGCAAAGACACGCGCCCTAGGATGCGGTCGGCCAGTGGTTCCACCACCGTCTCATGGTCCTTAAGCGCCGAAATCGCAATGCCGCGCAGCGTACCGCAATCGTGTATGGTGATGGTCACATCCTGCGCCACATCCACCAGACGGCGCGTCAGGTAGCCTGCATCAGCAGTCTTAAGCGCGGTGTCGGCCAAGCCCTTGCGGGCTCCATGCGTAGAGATGAAGTACTCCAGCACGCTGAGCCCCTCCTTGAAGTTGGACACGATCGGATTCTCAATAATCTCGCCTGCCTCACCCTTCATACTCTTTTGCGGCTTCGCCATAAGACCGCGCATACCGCCCAGCTGCCGGATCTGCTCCTTGGAGCCACGCGCCCCGGAGTCAGCCATCATGTAGATGGCGTTGAAACCATCCGCATCCTTTTCCAGCGCATCAAAGAGCACCTCGGACACCTTGTTGTTCGTCCGTGTCCATATGTCAATCACCTGGTTGTAACGCTCAACATCGAAGATGAACCCGAGCTCATAATTGGTCAGCACCTCGCTGACAGCGGAGTGCGCCTCCCGCAGCAGCGCTTCCTTCTCGGCCGGCACCACGATATCTGCAACAGAGAAAGTGAGTCCCCCCATCGTGGCGTACTCAAACCCCGCACGCTTGATGTCGTCCAGAAAACGGGCCGTTTTCTGGAAGTTCGTTGCAGCCAGGACCCGCGCGATGATGCGCCGGAGATTTTTCTTGGTCAGAACATCGTTGATGAAGCCCAGCTGCGGCGGCACAAACTCGTTAAACAGCACACGACCCACTGACGTGTCCACCACAGCGCCATCCTCGAGACGCACGGCAATCTTCGCATGCATACCGACCTGCTTGAGGTCAAATGCCTGACGCACTTCCGCCGGGCTTGAAAACCGCATTCCCTCACCCTTGGTGCCTACGCGAGACTTTGTCAGGTAGTACAGGCCGAGCACCATGTCCTGTGTCGGAACAGTGATAGGACCGCCATGTGCCGGGCTGAGGATGTTGTGGCTGGACAGCATCAGCACCATGGCCTCCAAGCATGCGGCATACCCCAAAGGCACATGAACCGCCATCTGGTCCCCGTCAAAGTCCGCATTGAATGCAGTGCACACCAACGGGTGGAGCTGAATCGCCTTGCCCTCGGTGAGCACAGGCTGAAAAGCCTGGAAGCCTAGCCGGTGCAGCGTCGGCGCACGGTTCAGCATCACCGGGCGACCCTTGATCACTTTTTCGAGTATATCCCAGACCTCGGCTGTGCGGCGGTCTACAACCTTCTTGGCACTCTTGACAGTCTTGACAATCCCCCGCTCGATGAGCTTGCGGATGATAAACGGCTTGAACAGCTCTACCGCCATCTCTTTCGGCAAGCCGCACTGATGCAGCTCCAGCTCCGGACCTACCACGATGACGGAGCGGCCCGAATAGTCCACGCGCTTGCCCAGCAGGTTCTGACGGAAGCGTCCCTGCTTGCCCTTGAGCATGTCCGAAAGACTCTTCACCGGGCGCCCGTTGTTGCTGCGCACCGCATTGGCCTTCCGCGAGTTGTCAAAGAGACTGTCAACCGACTCCTGCAGCATGCGCTTCTCGTTGCGCAGAATGACCTCAGGCGCCTTGATGTCCATAAGACGCTTGAGTCGGTTGTTGCGTATGATGACGCGCCGGTACAGGTCGTTGAGATCGCTGGTCGCAAAACGGCCACCATCCAGCGGCACCAGCGGACGAAGCTCCGGAGGAATCACCGGAACAACATGCAGCACCATCCATTCCGGCCTGTTTTCCATGCGCCGGCTGGCATCGCGGAACGCCTCCACGACCTTCAGCCGCTTCAACGCGTTAGCCTTGCGCTGCTGGCTGGACTCGGTCTTGGCCTGAAATCGCAGCTCATACGACAGCATATCGAGGTTGAGCCGTTTCAGCATGGTCTCTACGGCTTCCCCGCCAGTCATCGCGATGAACTTCTCGGGGTCATCGTCGCTAAGCCGGACATTGTCATCACGGATCTGGTAAAGAAGATCCAGATATTCGTCTTCCAGCAGAAGCTGCCCTTCCTCTATGCCATGAGCCTCTGCACACCCTGCCTGCACCACGACGTAGCTCTCGTAATAGATGACCTTCTCGAGCGCTTTTGATCGCAGCCCCAAAAGGTGGCTGATCTTGTTGGGCAGCGTCTTGAAATACCAGATATGCACCACCGGCACCGACAAAGCGATGTGACCCATCCGCTCGCGCCGGACACTTTTCTGGGTTACCTCCACACCACACCGGTCACAGATGATGCCCTTGTAGCGGATACGCTTGTATTTGCTGCAAAAGCATTCCCAGTCCTTGACCGGACCAAAGATCTTTTCGCAGAAGAGCCCTTCCTTTTCCGGCTTGAAGCTGCGGTAGTTGATCGTCTCCGGCTTCAGGACCTCTCCGTGGCTCCGCTCCAGAATTGCTTCGGGTGAAGCCAGGCTGATCGTGATACCGTTGAAGACGGTCTGAACCTTTGGTGGAGCGCCGTACGGCATGATGTGGCGTGTTGGTGGTGATGAAACGGGTTAGTCCAGGCGGATTTCAAGTCCCAGCCCCTGCAGTTCGCGAACGAGCACGTTAAAGCTCTCGGGTATGCCGGCTTCCGGCATGTTGTCGCCCTTGACAATGGATTCGTACGCTTTGGAACGGCCCTGCACGTCATCGCTCTTGTAGGTGAGCATCTCCTGCAGCACGTTGGAAGCGCCATACGCATACATGGCCCACACCTCCATCTCTCCCAGCCGCTGGCCGCCAAACTGAGCCTTGCCCCCAAGCGGCTGCTGTGTGATGAGGCTGTACGGGCCGATCGAGCGGGAGTGGATCTTATCATCAACAAGGTGGCTCAGCTTCATCATATATATCTGACCTACCGTGGTCTTCTGATCGAAGGACTCACCAGTGCGTCCGTCATACAGCTGCGCCCGCCCGTCTTCCGGTAGGCCAGCCTCTTTGACATGCGAAAACAGCTTCGACGTGTTAACGCTTTCGAAGCTCGGCGCAGCAAAACGCTTGCCCAGCACGCTGCCGGCCCAACCCAGCAGCGTCTCATAGATCTGCCCAAGGTTCATCCTCGAAGGCACGCCCAAAGGGTTGAGCACAATGTCAACAGGCGTCCCGTCCTCCAGAAACGGCATGTCCTCAACGGGCACGATACGGGCCACAACACCCTTGTTGCCGTGGCGTCCCGCCATCTTGTCACCTACCTGAATCTTGCGCTTCTTGGCGATGTACACCTTCGCCAGTTGCACTACGCCGTCCGGCAGCTTGTCGCCCTTTATGCGGCGCTCACCACGTTTTGCCATCGCAATGATGGTGCCAAGCACGGACTGGTAGTTCGCCAACAAACGGCGCAGCCGCCGGTCGCGTGCCCGGTCATCTTTCAGCGAAACACGCTGCATGTCAAGCTCAGACACCGGGATATCCTGAAAATGCTCCGCTGTGATCACGACGCCCGCAGGAACAACTTCGCGCCCGTCCATCGCCCAGATACCACCAGACACCCGGTCCAGTGCCAGGCTGAAAAACTTCTCACCCAGCTTGCTCTGGAGCTCGGCTATCTCACGCTCCTTGCGGCGCTCGATCTCCGCCAGCTCTATCTGCTCCTGTTTCTTGAACGCCGGCGTCTCGTGCCTCCGCCTGAAGAGCTGTGTATCAATCACCACACCCTTCATGCCAGGCGACGCCTTGAGCGAAGCGTCCTTGACATCTCCGGCTTTATCTCCGAAAATGGCACGCAGCAGCTTCTCTTCCGGTGTGGGATCCGTTTCGCCCTTTGGCGTAATCTTGCCAACGATAATATCCCCCGCCTGAACCTCAGCACCAACACGGACGATGCCCCGCTCATCCAGATCCTTTGTGGCCTCTTCTGAGACATTGGGTATCTCCCGTGTGAGCTCCTCCCTGCCACGCTTCGTGTCGCGTACCTGGAGCTCATACTGCTCTATATGAACCGAAGTGAACACATCTTCCGACACTAGACGCTCTGAGAGCACGATAGCATCTTCAAAGTTGTACCCGCGCCACGGCATGAAAGCCACCAGCACGTTCTTGCCCAGCGCCAGTTCGCCCTTATCAGTGGCGAAGCCGTCGGTCAGGACCATGCCCTTGCTTACCTTCTGCCCCACCTTCACAATAGGCTTCTGATTGATGCAGGTGTCCTGGTTGGTCCGTCTGAACTTGATCAGCGGATACTCTTTCTCGGGACTCTCAAACGAGATCTTCCCGTCTCTTCCCTGGCGCTTGTGCTTGATGATGATGCGCTCAGAGTCAACGTAGGTAACCGTGCCGCCACCTTCGGCTACAACCACCGCACGGGAGTCCCGCGCTACCCGGTGCTCCAGGCCCGTGCCCACGACCGGAGCCTCGGAACGCAGCAGCGGTACTGCCTGGCGCTGCATATTTGAGCCCATGAGGGCGCGGTTGGCATCGTCATGCTCCAGAAACGGGATCAGCGAAGCCGAAGGCGACACAATCTGGTTCGGCGCAATATCCATGAACTGGATATCCTTTGGCCGCTCCGATGGAAAGTCACCCAGGTAGCGGCAGCGTACCCGCTTGTCAAGAAAGAAGCCGTTCTTATCAATACGGGCATTGGCCTGCGCGATGACGGCATCGCCTTCCTCTTCCGCCGACAGGTACACGATCTCGTTCATCACCTGGCCATTGAGCACTCGGCGGTAGGGCGTTTCAATGAATCCGAACGGGTTGATGAGCGCATGAACGCAGAGCGAGGAGATGAGGCCAATGTTTGGGCCTTCCGGCGTCTCTATGGGACACAGCCGTCCGTAGTGCGTGTAGTGCACGTCCCGCACCTCGAACCCTGCACGCTCCCGCGTCAGCCCCCCCGGGCCCAGTGCCGACATCCGGCGCTTGTGTGTCAGCTCGGACAGCGGATTCGTCTGGTCCATGAACTGGCTGAGCTGGCTGGTGCCGAAATACGTGTTAACCACGCTGCGGACTGTTTTCTCATTCACCAGGTCCTGCGGTGTGAACTTGTCCGCATCACGCATATTCATGCGCTCACGAATTGTCCGCGACATGCGCGCCAAACCCACCGAGTACTGCTGCCCCAGCTGCTCGCCCACGGTGCGTACCCGGCGGTTACTCAGATGGTCGATATCGTCGGGACTCCCCTCTCCACTGCGCAGTGCAACCAGGCGCTTCGCAATGGAGATGACAATATCAATGATATGACGCGGCTCAAGAGACCCATCATTGGAGTCGATGCTGACTTCGAGTCTCCTGTTGATGCGGTGACGCCCGACTTCGCCCAGATCAATCTGTGAAAACATGCGCATCAACTCACGCTTGGCCACATCCTCATCCGGCGCATCATGATCCGTTTCCCGCAAGCGCCGGTATATATACTGCAGCGCCTGGCCCTGATTGAACGTGGGGTCCTTGTCCAGCGTCTTCAGCAGCGTGCTGTTATCCTGCGCATCTTCGTCGAATGCGTCTTTGCGCATAACGAAAAGCTCCCGGACCTTGTGCTCTTTGAGCACAAGGTAATCGTCTTCCTCCAGCACGCGACCGGAGGGCAGAAGCACCTTGTCCTCAAACTCCTCCTCCAGTATTTCACCGGTATCCTCGTCAATATGCTCGGCTGTTTTCACGCTGACGATCACGGAGATCGCAAGCGTCCGGCCGATGGCGCGCCTGTAGTTGCGCTTCGTATTCGACTGGATGCGGTCAGCCAACTCGAAGAGCGTGACAATTTCCTGGGTGGAGCCGTGTCCCAGCCCGCGAAGCAGCGTCGTTACCGGCAGCTTTTTCTTGCGGTCCAGGTATACCCAGAGCACGTTCTGCACATCGGTGGAAAACTCCAGCCAGGTGCCTCGGATCGGGATCACACGTGCCGAGTACAGCTTCGTCCCGTTGGGATGCGTGCTTTGCCCGAAGAACACGCCGGGGCTGCGGTGCAGCTGGGAAACCACCACACGCTCAGCACCATTGATCACAAACGAGCCGCGCGGCGTCATCTGCGGGATGATGCCGAGGTATACTTCCTGCTCCACCGCCTCTTCCGGCTCATCCTCATCCTCGTCCTCCTGGGCAGACAGACGCAGCGTGGCAAACAGCGGAACCGAATAGGTCAGCCCCTGGGCAATGCACTCCCTGATGGTGTGCGTAGGCGCCTCCATCGAATAGTGAAGGAACTCCAGCTTGTACCGCTGCCGAGTGTCTTCAATCGGGAAATGGCTGTTGAATACCGCCTGAAGGCCCAGATCCAGGCGCTCTTCGGGAAGAACCTCAGCCTGCACGAAGTCACTGAATGACTTGAGCTGGACTGCGAGAAAGTCGGGATAGTCCAGGACTGATCGCGTACTCGCGAAGCTGATCCGTCCGTTGTATCCCAGCTGGCCATTTCGTTTGCGCATACGCGGGTGTTGCAATTCAGATTGGTCTGCCTTGGGTGCTACTGTACTTCCACTTCCGCGCCAACAGCTTCCAGACGCTGGCGAACCTCCTCCGCCTCTTCCTTCGAAACGCCTTCCTTCACCTCTTTCGGTGCACCGTCAACCAGTACCTTGGCCTCCTTGAGACCCAGGCCGGTGATCTGACGCACCTCTTTAATGACGGCGATCTTGGCGCTGCCAAAACCTTTCAGAATGACGTTGAACTCGGTCTGCTCAGCGACTTCGGCCTGGCCATTGGTGGCACCCGCTTCAGGTGCGGCCGCCACGGCCGCTGCAGCCGGCTTGATGCCATACTGCTCCTCGAGGAGCTTCGCCAGGTCCGCAGCCTCCTTGATCGTGAGTGCTACGAGTTGCTCTGCGAGAGCGTTAATATCTGCCATGATATATGGGGTCTCCTGCGACGGTCTACGTCCTCAGACTGCGCCGCACATTAAGGTGGTGATTAGCCTTATGATTCCACTTCCTCCTGGAGCGTCTCCAGGATAGCCGCGAGCGTTGCGCCCGGGGCCTGGACAGCACCAACAATGTTGGCTATGGGAGACAGCAGCAAACCGGTGATGTCGCCCAGCAGTTCTTCTTTTGACTTCAGCGAAGCCAGAACATCAATCTGGTCGCCCGTATATACATCGCCGCTGACAAACGCAGCCTTAAGCGCTGGCACCGACAGGCTGGTGTTCGCCCTGAATCGCTTGATGGCGCGGGCCGGCGCAGAGGGGTCGGCACAAAATGCTATAGCCGTGGGTCCGCTCAGGTGCTCGTACAATGCTTCGTAGCCGCCGTGCACCTCCAGCGCACGACGCATCAGCGTATTCTTCACGACCCGGTACTTGACACCCGACTCGTGGAACCTGCCGCGCAACGCGTTGATCTGCTCCACGTTCATGCCCATGAAATCCGTAAGGTATATGGCCGTGGAATCGCTCAGCATCTCGGTCACCGCAGCGACCTCAGCTGCTTTCTGCTCTTTCGTGAGTGCCATGTGCTATCTCGCGATGTTGATCACCTCTGAGCGTGCGACCGGAATCGCAGGCCCCATGGTCGTTGAGAGCGTGATCGACCGGACATAGGTCCCTTTGGCTGAAGCCGGCCTCAGCCGCAGAATCTCACGCAGGAACACTGTGGCGTTGTCGTTGAGCTGCTCCTCCGTGAATGACACGCGCCCGATGCCGGTGTGCAGGTTCCCCTGCTTGTCTACGCGGAAGTCAATCTTGCCGGCCTTGATCTGCCTGACAGCCTCAGCCACGTTCATCGTAACCGTGCCGCTCTTCGGATTCGGCATAAGCCCGCGCGGCCCTAGGATGCGGCCCAGGCGCCCTACCTTCGCCATGACATTCGGTGTAGCAACGATAACGTCAATGTCGGTCCAGCCGTCCTGGATGCGCTTAACGTAGTCATCCAGCCCCACATGGTCTGCTCCAGCCGCTATGGCTTCTTCCTGTTTGGCGGGCTTGGCCAGCACCAGCACGCGACGCTCTTTTCCGGTTCCGTGAGGCAGTGTCACACTGCCGCGCACCATCTGATCCGCATGGCGCGGATCAACGCCAAGCCTGAGGTCAATGTCTACGGATTCGTCAAACCTATGCCGGGTGACCCGCTTGAGCACCGATGTGGCTTCAACGAGCGTGAAAGGCCCTTCCCCGGCTTCCTTTACTGCCTGGCGTACGGCCAGGTATCGTTTCCCTCTTCTGGGCATAATGTATTTCGCGGTATTGGCGCCGCTGTCACGGCTCCCGCAATCAGCGCTGAACCCGCAAGCCCATGGAACGTGCTGTCCCCGCAATCATGGACGCCGCTTTCTCCATGTCGCGCGCGTTAAGGTCGGCCTGCTTCTGCTGCGCAATAGCAAGGCAGTCGCTCCACGTTACCTCCCCGACCTTTATGCGGATGGAATCGCTTGATCCCTTCTCTATTCCCGCCGCTTTCCTCAGGAGGACAGCCGCAGGAGGGCTCTTGACGATAAAGCTGAACGTCTTGTCCCTGTAAACCGAGATCACCACCGGCAGCACCAGCCCCATTCTGTCCTGCGTTGAGGCATTGAACTGCTTGCAGAACTCCATGATGTTCACACCGTGCTGCCCCAGCGCCGGCCCGATCGGCGGTGCGGGGTTCGCCTGACCAGCTTTGATCTGCAGCTTGATCAGACTATCAACAGGCTTCGCCATAGCGTTTCTGCGGGATCAAAAAGGTACGCGCAGCCTCGTGGAAAGTTTTGCCAGCGATTTGGTTCCACCCTGGCGCATCTTCACGGAATCTTAGTTTGCCCGCTCCACCTGCAGGTAATCCAGTTCCAGCGGCGTCTTGCGGCCAAAGATGGATACCATGACGCGAACCTTGAGCTTGTCCGGAAAAACTTCGTCAACGACCCCGCTAAAGTTGTTGAAGGGACCGTCAATGACCTTTACGGCATCTCCAGAGTCAAACGGCATCTCTGGCCTCTCATCGCCGTCTCTGGCCTCGCTTACGCGCCCGAGGATGCGCTCCACCTCCTGGGGCTGCAGTGCCGCAGGCGCACCGCCAGGACCCAGGAAGTCCACCTTCGACGGCCACGGCCTGGACCGGTCAGCAAAGAAGTGCCGAAGCTGCTGATCCATCGCCATCTTGATTAACACGTAGCCCGGAAAGAACGACTTCTCGCGCGTGCGCTTTTTGCCGCCGCGCATCTCAAAGACCGTTTCCGTAGGGATCAGGATCTCCTGGATCTTGTTGTCCCAGCCCTCTTCCCGGATCTCATTTTCCAGGAATCTCCTGATTTTTTTCTCCTGACCGGTGAATGTGCGAAGCACATACCACCTGAAGCTGGGGGCGGGACGATTCTTCATGGGTTGCTGCTATGCGCCAGGGTAGATCAGGTCCAGGATAAAGCTGATCACGCGATCGGCTCCAAAGATGAAGAGCGCCAAGACCACGCTGGCCAGCAGCGTGATCAGAGTATGGCCTGACAGCTCATTGCGCTTGGGCCACGAGGTCTTGCGCATCTCTGTCATCACATCCCGGTAGTACGATTCAATTTTTCCGAAGAACTTCTTCATGGCTGTTCTCTCCCAAAATGCACGGGCGGTAGGACTTGAACCCACAACCTGCGGTTTTGGAGACCGCTGCTCTGCCAGTTGAGCTACGCCCGTATGCCTCTAGTCCAGAATTTTCGTAACAACGCCGGCGCCGACCGTGCGGCCGCCCTCGCGAATGGCGAAGCGGAGCCCCTGCTCCATCGCCACCGGCTGAATCAGCTTCACCCTGAACTGCGTGTTGTCCCCAGGCATCACCATCTCCACCGTGTCAGGCAGCTGAATGTCGCCCGTCACATCCGTCGTGCGAAAATAAAACTGCGGACGGTACCCCTTGAAAAAAGGCGTGTGACGACCCCCCTCATCCTTGCTCAATATGTACACCTCACAGGAAAACTCCTTGTGCGGCGTGATCGATCCCGGATGCACGATCACCTGACCACGCTCCACACCCGTCTTCGGGATGCCACGAAGCAAAAGACCCACATTGTCCCCCGCCTGACCCTCATCCAAAATCTTCCTGAACATCTCCACCCCCGTCACCGTCGTACCCGTCTTCTCCTCACGAATACCCACAATCTCCACACGCTCGCCCGTGCGAACCACACCACGCTCAATGCGACCCGTCGCCACCGTGCCACGACCCGTGATCGAAAACACATCCTCCACCGGCATCAAAAACGGACGGTCCTTCTCACGCTCCGGCGTCGGCACATAACCGTCCACCGCAGACATCAAATCCAATACCTTCTCCTCCCACTCCGGCTCACCATTGAGCGCACCCAGCGCCGAACCCATCACCACCGGAATGTCATCCCCCGGAAACTCATACACCTCCAAAAGCTCCCGAACCTCCATCTCCACCAGCTCCAAAAGCTCCGGATCATCCACCAGATCCACCTTGTTCATGAATACCACGATGTAAGGAACCCCCACCTGACGCGCCAACAATATGTGCTCCCGCGTCTGAGGCATCGGACCATCCGATGCATCCACAACCAGAATCGCCCCGTCCATCTGCGCCGCACCCGTTACCATGTTCTTCACATAGTCCGCATGACCCGGACAGTCCACATGCGCGTAGTGACGCGCCCCCGTCTCGTACTCCACATGCGCCGTGGCTATCGTGATACCACGCTCACGCTCCTCCGGAGCGTTGTCAATCGAATCAAAAGAACGAACCTCCGTACCCCCAAAACGCGCACTCAATACCCTCGTGATCGCCGCCGTGAGCGTCGTCTTGCCATGATCCACATGACCAATCGTGCCAACATTCACGTGCGGCTTCGTACGCTTGAAATGCTCTTTTGCCATGTCCTCCGAGCTAGTATGTGAGAGCCGCCTCTCGGGTTCGAACCGAGGACCCCTTCCTTACCATGGAAGTGCTCTGCCCCTGAGCTAAGGCGGCTATGGAGCGGGAGACGAGAATCGAACTCGCGACCTTCAGCTTGGAAGGCTGGCGCTCTACCAACTGAGCTACTCCCGCAACTGTGGGCAGGGAAGGATTCGAACCTCCGAAGGCCTAGCCAGCAGATTTACAGTCTGCCCCCGTTGACCGCTTGGGTACCTGCCCTGAACTGCAGCCTGATTATAAGTGCATCATTCCACTTTGTGCCCAAGCCCTTGTGAAGAGCTGGCGAAGGGACTTGAACCCCCAACCTGCTGATTACAAATCAGCTGCTCTGCCCGTTGAGCTACGCCAGCCTGTTCCGTATTTAACGCGCTAGTCTGCTGTTTGCTTTCTGCGTATGCTGCGCCAGACGGCCACACCTGCGCCCAGCACAACAGCTGCCAGCACGATGCGGCTGTAGGTGGCAAGGAAGTCCCAGATGCGTTCCCAGTTTGCGCCCAGCGTGTATCCGGCCAGCGACAGCAGGGCCGTCCACAAGAGCGCCGCAACGGAACACAGCAGCGCCGCATGCCTGCTCTTCATACTGCCCATACCCACACTCAGCGCCACAACGCTGCGCACGGCCGCCAGGAAGCGGTTCATCAGCACCACACCGGCACCCCAGCGTGCTACCCAGCGCTCCGTCTTGTCGAGCGCGTCCTGGCTGATCCAGCGAAAGCGCCGGGAAGCCACCAGCCGGTGACCGACCGTCCGCCCTGCATAGAACACCGTCATGAAGCCCAGGATGCCGCTGGCGGTGCCCAGCACAATCACCAGGGGCAGGTGCAGCGTGCCTTCGGAGGCAAGGTATCCTGCAAATACCACGCAGACATCTCCTGGCACAGGCGGACACACGTTCTCCAGGTAGGCCGCTAGGAACAGCAGCCCGTAGGCCCACACCACGGGCGCCTCGCCAATGCGGATCACCAGATCCGTAAAGAAGCTCTCCATACTGCTGCTATTCGATGTGGCACACGGCCCATGCAGCCATGCCTTCTTCGCGGCCCACGAAGCCAAGCCTGTCCGTCGTCGTGGCCTTTACAGATACCTGGTGCTCCGATACGCGGAGAGCCCGGGCAATGTTGTTCCGCATGGCCCCGATGTGCGGCGCCAGCCTCGGCCGCTCCGCCGCGACGGTTGCGTCCACATTGACCACCCTGTATCCCGCCGCACGAACCTTGTCAGCTGAGACACCAAGCAGCACGCTGCTGTCCGCCCCCCTCCATTTCTCCTCGGCACTTGGAAAGTGCTGTCCGATATCGCCCAGCGCGGCAGCACCCAGAAGTGCATCGGCAATGGCATGAAGCAGCACATCGGCGTCAGAGTGTCCTGCCAGGCCGTGGGTATGCACGATACGCACACCGCCAATTATCAGCGGCCGACCCTCAACCAGCTGGTGCACATCGTAGCCGAATCCTGTTCTCACTGCTGTCGCGCCTCCCAGCAGGGCCATTGAGTGGCCGCCCACTCCCAGTCTTCCTGGGTCGTGATCTTGATGTTGCTGCGGCATCCCGGCACGATAGTCACAGGGTGGTTCATGCGCTGCACAAGTGCCACCTCGTCTGTCTCCACAGACTCCGCGGCGGCCATCGCCTCTTCCAGGACACGTCGCCTGAATCCCTGGGGCGTCTGCATGAGGTACAGGCCCGAGCGGGACACGGCAGCATTGAACAGTCCGCCTGATCCATAGCGCATCGTATCAACCGCGGGCGCTGCGAGGGCCGCAGCGCCCGCGGTGCGCGCCGCGGCAATGACAGCAGAAACAGCCTGCGTCTCAATGAACGGGCGCACTGCGTCGTGCACGAGCACGATGCCGGCTTCCGGCGGCAGCACTGCCATGGCGCGTGCAACAGACTCTTGGCGAGTCCCGCCACCGGAAACAGTAGCGCTTACGCGCAAGCCGGCTTCCAGCCAGTCCGCGCTGTCACCGGCTGGCGTGGCCACAACGATCGCGTCAACATCCTTGCAGCGCGTCAACGCCCGCAGTGTCTGGACAATTACCGGTGCGCCACCGAGGATGCGAAACTGCTTGCGCACCCCGCCCATGCGTTTACCCGCTCCTGCCGCGGGCACGATCACCACCACACTGCTGCGATTCATCCCAGGTCAGATGATCAGCATGGCATCACCAAAGGAAAACAGTCGGTACTGCTGCCGCATAGCTTCACGATAAGCCTCCATCAGAAAATCAAACCCTGCGAACGCCGCCGCCAGCATCAGCAACGTGCTCTTTGGTCTGTGAAAGTTGGTGATAAGCCGCTCGGTTACGTGAAACTCGTAGGGAGGGTAAATGAACTTGTCTGTCCATCCTGAGCGCCCCTTGAGGTGGCGGGATATTGTGAGGCTCGTTTCCACCGCCCGCACTGTGGTGGTGCCTATGGCCGTTACTGAGTTGACCTTGGAGGTTAACGCACGATTGACAGACTCCGCGGTGTCTGGAGAGATCACATAGTTCTCGGAGTGCATCCGATGCTTGGTCAGGTCCTCCACCCCTACGCCCCGAAAGGTCCCCAGACCCACATGCAGCGTGACCGGTACCACGCTGACACCCATGCTGCGCAGCTTGCCAACGAGCCCCTCCGTAAAGTGCAGCCCCGCTGTTGGTGCGGCCACAGCACCACGATGCTTCGCAAAGATGGTCTGATAACGCTCGCGGTCTTCTGCTTCCACCTCCCGCTTGAGATATGGCGGCAGGGGCGTCTGACCAATCTCGTCAATCTTCCGGTACAACTCCTCGTTCGTGCCATTAAACACAAACCTTATCGTGCGCCCCCGCGATGTCGTGTTATCAATGACCTCGGCCGCCAGCCCCTCTCTGAAGAACAGCTTGTTGCCAATGCGGATCTTGCGCGCCGGTTCAACAATGACATCCCAAAGGCGGCTTGCCGCGTTCAGCTCACGCAGCAGGAAGACTTCAATGCCTGCGCCGGTCTTCTCCTTGATCCCAAGCAGCCGGGCAGGAAACACCTTGGTGTCGTTGTAAACCAGAGCGTCGCCGTCGCGGAAATAATCTGCAATGTCGTAGAAACAGCGGTGCTCAATCGTCTCCTCCTTCCTGTTGAGCACCATCAGCCTTGAGTGATCACGCGGCTCCGCGGGATATCGTGCAATGAGCTCTTGTGGATACTCGTAGACGAAGCTCGACAACTTCATCTTATTAAAAGCCATAGGCGGAATGATTTAAAGAGTCCAGTGACTGGCGCTGCACGTGTCAGCAGCGCTGGTGAAACATCGGGAACTAATGGCAGCCTCCGGTAATCCTGCCGGCGCAATAAATTTTGGCGCTAGTTTACAAAATTCTGGTCCGATTGTCAAGGGCCACCGGACAGATTCACGACTACAACCTCTGCATGTACGCACGGGCTGGCTATCGTGGCCAGGGATTCCGTCTTTCCTTCTTGCGGTGCACCTTGTATCCACGCAGGCCAACAGTTGCCATCACGCGCTGATCCGACCACGGAACCCAGAACAGGCCGTCGTTTGAGCCCGCCTTGCGCTGCCCTGCAGCCATCTCGCCGGAAACGGCATAGACGGCCTCCTTGCCCTCTGTGCTGCTGAAGACAACCTTGAAAGCATACGTAACAGCATAGCTGTTCGTGTTCTCGAGCATCAGCACCACGCCCGCATTCCTGCTGTCCGCCTTGCGGTGGTACAGGTAGCGGAAGGTCAGGCCCTCATGATCCAGAAGCATTTTCCACTTGTCTTCGCCCGGAAACTGCTGTGCACAGGCTGTGCTGCAGGAGAGAAGCTGGAACAGGATGACCACGCGCAACATCATGGCCGCGAGCTGGCTTCACCGCCTATGCATTCAGCAGGGTGCGCGCTGCTGCCGCGACGCGATCCGCAGTGAATCCGAACTCCTCAAGCAGCCTACCGCCCGGTGCCGAAGCACCATAGTGGTTGATGCCCAGGATCCGCCCGGCGGGGCCTGTAAACCGTTCCCATCCCTGTGTGATGCCTGCTTCCACAGCCAGGCGTTCTGGTATGTCGGGTGGCAGCACGGCTGCCTGGTAGGCCTGCGGCTGCTCAAGAAACAGCTCCCAGGAAGGCAGGCTGACAACACGGGTTTCGATGCCTTCCAAAGCCAGCATCTCATGTGCCGCCACCGCCAGGTGCACCTCGCTGCCTGTACCTATCAGGATCAGTGACGGGCGCTCGCCACCCATGCGCAACACGTAGCCGCCCTTCTGAAGCCCCTCTGCCGCTGCGGTGCCGGTTACTGTGGGTATGCCCTGGCGTGTCAGTATCAGTGCCGTAGGACCACGGGTGCGGGTAAGGGCCACGCGCCATGCCTGGACGGTTTCGCAGGCATCCGCCGGCCGTATTACCGTGAGATTCGGTATGGCCCTGAGGGCCATCACATGCTCAATGGCCTGGTGCGTGGGGCCGTCTTCACCCACACCAACAGAGTCATGGGTGAAGATGTAGATGACCGGCTGCTTCATGAGGGCGCTCAGGCGAAGCGATGGCCGCATGTAGTCGCTGAACACCAGAAAGGTGCCGCAGTACGGGCGCAGACCCCCATGCAGGCTTATGCCATTGCAGACGCCCGCCATGGCGTGCTCCCGCACACCAAAGCGCAAGTAGCTGCCCGATGGATGACCCCGCTGAAAATCCTTTTGCGCCTGGCCGCGTGTCTTGTTTGAGGGGGTCAGGTCCGCAGAGCCTCCAATAAGGCTGGGCACCCGTTTCAGCAGCGCATCCAGCACCTTGCCGCTTGCGACGCGTGTCGCAAGCCTGCCGCCACGCTCAAACGCGGGCAGCGAAGCATCCCAGTCACCCGGCAGCACGCCGTCAAGCCGGGACCGCAGCTCTTTCGCCAGCGCCGGATATGCCACAGCATAGCGCTTGCAGGCCGCCCTCCATGTGCTGTGCAGCTGTGCCCCGGCTTCGCGCGCATCCATGGACTGCCGCACGCCTGCTGGAACGCGAAAGCGTTCATTCTCTGGCCAGCCCAGCGCACGCTTGGTCAGCACCACCTCATCTTCACCCAGAGGTGCTCCGTGCGCGCTGGCAGTACCTGCCTTATTCGGGCTCCCGTAAGCGATCGTCGTGGAGACACGTATCAGCGTAGGCTGCGTTGTCCGGGCTTTGGCCTCGATGAGCGCCGCATCCAGTGCACGGGTGTCGTTGCCATCCCTGACGTGGAGCACCTGCCAGCCATAAGCCGCAAAGCGGGCACTGGCATCCTCGGTAAAGGCCAGCCTGGTGCTCCCGTCTATTGTGATGCTGTTGTCATCCCACAGGTATATCAGGCGGCCCAGCCCGAGATGACCAGCCAGCGACGCGGCCTCGTGCGAGACCCCTTCCATCAGGTCGCCATCTGACACGATGCCATAGGTATGGTGTCCGATGATCTCGTGGTGCTCGCGATTGAAGCGGGCGGCCAGGTGGCGCTCTGCGACAGCCATTCCGACGCCGTTGGCAAAGCCCTGACCCAGCGGGCCGGTGGTCGTTTCCACGCCCGGGGTGACTCCGTGCTCCGGATGCCCTGGTGTGCGACTTCCCCACTGGCGAAACGCTTTAAGCTCGTCAAACGGCAGGGCATACCCTGTCAAGTGCAGCAGGGCGTAAAGCAGCATGGATCCGTGTCCGGCTGACAGCACAAACCGGTCGCGGCCGGGCCAGTCCGGCGCAGCGGGGTCATGGCGCAGGTGGCGGGTCCACAGCACATACGCCATGGGCGCAGCACCCATAGGCATGCCAGGGTGTCCGCTGCGAGCCCGCTGCACCGCATCGGTAGCAAGCAGGCGGATCGTGTTAATACACGTCTCCTTGTGCATGATGGCTATCGGATGCCGACAGCGACGATCTCCTGCTCCACAAGGTGGCTGAGACAGCCCAGAGAACGCTCAGCATAGATCTTGCGCCCGTTGATAAGTATGGAGGGTACACCGCTCAGCCCCATCCCGTCAAACACGCGCCGGTCCCTGCGGGCGCGAGGCTCGAGACGGCGGCTTTCCAGCTCCCGCCGGAACTCCCGCGCATCAAGTCCCACATCGCCCGCTATCGACGCAAGCTCCTCGATGGACAGGCCTCGCGGGTTCTGCTTCGCAAACATCTCCTCAATCATGGGATTGAACAGACCCGCCTCATTGGCCAGCCAGAGTGCCATCACCTCATCAAGCGAAAACAGCAGGTTGCCCGTAACCAGCGGCACGAGCTTGTATATGATACGCACATCCTGTGGATATTTTGCCGCAAGCTGGCGCATTACGGGGTGCTGGGACTTGCAGTGATTGCAGTTAGGGTCTATGAACTCCAGTATCGTTACCGGCGCAGCGGGAGGTCCTGTTGACGGATCCGAATCAGTAATGAACTCGTCCAGATTTTCGAAGCGCGGGAAGTTGCTGTCGTACCGGCATTGCGCCGCATTGTAGTTCAGATCCTGCACTTCGGCCACCTGCGCTTCTCTTGCCTTCTTCTGGTACACTGAATAATCCATGACGCTTGCCAGCACGACCACTGCGCCTGTAACCCCGTAAAACACCATCTCCGCAGAGGCTCTGCCATGGTCCGCGCGGTGACTGCCAGGCGCAGCCTTGCGCACTACCAGGATGGTTATCGCGATGATCAGGCCAAAGGATGCCAGACAAAGCAGGCAGAATCCGTCCAGCGCGAACAGCTGCAGGGCGGTCAAAAACGAGGAGTAGGCCAGCCCTGTCAGTACCAGGACGTAACGAACAGCCTTGAAGTGGGGGCGTAGCCTCCAGAGATTCCTCGCCACACCGAAGGTCAGAACCGCTATCAGCACGTAGAACACCAGTCCCGAGTTGGCGCTGGAGACGCCGAACAGGGCGGGATCCTGAGCTATCACCGAGGCGCAGTCACTGCCAGCGGTGCAGACGGGGTCATCAACCGGTGCCTCCCCGTACCAGAAGGAAAGGTGCACCGTCAGCACTATGCCGGCACCGGCAAGGACCAGTACGGCACGTTCAATGCTCCGTCGATAGGGAGATTTGCTAGCCTTCATCGTATTCGGATGGACATCTTGGTGGAGCGGAGAATGCCAATATAGGCTGCATGTTCCGATTTGCACGATACCCGGACAGTGTCTGCAGCCGCAGGAGAGCATCTTCGGAGCATGGGGCGCTGCCGTTCGTTACAGCCTCTTGCCGAGCGGCAAAAAAGATATACCGGAAGCTGTCCCCTGCCCGTACGCAGAGGATTTTTTTGTTGCGGCAGCGCATGATGACATTCGGAGACTTCCAGTCACTGGCTGAATCGCACGCTGGCCCAAAGCGGCTTGTGGTTCCGGTATACAAGCGGCTGAGCGCGGACCTGTTGACGCCTGTCTCAGCACTTTTGACACTGCGCCAGTCCGGCAGTTATCCGTTCCTCCTCGAAAGTGTGGAAGGCGGCGAACACCTTGCGCGGTACTCGTTCCTCGGCAAAGATCCGTACCGCATCGTGCGGGCAGACGGGGACCTGGTGGCGGTGTCGGATGGCGCGGGCAAAGACGCTGAAGACGTGCCGCCCGGCGACATCTTTGGTGTGCTGCAGCACTACCTGTCGGAATACGAAGAGGTTCGTGTGCCAGGCCTGCCCCGGCTGCGATGCGGTGCGGTGGGTTTCCTGGGATACGACAGCGTGCGGCTGATTGAGCACCTGCCCGGCATGCCTCCCGACGACCTAGGCATTCCGGATGCCATCTGGTGCTTCTATGACACGATGGCCGCTTTCGATCATGTTAAGCATCAGATGGTACTGATGACCAGCGTGTTTGCGGATCCTGGCGTACCGCTCGGGTTGCAATACGACCGCGCGCAAGACAGGCTGGCCGCTATGGAGGCAGCGCTGCAATCTTCTTGCCCGCCGCCGGCGCCCGTCACACTCAGCACCGGCGGCCTGGCGTCCAATTTTGAACGCCAGGCCTTTACGGATGCCGTAGAAGAAGGCAAGCACCTCATCTATGAGGGCGACATATTCCAGGTGGTCTTGTCCCAGCGCTTTTCCATGTCCTTCGAGGGGGATCCCTTCAATCTGTACCGCGCCCTGCGCCAAGTCAATCCATCCCCATACCTCTTCTACCTGGATTTTGGTGAGGTGGTGCTGATCGGCTCCTCACCAGAGGTGCTGGTACGTGTGGAAGAGGGACGTGCACAGCTCCTGCCCCTTGCCGGCACACGCCCGAGAGGAAGCAGTGCGGAGGAAGATGCGAAGCTGGCGGACGAGCTGCTGAATGATCCAAAGGAGCGGGCCGAGCACCTGATGCTGGTCGACCTTGGCCGCAACGACCTTGGACGGATCTGCAGCGTTGGCACCGTCACGGTGGACCGCTATGCCTATATAGAAAAATACTCGCACGTGATGCACATTGTCAGTGCTGTGAGCGGCCTGGTGCGCCCAGACTGTACGACACTGGATGTGCTGCGTGCCTGTTTTCCAGCCGGGACCGTCAGCGGTGCTCCCAAGGTGCGTGCGATGGAGATCATAGACAGGCTGGAGCCAGTGAAGCGGGGCGCATACGCGGGTGCGGTCGGATATATAGACTTTTCAGGCAACATGGACACATGCATAGCCATTCGTACGATGGTCATTCGCGGCAGTGAGGTCTTCATTCAGGCCGGCGCCGGGATCGTGGCTGACAGCAACCCTGCACGCGAATATGCAGAGACGGAAAACAAGGCCCGGGCTCTCAAGGAAGCCCTCCTGGTCGCTGCCGATGGACTGCTGTAGTTATATTCCGCGCCAGTCAGACAAAACCTATGCGAATCAAAGAGATCAAGGCCCTGCTTCTCAAGAAAGGCTGGGCCGGGCAAACCATCTCGCGCGAAGAAACGGTCGCCCGCCTGAACCCGCTCCTGAAACAGCATGTGTCACTGGGCCATCTGTACGGCCAGGCCGGGGACAGGGCGGACGACCCTGCCATGGCAGATGAGCTGCATGCAATCCAGCGAAACACGCGCGCCGATATGGATAAGCTCGCGGAGACCGTCCTCAGCTGCGGTGGCACAGCATACTCCGGGGCAGGCCGGGTATCCGTCAGACCTTTGGAAGCCGACCTCTGGCCTGCGCTTGTGCAGCAGGAGCGTGCACTGCATAACGCGCTGCAGGCGGAAACCGCAATAGATCACCAGATACGTACGGAGGCGGTCATCAGACGCTGCACCCGGAGCAGCGATAATCGGCTGGGCTTTTTAAACAAGTGGGCACGCCGTAAAGGACGCGCTTGAGCATGCTATGAAACCCTTCTTTGAGCCGGGCAAGACTGTCATCGTATCGGGCATTCAGTCCTCGGGCACACTGCATATCGGCAACTATTTTGGCGCTATACGACAGCACATTGCGCTGCAGCAAACGCATCCCTCCTACTATTTCATCGTGAACTACCACGCGATGACGACGGTCCAGGATGCGGAGCAGATGAAGGCGCATACCCTGGACGCAGCCATCACCTACCTCTCATTGGGATTCGACCCGGACAAGTCCAACCTCTTTGTACAGAGTGACGTGCCGCTGCTGAATGAGCTGACGTGGATTTTCTTCTGCCTGACGCCGGTATCACACCTGGAAAAAAGCGTTGCCTACAAAGATAAGGTTGCACAGGGCCTTAGCGCCAGTTGCGGGCTGTTCAACTATCCCGTGCTGCAGGCGGCGGATATACTGATTTACGGGGGCACGCTGGTGCCCGTTGGTGCGGACCAGAAGCAGCACATTGAGATGACGCGGGACATTGCGCAGCGATTCAACAACCGCTTTGGCGAGCTCTTTCCCATTCCGGACGCGTACATCGTCGAAAGTGTCGCCACCGTTCCTGGTGTGGACAGCCGCAAGATGTCAAAGAGCTACGGCAACACCATTGGCATCTTTGAGGAGAAGGCCAGCCTGACACGCCGCGTCAGACGGATCGTGACGGACTCAACGCCGCTGGAGGCGCCCAAGGACCCGGACAAGGACAACGTCTTTGCGCTTATCCGGCTATTTGCCACACCGGAAAAAGAGGCCGAACTGCGTGAAGCGTACCTGAGGGGTGGCTACGGGTATGGCCACGCCAAGCAGGAACTCATCCGCCTTATGCTGGACTATTTCGAGACGGCACGGGAGCGGCGCCGCGAGCTTCTGAAGAATCCCGATTACGTCCATGACGTGCTGCGCCAGGGGGCTGCCAATGCACGTGCGGTCGCCGGCGAGTGCATGGAGCGTGTACGGGAGCTCACAGGGCTGATAACCACGTACACATGATCCTTGTGATCGACAATTACGATTCCTTCACCTATAACCTGGTGCATCTGGTTGGGATGAGTGGCGCATCTTTTGCGGTTGAGCGCAATGACGCGCTCACATGCGACGAGGTGGTCCGGCTTGTGCCGGATGGCGTGCTGATCTCACCTGGACCCGGGCGTCCACGTGATGCAGGCATCTGTATGGAGGTCATCAGGCAACTCGGCACCACCACACCGATACTCGGCATATGTCTTGGCCATCAGGCTATTGCCAGCGTCTATGGTGCCACAGTCACACATGCCCCCGCTCCTGTGCATGGCAAGACCAGCCGTGTGCACCACGACGGCTGCGCAATCTTTGCCGGCACACCGCAAGGCTTTGTTGCGACGCGCTACCATTCACTGGTGGTGGCACGGGACACCGTGCCGGACTGCCTTGTTATCACGGCAGAATCGGAAGATGGCCTCGTCATGGGGCTGAGACACCGGGAGCACCCGGTGGAGGGGGTGCAATTTCATCCGGAGAGCGTCCTCACTGCCGAGGGCCCGAAGCTTGTCCGGAACTGGCTTGACCAGGTCACAACATGAAGGATATCCTGAAGGCTGTCGTGCGCGGAGACCGCCTGACCGCGGAGGAGGCCATGCATGCGATGCGTGTGATCCTGCGGGGGGAGGCATCGGACATTCAGGTCGCCGGCTTCCTTGCGGGGCTGGCGGCCCGCGGCGAAACGACTGCGGAGCTGACCGCCCTGACGCAGGTGATGCGCGAATTCTGTACCCCCGTAGCATGTGATGACACGCACGCCATTGACCTGTGCGGCACCGGGGGCGATGGCCTGGGCACATTCAACATCTCTACGACGGCCAGCTTCGTGTGCGCCGGGGCTGGCGTGACAGTCGCCAAGCACGGCAATGTAGGCGTATCCTCCCGGTGCGGCTCTGCCGACGTTCTGCGGGAGCTCGGCGTGAATATTGACCTCGGACCCGCCGGGGTGGCTTCGTGCATGGAGGAAGCAGGCATTGGCTTCATCTTTGCCCGGCACTTCCATCCCGCCATGCGACATGTGATGCCCGCCCGGCGGGAGCTGGGCGTTCGCACATGCTTTAACCTGCTGGGCCCGCTGTGCAACCCGGCCGGCATACGCCGGCAGGTTGTGGGCGCCTTCAGCACGGATGCGGCCAGAATGATGGCCAGCATCCTGATGCATATGGGGGCCAGCCATGTGGTGACCGTATCATCACACGGTGGCATGGATGAGTTTTCGCTCAGCGGCACTGCCACGTACTTCGAATACCGCAGCGGGTCGCCCAGTGTCTGCGCGGAGACATGTGAACCGCGGCGGTTCGGGCTGCAGGAGGCGCCTGCCTCCGCGCTAGGCGGCGGCAACGCCCGTGTGAATGCGGGGACGCTTCTGTCAGTCCTTGACGGCACACCGGGCCCCCGGCGTGATGTAGTGCTCTTGAACAGTGCGTTCGGCCTTTACGTCAGCGGGCGTTTCGGAGCCCTGGGTGACTGCGTGTCGGCCGCAAGAGAGAGCATTGACACCGGTGCTGCCCGTGCCAGCCTAGCAAGGCTGCAGCACGTATCCCAGCGCCTCGCATGACTATACTGGATCGGATCGTGGCAGGGGTCCGGGAGCAGATGCCCGCCCGCAAGCGCCGCGTACCTGTCAGTACGCTGGAGGGTATGATCCGCCGCACTCCGCCGGCGCGATCCATGACCCGGGCACTGAAGCAGGGTGCGCTGTCCATCATCGCGGAAATCAAGCGGTCATCGCCGTCTGCGGGCATGCTCCGGGCGCAGGCGAGCGTAAGGGATATTGCCACATGCTATGCTCATGCCGGTGCCAGTGCAATCAGCGTGCTGACAGAGGAGAAACACTTTGCCGGCTCCCTGAAAGACCTGAGCGCTGCGCGGTCTGCTACTGATCTGCCGATTCTCCGCAAGGACTTTATAATCGACGAATACCAGCTGCTGGAGGCGCTTGCATACGGCGCCGACGCGGTACTGCTTGTCGCCACTGTCCTGGACCCTGTGCAGCTCCGGGCATTGCAACAGGCGGCGGTGTCGCTGGGGCTGGAGTGCCTAGTTGAGGTCTACGAGGAGCACGAGATGGACCGTATCGACTGGGACCTTGTGACCATGCTGGGTGTCAACAACAGGGACCTGCGCACCTTCGAGGTGGATCTTGGTCATTCCGTCCGGCTCCTTCAGCATGCCCCGGCGCGCGTCGTGCGTGTCACCGAGAGCGGCCTGAGGACCGCGGAGCAGCTCGTCGCCCTTTGCCAGGCAGGCATTGATGCGGCCCTGATTGGCGAAACGCTTATGCGCGCACCTGACCCGGGTGAGGCGCTGCAGACCCTCCTTGCGTCAACACAGCAGGCGCTCTATGCCCATGCCAATTGCCGTTAAAATCTGCGGCATCACAACGCTTGAAGACGCCCGCTTCGCAGCGGCCGCCGGTGCTGACATGCTGGGATTCATTCAGCACCCCGACAGCCAGCGACACGTGGACACCAGACATGCCCGCGACATCATAGAGTGGATCTGCGGACCCAAGTGCGTGGGTGTTTTTGTCGACAGGAGCTGCGCCACTGTCAACGAGCTGACTGATAAGGCAGGCTTTAACTATGTGCAGCTGCATGGGAGCGAGTCGCCAGGGTACTGCATGCAGATAGCCCGGCCGATCATCAAAACGTTCCGCGTACGGTCCAACACGCGTGCCGAGGAGCTGCGAAACCGCATGGCACCCTACAAGGCCCTGGTCCGGTACTTCCTGCTGGACACGCATCACTCTGTGCTGCGCGGAGGAACCGGGCGGACTTTCGACTGGACGGTGGCAGCGCAGCTCGCCGCAGAGTTCCCCATCATTGCAGCCGGTGGCATCGGGCCCGAGAATGTGCTCGCAGCTATTAAGGCTGCACAGCCAGCAGGGATAGACTGCTCCAGCCGGCTGGAGTACCGGCCCGGGCGGAAGGACTTTGACCGGGTGGCCAGGCTTATTGAGCAGGTACGGAGCAGAGAGCAATGAGCACGTTCGCGTACAGCGCGCCCGATGCGCGGGGCCGATATGGCTCATACGGCGGCGCCTTCGTACCGGAGATACTGATCCCGGAGCTTCATGCCCTGAGTGAAGCCTTTGCAGCTGCATGGGCCAGTGACAACTTTCTGCAAGCCTACCACGGCCTGCTGCGGGAATACGTGGGGCGTCCCACCCCGCTGACGTTCGCAGGCCGGCTGACCGAGGCGCTGGGCGGACCCAGGATATACCTCAAGCGTGAGGACCTGTGCCACACCGGTGCCCACAAGATCAACAATACGGTCGGCCAGATCCTTCTCGCCCGCCAGATGGGCAAGCGACGCATCATAGCCGAGACCGGTGCGGGACAGCATGGTGTAGCCACCGCTACAGTAGCAGCAAAGTTCGACCTAGAGTGCATCGTGTACATGGGCGCTGAGGATATGCGCCGGCAGCACCTCAATGTGGAACGCATGCGCCTGCTGGGTGCCGAGGTGCGGCCTGCCACTAGTGGCAGGCAGACGCTCAAGGATGCCACGAACGAGGCCATTCGGGACTGGGTATCCAACCCGGACAGCACCTTCTATATCATCGGCTCGGTTGTGGGCCCGCATCCGTACCCGCTCATGGTGCGGAGCTTTCACCGTGTCATCGGGGACGAAGCCCGTATGCAGCTTCGTGAGGTGGCGTCGCGCGAAGCGCCTGATGCAGCGATAGCCTGCGTAGGCGGCGGCTCAAACGCACTGGGTCTGTTTTACCCGTTTCTGCAGGATACCGCGGTTGAACTTATCGGCGTGGAGGCGGCAGGCGAGGGCCTTGCAGGGCGGCACGCCGCTACGCTTTCGTGCGGCACGCCAGGTGTGCTGCATGGCGCATACAGCTACCTCCTTCAAGACGGTCAGGGCCAGGTGGCGCTGGCACATTCGGTCTCTGCAGGGCTGGATTACCCCGGCGTCGGCCCGGAACACGCCTACCTGCGGGACCTCGGCCGTGTACGCTATGTGGTTGCCACGGACACGGAAGCCCTGGAAGCTGTTCGGCTCCTGTCACGAATGGAGGGCATCATCCCGGCGCTGGAGACTGCCCACGCCATTGCAGCGCTCGCAACACTGGCACCCCGGATGGAGCGGAACGCGGTCGTAGTGCTGAACTGCTCCGGACGCGGCGACAAAGACATGACTACCATCATGGAAGCGGATGTCGCGTCTTAGATCCGTCCTGAGCACGGTGGCGGCCGAGCAGCGGAAGGCTATGGGGCTGTTTCTTACGAACGGTTTTCCGGACCTGGAGTCCACTGTACCGCTCCTTCGGGCGCTTGAAGCCGGCGGTGCTGACTTCCTTGAGCTCGGCATGCCGTTCAGCGATCCGCTGGCGGAAGGACTTCCGATACAGCACTCCAGCGCACAGGCGCTTGCCGGGGGTGTGCAGATGGAAGACGCCTTCAGGACAGTGCGCGCTTTTCGCGAAAACAGTGACACGCCCCTGCTCCTGATGGGCTATGTGAACCCGATCCTGCAGTACGGTCCGGACAACTTTTGTGCTGCTGCCGGTTCTAGTGGCGCAGATGGCCTTATTATTCCGGACCTGCCTCCGGAAGAGGCCGGACTGATAACAGAACCTGCAAAGAAGCACCACCTCGACACGATTTTTCTGGTGGCTCCCAACACCCCGGGCGGGCGGGCACAAGCAATTGACCGTCTGTCTGAGGGCTTCGTCTATGCTGTCAGCGTTACCGGCGTCACTGGTGCACCCCTTGAGCACCGTATGGATACTGTCGTGCAGTACCTTGCACGGGTACGCACGATCATACAGCACAATCCGCTGCTGGCCGGCTTTGGTGTCCGGACTGCTGAGGATGCCCGACAGCTGTGTCGTCATGCGGACGGATTCATCGCAGGCAGTGCATTGGTGCCTGTCATAGAAACGCTCTGGAAAGACGAAACCTTAAGCATGGCCCGCCGCATAGCAGGCGTTCAGCAGTTTGCCCGGCGACTGTCTGCAGCTGCGGCCCCGCATCCAAGACTGTTATGAGAACTACACTGCCAGCCTGTATCATCGTAGGCATACTGATAGGTGGCTGCAACGCCTTTACCGGCGACTTCCGGCAGGAGGCCGGAGGCATGGAAGGACAGGCCACTGTCATGATTGACTCCACGCTGTGGGAAGGCCCCGTCGGCGAAACGCTGCGCGAAACCATTGGAGGTCCCATCCCCACCCTCCCTTCGCGGGAGCCCAACTTCGCGCTCTCTCCTGTGCATTACACTTCGCAGGATGTTATGGAGCGGGCGCAGGACCACCGCAACCTCCTGTTCGTGGGCACGATCGGCGACACCACCTCGAATGAGTCCCGATGGTTGTACCACCGGTTTTCGGAGGAGTCTCGCGAAGCGGTGCTGAACGATATGCCCGTTGTCCTGGCACGCGACGATGAGTGGCGGCGGAGACAGCTGGTCTATTACATTGTTGCAGCCACAGAAGAGGTGCTGGTTGATGCCATTGAAAGGTACAGTGCCGATATCGTCTACGCATACAACCTGGCCACACGCCAGCGCATGTACCGGGAGCTGTTTGACATCGGGCGGCAACGCCACATGGAAGACCACCTGATGGAAAACCACGGCTTTGCTGTCAATGTGCAGCATGACTACATCCTTGCCACAGACACGACAAGCTTCGTGTGGCTGAGACGTATCCTGAGCGATACCTGGCGCAGCCTGTTTGTCTACTACGCGGACAGCGTGGACCCCTCCGCCATCACGCCGGCGAACATCCTTCTTCTCCGCGACCGGCTTACGCGCCAGTACATGGAAGGCACGCAGGGCGGATTCGTGGAGGTCGTGCGCAGCCAGCCTGTCACGGTGGATACCATTGACTTCAAGGGCCGTTTCGGGTATGAGATCCGCGGCTTGTGGGAGATGATGGGCGAGGAGTATGGCAGGCGGTTTCAGTTCGGGCAGGGAGGCGCATTCCTGGCCTATGCCTTCTACGACGAACCTTCACGGCGGCTATACCTGATTGATGGCATGCTGTTTGCCCCCGGCTATCCAAAGCGCGAGTTTCTGCGCCAGCTGGAAGTCATCGCATACACGTTCCGCACGTCGCAGGATGTGGCTGATACCATAACAGGATGAACACTGCCAGCTGCATTGCCATGCTGGGCCTGCTGGTGGGATGCACAGGTCAGCAAGGACCGGGGCCACTGGCGTCCGACAGTCTTGCGGTATCCCTCTTCGTGGACCTGCACCTGGCCAATGCCCGCCAGGAGCTTGAGCTGGGCTCGCGCGGGCGCGATGCAATCCTGCGCGATTACGGCTTGGACTCTGCCACCTTTGCACAGGTGATGGACTACTACGCGCACCACCCGGAGGAATATGCTGCCCTGTACGCCCAGGTTACCAGTCGGCTGTCCGAAGATGAGATGCGCAGCGTGCGGCGATAGTGCGCACTCAATCTGAAGTTATCCCTTTTGTGTGCTGTGAAAACTGGGAGTCTGTGCTGCGGAATTTTCCAAGAGAAGCTATTGAAGCGCGCATTTCCAGTAATTCTGCCCTCTCGGGAAGGATAACGGGCCATTTGCAGCCCAAACATCCGACGAAGATTCAGACTTAG
>JAAXGV010000203.1 GCA_012271185.1 Rhodothermales bacterium
GACTGCCATGCTATGATATCTGCTAGTGGCCATGCATGTAGTCAGCGAAGGTCTGCTCGCTCGTCCCGAACCACGCAGTGGCGTCCTGACGCCACTGCGTATAGGCATCAAAGATCTTTGCATACTCAGGATCGGCCGTGCCCTCCTGAAGCAGCGCTTCTGCGCTGGCAAAGGCGGCATCCATCACATCTCGCGGAAAGGCCCGCACCTCCGTACCTCCTTCCACCAGCCGCCGGAAGGATGCCGGGTTGACCGCATCGTAGCGTGACAGCATATCAAGGTTGGCCTCTGCCGCCGCCACCGCCACCGCATGCTGGTAGTGAGAAGGCAGCTGGTTCCATGCCGCTCTGCTCACATAGAAGGACAGGTTGGCACCCGGCTCCCACCACCCCGGGTAATAGTAATAGCGGGCCACCTGGGCGAAGCCGAGCTTCTCGTCGTCATACGGCCCAACCCACTCCGCGGCATCGATGGCGCCGCGCTCGAGTGCGGGGTAGATTTCTCCGCCAGGGATCTGCTGCACAGCAACGCCCAGGCGATCCATCACTCGTCCGCCCATGCCCGGTATGCGCATAGACAGGCCCCGAAGGTCCGACACGGCATTGACTTCGCGGTTGAACCATCCTCCCATCTGCACGCCGGTATTACCTCCCGGAAAATTAATGACGTTGTAATCGGCAAAAAGGCTTCGTAACAGGTCCATGCCGCCACCGTGGTACACCCAGCCGTTAAACTGGCGCGCGGTAAGTCCAAAGGGGACCGTCGTATCAAATGCTAAGGCGGGGTTCTTGCCGATGTAGTAATACGACGCAGTGTGTCCCATCTGGGCGGTACCCTTCTGGACGGACTCCAGGACCTCAAAGGCCGGGACGAGCTCGCCCGCCGGATAGACCAGTATCCTGAACCGGCCGCCGGTGAGGTGGCTTACCCGCTCTGCCAGCACCTCCGCGGCGCCAAAGATGGTGTCCAGGCCTCGGGAAAAACTGGACACCAAGCGCCACCTCAGTGATGGATCACCAGTCTGAACAGACGGGGCGCCGATGTCACCTGGAGCACAGGAGGAGAGGAGCAAGCCTGCGGACGAGCCGAGCACGGCCGCTTTGACAAAGTTACGCCGTTGCATGGGGGAACCGGTCTGGGAATGGCAGGTGGCAATTAGCGCGAAGTTGAAGCATCACAACTGCCGGGACAAGGCAGCTGTAGGGGCCCTTCACATGAACGACCGTGCGCGCAGTGTCGCCGGCCCGCCGAGCGTCGAAAGTCCGCCTGACTTGGGCACACACTACACCTTAGATGCTGTACGTGCGCACTTCGCTGAAACGCATGCAGACCAAGCCTGGTTGCGTTGTATCCGCGAGCCTGCCTGAGCGCTCTTCGCCCGTATGATGGGTATCACGGCGCGGACGCAACAGCAGGCCCCACTTAGGCTTGCATCAGTCTGGCTGGTCCACTGCCCAGCGGCTCAGGCCAGCGTTGCTGATCAGATCAATGCTCCCTGATCAAGGACGGGAGGGCTTCCGAGACGCGGTTTTGCAGATGACATTGCACTCAATGGGTACAAACGATTCACCCTGCGCATTCCGGCCAGCTTTTGTGCAAGGCGCCAGCGACCGCTGCGACCCTGCCCCGGAGCCACCTGCCTGGTGTCGCGCTGTAACGTAAGCCGGCTCAGACGGTTCAAGACGCATACCTGTATCTGTTGTCACCTATGCCACGCTCGCGCCCGGACCTATTTGCCCGCCATGTTGCGTGGACCAGTGATGCGCCTATGGGGCTGGAGGTGGCACACGCCAGGGGTCCGTACATCACGCTGATGGACGGACGGTGCCTCATCGACTGTATCAGTGGCATTGCCGTATCCAGTATCGGCCATTGCCATCCGCACGTGATTCAGGCCGCGAAGGAGCAGATGGATCGCCATCTGCATGTCATGGTGTACGGAGAGCTGATACAGCAGCCGCAGGTGGACTATGCCGTCCGGCTGTGCCAGGAGCTTCCCGAGCCATTGCAGACGGTTTACTTCACGATGACCGGTACGGAGGCCAACGAAGGCGCGTTGAAGGTAGCCAAGAAGTTCACGGGTCGCACGAGGATAGTAGCGTTTGAGCAGTCCTTTCACGGCGACACGCATGGGTCGCTGAGTGTGACGGGCCGCGATATTTACCGCAAGCCATTCAGACCGCTATTGCCAGAGGTGACGTTCTTGCCATTTGATGACGTGCGGGCTCTGGAGGCTATTGACACCAGCACGGCATGCGTGATCACCGAGCCCATACAGGGAGAGGGGGGCATGAATGTGCCTTCTGATGCGTGGATGCACGCGCTGCGGGACCGCTGCACCGAGACGGGCGCACTGCTCATCTTTGACGAGATCCAGACGGGCTTTGGGCGGACTGGCACCCTCTTTGCTTTTGAGGGTTTTGGTGTGGTGCCGGACATCATGACTGTTGCCAAGGCTATGGGCGGTGGTATGCCGCTGGGCGGGTTCATATCGCGCCTTGACATCCTCCGCACGCTGCGTGCGGACCCGCCGTTCAGCCATGTCACGACCTTTGGCGGGCACCCTGTGTCCTGTGCCGCAGCGCAGGCCGCACTGGAGATTATCCTGAAGGAAAATCTTCCCGCGAGGGCCCGCAAGATCGAGCGTATCGTGCGCGCAAGGCTGAAGCACCTGTGCATACATGAGATTCGCGGGCGCGGCGCAATGCTTGGTCTTCAGATGGACAGCAGCAGCCTGGCGCAGTATCTGGTTGCGGAGTGCCTTAATCGGGGCCTGATACTGGGCTGGACCCTTCATGCGGGCAACCTGATACGTCTGGCGCCACCGCTTAACATCCCCTTCGACGTGCTCGACAATGCCCTACGCACCATCTGTGATGTGCTGAATCGACAATGATTCAACAAAGCGGGCGTATGCGTCGTCGTAGCCTAGCTGGGGCGAAGGCTCAAAGGTGCGTGTCGTACGGGTCATGTGCTCAACAGCCGATGGCAGCGCACCGAAATATGTGCCGGCTGCAGCCAGGACTGCAGCGCCCATGGCGGCTTCCGGGCACGCTACGCGATGCATGATGCGGTGGCAGGCGTCAGCCCGGCACTGCATCCAGATATCGCTGCGGCTTCCGCCCCCGGTGGCATAGACTGCTCCGTCTGCAGTGCCTGCAGCGGCATCCAGTACTTCGTAGGCCAGGCGCTCAACAAAGGCTGTTCCCTGGAGGCAAGACGCATAACGCGAGAGCACGTCCTTTGCCGGACTGACAAATCCACGCACCCCGGCATCGGCAAAAGGAAATCGCTCGCCGCGCCTGGTGAGAGGATACGATATATGGGGCGTTGGCAGCAGTGCACGAGCCTGGTGATCCAGCATGCGCGGGTCATGTCCGGGAAACCACTCCTGAATCCATCCTGCCCCTGTGTTGCTGGCGCCTCCCGGCAGCCACAGCCCGCCTGGCAGCTTGTGCGAATACAGGCTGGGGCCCTGCACAGCATGACTGCTCAGCCCCTTAAAGATCAGCGTTGTTCCCAGCGCGGTGCTATAGTCTCCCGCGTGTCGCAGACCACTGGCAATGGCGCTAGCCACCCCGTCGGTCGCGCCAGCCACCACCGGCAGGCCTGCCGCCAGCCCCAGCTCCACACTGATGCGGTCGGATATGTACCCGATCACCACACCAGGGGCTACCACGTCCGGCAGCCGCGCGCGAATGGATGCGTCTATCCAAGCAGGCCACACCTTGCGCTGCAGATCGTAGCCCATCTTGAGCGCGTTGGCATAGTCTGAGACAAATTCACCTGTCACCTGGTATGTGAGCCAGTCTGCAGGGTGGCACAGGCGCGTAGTGCGCTGGAAGAGACCCGGTCGATGCCGCTGCACCCAGAGTGCCTTTGGGAGCGAAAACGATGCGGAAAACCGGTATGGCCCGCTGTGGCCCATTGCTTCCAGCTCGTCCGCCTCAGCCTGTGCCCGAGGGTCATAGTACATTATAGCCAGCGCTTGGGCGGTTCCCGTGTTATCCGCGCAAAGCAGGGTACCGGATGTGGATGCAATCGCCAGCCCCTGAAGGCGATGCTTCTGCCTCTCGAGCTTCCGGGCTATGGCCTGTGTGACGCGGGTAAGCGCACTCCACCAGTCCCGCGGGTCGATAGTATTGCGGGGAAAATCAGCTCGTGCTTCGGCAGCAATGCTCCCTGCGGCCGTTGCAACGATACCGCGAAGGCCGCTCGTGCCCAGATCAAGGCCGAGAAAGAGGTGACGCGCCTGCATAGCGGAGGGGGAGGGATTCGAACCCCCGGTGCCTGACGGCACGCTGGTTTTCAAGACCAGTGCATTCGACCACTCTGCCACCCCTCCGGATATGCACGGGAGGACCGGGTCCCGGCCCAGAAAGAGCGGAGAGGGTGGGATTCGAACCCACGATGAGCTGTTAACCCATACTCCCTTAGCAGGGGAGCGCCTT
>JAAXGV010000190.1 GCA_012271185.1 Rhodothermales bacterium
CGTAAGGTAATCATCCGCGGGGATCCTGCAAAAAGTGATTTTATCCACGGGCAGATAGCAGATATCATAGCATGGCAGTCCGGAGCAGGGGGTACGTACCTTGACCCGGATACTCATTCACCCAAGCTGAATTGCCATGCAAACGGATGCTTCTTTCCGCTACTTCGTTGGACTCGATGTGCATCGTAACATTTGGCCTGCGTCTACGACGCACACCGGCGCTCGCCGTGTTACCACGCGGTATTGTCCGCACACGATGCCGAAGCGTTGCGCGGATTCGTGACCCATGTACGGGCGCACTTTGGCGAACCCCGCTGCTGCTATGAGGCGTCTTCCTGCGGCTATGTGCTGTACCTGTCGCTGCGGGAGCTGGGCGTGCACTGCGAGGTCATCGCGCCCGGCGCCATGCCCCGGCGCACGGGAGACCGGATCAAGACCGACCAGTGGGACGCAAAGCTGCTGGCTGAATATTTTACTGCGGGGATACTGACGGCGTGTCTGGTGCCGGATCAGCTGTGGGAGTCGGCCCGTGATCTGGTCCGCAGTCAGGCGGACTTGCATCGCCCCAAAGTACGTGCGCGCAGCTTGCTCCGGTCCCGCGGGAACGACAGTAAGCCTTGGACGCGGGGGTTCATGACCTGGCTGAACGGCCTGATGCTGGCGCATGAAAGCGATGCGCACGTGCTGCGGAGTCACTTGGCGCGCATTGATTTTTTGCAGGCGCAACGCAGGGACATTGCGCAGCAGATTGCGAAGACGGCCGCGCTGGCCCGGTTCCGGGAAGGGGTCAGGGCTTCCGGGGCATCGCCTTGTATACCGCGATGCAGCTGCTGTGCGAGCTGGGTGACTTCCGCCACTTTCCACGTCCGACAACCCTGATGGCGTATCTGGGTCCCAGCGGTCGTCGGGAACCACCCTGCGATATGGTTCCATCACCAAGACCGGCAACGTGCACGCACGCAAAGCGCTGGTCAGTGCAGCCTGGAAATACACCTGTTATCCTAGCGTCAGCGTAGCACTGCAGCAGCGGCATTGTTCAGCCCGGACGATAGCCATCAGTCAACGGGCGCAAAAGATATCATAGCATGACAGTCAACCTGCTTGAGTGAATACGGGGCGGATTAAGGTACACATCTCCCGACCCGAACTACCATGCTATGATATCTGCTAGAGGCTGAACGACTCGCCACACGCGCACGTACGCGCGGCCTGCGCATTCAGGAAGTGAAACCCCTTGCCATCCAAACCATCGGTGAAATCCAGCTCCACATCGTTCATGTAGAGCCGGCTGCGCCGGTCGACAACGACCCGGAACTCTCCAGCCTGGAGCATCTGGTCCCCGTCATGCGTAACGGTGTCCCATCCCAGGTCGTACGTGAGCCCGGAGCACCCGCCTGGTACAACAGCCACACGCAACATATGCGATGCGCTGCTGACGTTCTCATCCCCGGCAATCTGCCGGATCCGATCCAGTGCACGGGAGGTGATTCTAAAGCTCATGACAGCTGGCCCAGTGGTCTGCCGGAGCCGCGGTTCTGCTCGGCATAATGGAACTGTAAACGCCGCTAGCCGTATATGTGTTCTGTTTTCCAGGCGGCGCGACGCGGCTCATTTCAAGCACTCCATGAATACCGATACCCAATATCTGCATGAGGTTGCGGCCAGTGATTACGAGCATGGCTGGGTCACTGAAGTCGTCTCCGATACAATCCCCAAAGGGCTTAGTGAAGACATCATCCGTCTTATCGCATCCAAGAAGCAGGATCCCGACTGGATGCTCGAGAACCGTCTGCGAGCGTTCCGGTACTGGCAAAAGCTAGAGGCTGCGGACCAGCGACCTAACTGGGCACATCTGAGCATCCCGGCGATAGACTTTCAGAACATCAGCTACTACTCGGCGCCCGGCAGCAAGCCGAAGTATGAGAGCCTGGAAGAGGTGGACCCGGAGATTCTGCGCACGTTCGAGCGTCTGGGTATCCCGCTGCAGGAGCAGAAGCTCCTGGCCGGCGTGGCCGTTGACGCGGTCATCGACAGCGTTTCCGTGGCGACCAGTTTCAAGGAAGAGCTGTCACAGCTTGGCATCATCTTCTGTTCCTTTACGGAGGCGATAGAGAAGCACCCCGAGCTCGTGCAAAAATACATGGGCTCGGTCGTGCCGTATACGGACAACTTCTATGCCGCCCTGAACGCCGCAGTGTTCAGCGACGGATCGTTCTGCTACATCCCGCCTGGCGTCCGCTGCCCCATGGAGCTGTCTACCTACTTCCGCATCAACGAGGCCGGTACAGGCCAGTTTGAGCGTACACTGATCGTGGCAGACAAGGGCTCGTACGTCTCCTACCTGGAAGGCTGCACGGCCCCCAGGCGGGATGACAACCAGCTGCATGCGGCCGTCGTGGAGATCATTGCCCACGAAGATGCCGAGGTCAAGTACTCCACGATCCAGAACTGGTACCCCGGTGACAGCGGTGGTACGGGGGGCGTGTTCAACTTTGTCACCAAGCGCGGCATCTGCTTGGAGGATCGGGCAAAGATCTCCTGGACGCAGCTGGAGACAGGCTCATCTATCACATGGAAGTATCCCAGCGTGATTCTCAAGGGCGACAACACCAAGGGCGAGTTCTACTCGGTGGCGTTCACCAAGGGCCGGCAACAGGCGGATACCGGAACAAAGATGCTGCACCTGGGCCGCAACACATCCAGCACAATCATATCCAAAGGGATCTCGGCCGGCCGTTCCAGCAACAGCTATCGCGGCCTGGTGCGCATCAACAGGAAGGCCGACAATGCACGCAACTTTTCGCAGTGCGACTCCATGCTGCTTGGTGACCGTTGCGGTGCACACACGTTTCCGTACCTTGAAACAAGCAACCCGACTGCGCAGGTGGAGCATGAAGCAACCACCTCCAAGGTTGGGGAAGATCAGATCTTTTACTGCAAGCAGCGCGGGATCAGTGAGCAGGACGCCATCAAGCTGATTGTCAGCGGTTTCTGCCAGGAGATACTGGCCAAGCTGCCTATGGAGTTTGCTGTGGAGGCACGCAAGCTGCTGGCTATCGAGCTGGAAGGATCGGTAGGCTAAATTCGAACAACTTTCATGACACCTGTTCTTGAAGTAAAGAACCTTAAAGCTTCTGTCGAAGGGCTTCCTATTCTCAAGGGCGTGGACCTGACCGTCTATGCGGGGGAGCTTCATGCCATCATGGGCCCCAACGGCTCCGGCAAGAGCACGCTGGCTTCTGTTCTGGCAGGGCGGGAAGAATACGAGGTGAATGGCGGCACTGTATTATATCAGGGAGAGGACCTCCTGGAGATGGAGGTGGACGAGCGGGCACGGGAGGGGCTGTTCATGGCATTCCAGTACCCCGTTGAGCTGCCCGGCGTCAGCATGATGAACTTCCTAAAGCAGGCTGTCAACTCTGTTCGCGAGCACAGAGGCCAGAAGCCGCTCGGAGCGGCGGCACTCCTGCGTATGGCGAAGGAAAAGGCGGCGCTCATCAACCTAGACAGCAGGCTGAAGAAGCGTTCGGTCAATGAGGGTTTTTCCGGCGGAGAAAAGAAACGTAACGAGATTTTCCAGCTGGCCATGCTGGATCCGCGACTGGCGATCCTGGATGAAACCGACTCGGGTCTTGATATCGACGCCTTGCGCAGCGTGGCTGACGGCGTCAACGTCTTGCGAACGGACGATCGTGCATTCGTGGTCATCACGCACTACCAGCGGCTGCTGAATCACATCGTACCAGACTATGTCCACGTGATGTACGATGGCCGTATTGTGCTTAGCGGCAACAAGGAGCTCGCGCTGCAGCTTGAAGCGCGTGGCTACGACTGGGTAAGCCAGGAAGCCGTTCCCGCGTAGCGCCTATGACGACAAGTACAGCAACACGCAGCCCTGCAGAGACACGCCTCATAGAGGCTTTTTACAGGCTCTTTTCCCCCAGCCGTAACGGCGAGCCGGGCTTTTTGCGCAACCTCCGCAACGAGGCCATCGACTGTTTTCAAAGCCTGGGCTTTCCCGGCAAAAAGGATGAGGCCTGGAAATACACCAGTCTGTCGGGTGTACTGCGTGAGCCGTTGACCGTTCAGGAGCAGTGTGATCCACCGGCGTCCGTACACGGCATTGCCGGCTTGGACGCCCACACGGGCGTGTTTGTTGGCGACACACGCAGTGACAGCCTTTCAAGTCTGGCGTCCCTGCCGGAGGGCGTTATCGTTAGCAGCCTCACCAGCGCACCGCCCGCGCTGGTAGCAGCGCACCTTGGGCAGCATGCCACAATCAGCGGCCGTGCATTTGTGGCGCTGAACACGGCCTTTCTGCGCAACGGCGCATTCGTTTACATGCCTGATGGTACGGTGTGCGAGCAGCCGATACATATCGTGCACGCCTTGACAGGCGCTGGTGCTACGCTTGCGCAGCCGCGCACGCTGGTTGTTGCCGGCACGGGGGCGCAGCTTCGCCTGATCGAGACCGTGGAAGCACACCTGTCCGGTTCATCGCTTATCAACGGCGTGACCGAGATATTCGTGGGGCCCGACGCCCATGTATCCCGGTTCGAGATACAGGACCCGGCGAATCACATCAGCGTCGTTTCAACGCTGGACGTGTACCAGAACGGCGGGAGCCACTTTCAGAACAACACTTTCACCTTTGGCGGCAATGTGATGCGCAACAACATCAACATGCTGCCTGATGCCGAGGGCTGTGAAACACTCCTGCACGGCCTGTTTATCGCGCGCGGTCATTCCCATATTGATAACCACACGCTTGTCGACCATGCCAAGCCCCGATGCTTCAGCTCGGAGAACTATCGGGGCATACTGGACGGGCACGCTACCGGGGTCTTTAACGGCAAGGTGCTGGTGCGCCAGGACGCGCAGCAGATTAACGCCTACCAGACCAACAAGAGCATTGTTCTGGCCAATACAGCTCGCATGTATGCTAAGCCGGAACTTGAAATCTATGCCGACGATGTCAAGTGCAGCCATGGCGCGACCACTGGACAGCTAAACGAAGAAGCATTATTTTATCTGCGTTCCCGGGGACTCACGCTGTCTCAGGCTCGTACGCTTATGCTGCAGGCCTTTGCGCGAGACATCATTGAGAAGGTCCCGCTGCAACCTCTACGCGACGCTTTGGACCAGCGCGTAGCTGCAGGCTTGATGCACTAGGTCCGCCAACAGCTTTCTTTATGGCCGGCTGCGAACAGGCACGGGCCGACTTTCCCGCCCTGCGGCAGCGGGTGCACGGCAAGCCGTTAGTCTATCTGGACAGCGCTGCTAGCGCGCTCAAACCGCAGTCTGTCGTCGATCGCATCGCCCACTACTACGCCATTGAACACAGCAACGTGCATCGGGGCGCACACCTCCTGAGCCAGCAGGCAACGGATCACTATGAGACAGCCCGGCGCCACATAGCCCGGCACATCAACGCTGCACACGTACACGAGATAATTCTGACCCGCGGCACCACAGAAGCCATCAACCTGGTGGCAAACACTTTTGGTCGCAGCCAGGTCGGGCCGGGCGACGAGGTCCTGGTATCCGGGCTGGAACACCACTCCAATATGGTCCCCTGGCATATGTTGTGTCAGGAGCGGGAGGCAAAGCTCAGCATCATTCCGGTCGACGAACGCGGGGAGCTGGTACTGGATGATCTGGGCGTGCTCCTGACGGAGCAGACCAGGCTGGTGGCCATCACACATGTGTCCAACAGCCTGGGAACCGTTGTACCTCTGCACAGCATCATCACTGCCGCCCATGAGCGTGGTATCCCTGTTCTTGTAGATGGCGCCCAGGGAGCACCGCACAGCCGCATTGATGTGCAAGCCCTGGACTGTGACTTCTACTGCTTCAGCGGACACAAGATATATGGTCCTACGGGCATAGGTGTGCTCTACGGGAAGGCGGCGCTGTTGAACGCTGTCCCGCCCTGGCAGGGTGGCGGTGACATGATCAGGACCGTGACCTATGATGGCTATACGCATGACACCCTTCCGCACAAGTTTGAGGCGGGCACACCGCATATCGCGGGGGCAATCGGGCTGGCCGCCGCCCTGAACTATGTGGAAGGCATCGGCATGGATGCTATCGCTGCTTATGAGGCGGACCTGCTCCGGTACGCCCATGATGCGCTTTCGGATCTGGACGGTGTGCGTCTGATCGGGACAGCCCGCCACAAAGCGGGCGTTATCAGCTTCCTTGTCGACGATGCCCATCCATATGATGTTGGCCGGCTTCTGGACGAGCAGGGTGTTGCCGTGCGCGTAGGCCATCACTGCACGATGCCGCTCATGATGCGGCTCGGAATTCCCGGCACGGTGCGCGCATCGCTAGGCCTGTACAACACGCGCGACGATATCGATCGCTTGGCGGCGGGCGTGCGCTGTGTGCAGGAGAAGCTGGGTGCCATCAGGGGCCGCACACACACCGCGCCTTTGCCAGACGGCACCTTCGAAGAACGCGAGCGTGTCCTCCTGGATGATCTGGACCTCTTCGAGAGCGCAGACGAAAGGCGCGAGTACCTGATGGAGCTCGGCGATGACCTGCCCGCCTATGACGAAGAATACCGCACTGAGGACTACCGAATTCATGGTTGTCAGTCCATGGTGTGGCTGCACACGGCCCTGCAGGAAGGCGGCATGCACTTCAAGGCCGACAGCGATGCCCTGATCACCAAGGGCATGATTGCGCTTCTGATCAACCTGCTGAACGGCCTGGCGCCGCAGACGGTATATGACATGGATCTTGACGCGGTTGTCGCCCGTGTTGGGCTACCGAGCCTGATCACAGCCAGGCGCAAAAATGGCTTGGCCGCTATGACAGCGCGGATACGACGAGACGCCCTGAGGCATGGAGCCGGAAATCATCAATAACGCGTCCAGACCCGGGCTGGTCAGGGATGTGATCGACTCGATCCGGCAGATTTATGACCCGGAGATTCCAGTCAACGTATATGACCTGGGTCTGATCTACAAGATCAGGCTCGATGAAGACGACCGCGTGTTTGTCACCATGACACTTACAACGCCGAACTGCCCGGTAGCCGACAGTCTGCCCAACCAGGTTGAGTCTGTTGTGATGCTCACCGAAGGCGTGAGCGATGCTCGCGTGGAGCTGACATTCACGCCGCCTTTCACTATAGATATGATGTCCGACGAAGCTAAGCTGGAGTTGGGATTACTTTGATGCGCCGGGACGTCTTTACAGTCCCGTGCAGGACAGTCACCGCAAACCGTTATGTGTCTAAGGGCAGGCTTGGCATGTCTTGTTCTTTCGTCATGCTGGGTCATTTCGGCAGGCGCCCAGGACGCTACGGTTCGCGGATTCATCACAGACGCGTCTGACGGCCAGCCGCTGCAGGGCGTCAACGTTGCGGTTATCGATCAGACCGGAATCCTCCGGGGCGATGTCACGGACGACGATGGTTTCTTTATCGTGGTCCGTCTGGCTCCAGGGCAGTATACCCTGCGTGCCTCCTTTATTGGCTACGTGACAGTGACAGACACGCTTGTGCTGGAACCGGATGACACGCATCGTGTCCGTTTCAGCATGGAGCCCGGCATTGAGATGGGAGAGGAGATTCTGATTGAAGCGGACCGTGAAGGTGGCGCCACAGCAGCAGCGGGGCTGCAGACCGTCCGCCCCCGGGACATTGACATGGTGCCGACGACTGACGTGTCCGGCGATCTGGTGTCCTACCTTGCCACCATGCCGGGTGTTGTCTCTATTGGGGATCGCGGTGGTCAGGTGTTCATCCGCGGTGGCGAGCCCTCGCACAACCTGTCGCTGCTGGACGGTATGTACCTGTACCAACCCTTTCACATCCTGGGGTTCTATTCCGCCTTTTCGTCGGATATCCTTCGCAATGCGGACATCTATGCCGGAGCGTTCAGCAGCAAGTTTTCCGGGCGCATGTCATCCGTTATTGACGTGCACACGCGTAACGGCAACAGCCAGGAAATGCGGCGGACAATTTCGCTGGCCCCGTTTGTCAGTATGGGACTCCTGGAGGGTCCCATTAAGAAGGGAACCATGTCATTCCTGCTTTCCGCACGCGCGTCCACCATTGAGCGTGTGGCTACGCGGTACATTGGCCAGCCGCTCCCTTACACTTTTGGTGATTTCTTTGGCAAGCTGCACACGATTATCAGCGACAGTCACCAGTTTTCCGTCAGTGCCATCCGCACCTACGATCGTGGGACTCTGGAACAGAACGTGGCGAACCCTGAGCAGATCCGGTGGAACAACACGGCGTACGGGCTGCGCTATCTGATTGCCCCGCCGACGCTGCCGATCCTGGGGGAGGTGCTCTTCTCCGTTTCGGAGCTTCTGATGGAGCTGGGCCCTGTAGGGGAGCCGGTGCGCAGCACCGCCATTGACGGCTTCAACCTGGCCGTTAATGTGACCAACTTCGGGAGGCGGACCCAGGTGGACTGGGGCTTTTTTCTTCGTGCGCCCCGGCTTGATGCGGAGCTGGGCGGATTGTATCAGAACCTGGCCTTTACCAGCGACCGCATCCTGTCTACCGGTGCCTACTTTGAGCCCGAGGTGGGCCTGACAGAGCAGATTGATCTGCGTGCCGGCGTCGTGGTGCAGTTCCTGGGAGACCAGGGTGTTCATGCGGAGCCGCGGCTGCGCATGATGTATGATCGTGGCAGCCACGAGTTCAGCATAGCCGGCGGTATCTACCGGCAGGAGGCGGTGGGCCTGAACGACCGCCGGGACGCCACGAACATCTTCACCGCATGGGCTGGCTCACCTACGGGCAACCTGCCCCGTGCCATCCATGCCCTTGTCGGCTACCAGTTTGCGCCCCGACCTTGGCTTCGGGTCTCCGCAGAGTCTTTCTACAAGCGGCTTTCGAGCCTTTTCGTGTCGGAGTGGACAGCGTTTCCGCGTTTTACAACGAACCTGCAGGAGGCCTCCGGACGCGTTCTGGGTATGGATCTGCGCATAGAGGTGCAGAAGCCACGCCTCTATGCCTTTGTCAACTATGGCCTGTCGTCGGTCGAGTACCGCGCGATGCAGGAGACGCTGCCTGTCTGGTTTGGCACCGATGAGGTTCGCTACCGGCCGCCGCATGACCGGCGCCATCAGCTTAATGCGCTGGCAAGCATCGCGTTAGGCAAGTTTGATGTCAGCTTCCGCTGGAACGTCGGTAGCGGGTTGCCATACAGTCAGATTCGCGGCTTTGACGGGTTCGTGCTCATGGACGGTCCGACCGATGTCAGACATGAGCCCGGGCAGGCCCGCGTCATTTATGACCAGCCCTACAGGGGCGTGTTGCCAACCTATCATCGGCTGGATATTTCTGTTGAGCGCCAGTTCCAGTACCGCGATGACTCCTTTATCACGCTGCAGGCCGGCCTGATCAACGCGTATGACCAGGCAAATGTGTTTGCGCTGGACATCTTCACGGCCCGGCGGAACGATCAGCTGCCACTGGTTCCAACGGCCGGCATAAAGTTTGAATTCTGATGCAGCGTCCGCAACATCTGTTTGCGTTTTTGGCACTGGCCGCACTGGTGGCCGGATGCGACCAGTCCATACAGCCACTTATCGGCGAAGACCGGCCATACACATTGTGGGGATTCCTTGACGCCAATGCAGACACGCAGCGTGTCCGTGTCTTTACCATTGAAGAGCGTCTGGGCACGGACCGGAGCGGGCCAATTGATGCCGTGGTAACCTCTACCGATCTTGCGACCAGCGAGGTGACCCGGTGGACCGGCGAGGAGGTGACCTTTATCGACAGCAGCACAGGCCATGTGTTTTATGCAGCCTTCCGGGCCGAGTTTGAGCATTCGTACCGCTTGGACGTGCGGCGCTCTGACGGTGCGACATCCAGTGCTAGCGTCACGATCCCGCCGCCCGTCAGCGTGGAGCTGGTTGATGCTCGCAACCGCATTGTGGTCCCGGTTTTTATTCATGGAAGACCACCTAATCTGGTGGATGTCAGCGTGCTGTATGATGCCGTCACGCTGCCTCCTGCCAACCCGTGGCCGCCTGGCACACCGGCCTCCCCCGGTCATGAGCTCGCGGTTTCCGTTCCATACAGTGGCCTGGAAGAGCCGACGGACGATGGCTGGTACTTTGAGGTAGACCTGCGAGCGGACTTTGCTGTCGTGCAGGACACCTACACGCTGAACTGCCTCTCACCGGACCATATCGGGCTTCGCCGTATCAGGTTCCGGTTTCTGGCGGCAGATGATCAGTGGGCGCCACCAGGAGACTCGTTTGATCCCAACCTGCTGATTGAGCCAGGCACTTTTTCCAATGTGGAGAACGGGTTCGGCTTTTTCGGGGGCGGGTATACCGTTTCTGAGAGCTGGGTTCCAACTGAGGTTGTGCAGCGTTCGGTGGGTTTTCGCACCTCGGGTCCATGTCCGCTGATGCCCTTGGATACCCCTGAGTGCCAAGTACCACCGGAACCGTGCTTCCGTGACACCGGTGACTGAGCCGCAGCATGGCTTGCGCTCTTGGCTGACCGCTGCAAGCCCGCCTCGACCTGGAGCTCACCCAAGCCTGGGTACCACCTGCGATGACACACACGGACTGCCGGCCTGCTGCGTAAACAACCCTTTCGCACGTCTGGGCACCCGTGATTGCGTGCTGCACCAGCAGTGCGTTGTGCAAGTCTCCTGATTTGTGAACTTTGTCCCAAGATTTAAACCTAATCCTGCACTGATCGTACACTGCGGCGCTTGATAACCAACCTCACACTGTGAGACATCTTCATGGACGTACGCGAACAAGGCAAAGTTAAGTGGTTCAACCCCGATAAAGGTTATGGTTTCATCGAACGCGATGCCGGTGGCGACGTGTTCGTGCACCACACAGAAATCCTCATAGACGGGTATCGCACGCTTGACCAGAACCAGCGGGTTGAATTCACCGTGACCCGCGGAAAGAAAGGCGACCAGGCGCAGGCTGTAAGCCTCGTCTAACCAGCCCTTTATCCACAAACAGGACTCCAATCACTCCCGCGCCAGTCAGCTTACGGTATGCAAGCGCAGCGCGGAACTCTGGCAACGCTCCGCAGTGCCGTGCCGGCAACGATGGCTACACACCGTGGCAAGGGCCTGCACGGCGCTGCTCATAGTTGAATACAAATCGCTCATGCCTTCCTGACGCGACAACCGGGCTAGCTCGGCTGAACGAAACCGGTCCGGTCTTGCTATGAGAGCCATGCTGACCCAAGTAGGCATTCACCCTCTCGCAGCTTTGGGTGTCATCGCTGTCGACTCGATGCTCTTCGGCGGGACGGTGGTCACCAGTGGCGGTGGATGGCTCGTGTCGCTTCCGGTGGGTATCGCTCTCGGCGTTGCGACCGGCTTCATCCAGCGCCACGCACCGCCGCATGATGATCTGGGGCTTGCTGTTGGGAAGGGCATCATGATCGCTGTGCTCACGGCGATCCCAACACCGCTGCCGTCAGCACTGGTTGCCGGGGCTGGGACGGCCGGGGCTGTTACCATGATTCGCGACAGGAAGCGACACCGAACCGGCACAAAGTCGGCCGAAGAGAGCCCCACAAGGAAATTGCATCGACGAAGGCAGGGGGCACGGCTTAACCCGTTGGCATGTGCGGCGGCGTGATGCAGGAGATCAGCGACGAGCCGGGTGATGGCCCTTGCCGGTCGCGACCGCCAGCAAGGAGTCGTCGAGGGGAGTGCAGCGTCTCTTCGCCTCTAACCGGCCTCACGAGTTGTTCCCATGTGGCCGCTTTCTCGGCTTCCTGAACTGGCACCCGGCCCTTCTCTTTCACCATTGCGCCGGGGCCTGGCTCTTCATGAACTGTGAATTCCCGGAGTTCGGACCCGGCCAGGTGTACCACGAGGGCCGGATTGAGATGGTGGTGTTGGGGTCCGTCCCATCCTGTTCTACAGCCGTCGCATCAGTCTCCAGGACAGCCATATCATGCCTGTCGGCGGCGGCTGACCGGCAAGTGCAGTGACTTCGACGTCGCCGCGCTGAGTATCCAGCCTGGCAGGGCGGCCGTCCCGGGCTCTGCAGAAACCAACCCACCGTGGTGCAGGAGTTGTGTCCTTGCCTTGCTGTGGAAATGCAACAGTGAACACGATGAACAGAACAACGCTGGACCTTAGTGGGAGGACGTGCTTGCCTGTGATGAGGACCAGAAGCACCTGCTTGAGCTGGTGGAAGCGGAGATGACAGAGCATGCCGGAGCTGCACGATACGAACACAGCATCCGCGGAGCACCTACATGGGCGCTATGCTGATGGAATGGCACGAGCGGTGGATAACGGGGCCGCGCGACTTTACGATGGAGCAATACCATGAAGTGCTCCAAGCCCGCCGCGCAGCGAGCTCCTGCTGCTCTCTCGCACCAACAAAAATCTACAGCACAATTGGGACTGGCTCCCGCAACCCGGACCGGGTGCCAGAAAGCGTACGACTTAGCTGAAAGCGTTCCGCAGCAGCTTCAGGCTCTTTGGAATAGCCGTGCTCCCCTCTTCCTTACCCTCAAACTCCAGCGATACATAGCCGCCGTATCCAGCAGCTCGCAGGATACCGGCGATCCGGTCGTAGTCCAGGTCAAGCGTGTACCATGTGCCTCCCCCATAGTACGTCTTGGCCTGTACCAGTACCGTGTAGGGCGCCAGCATCTCGAGCTTATCGTAAGGGTCTTCCAGGAAGTTGCCTGTATCCAGCGTCACCTGAAGCCATGGTGAGTCAAGCGCCTCAACGATACGCAGCACACCCTCAGGCGTACGGCCCAAGCCCCAATGATTTTCAAGGCCTAAGAGCACGCCACACTCCTCGGCTTTGGGGAGAAGCTGCTCGATAGACGCGATCACCCAGCCAAAGGCATCCTCGTCCGTGTAGCCTTCAACAGCCGGCTCTATGCCCCGATTAGCCATCAGGGCCGAGAACGACTCGGACGTGCCCCAGCGGCCCGTGTTGAGCCGCATGGTCGGGATGCCCAGCGTATAGCACAGCTCAATCTGGCTAACCGTCTTCTGAACTTCGTGCTTCCGCTCCTGCGGATCCGGTGACATGAAGCCCTGGTGAGTCGAAAAGCCCATCAGATCCAACCCGTTGACAAAGGCGCGCCGCTTGAGATCCTGCAGATAGCCAGGCTCCTCGGATGTCATCTGCATATGCAGAAGCTCCACACCATCAAAGCCCATAACCGCAGCCTGATCAATGCAGTCCTCAATAGGGTAGGCTTCTTTCGGGCCATTAAAACGCCAAAAGGAGTACGTGGACACACCAATGGGGTTGGGGCGCAGCGACGCGGCTGCAGGCTGGCTCAGGACCTTTGTGACCGGCAACGCAGTCAAGCCTATGGCCGCTGAAGCGTTGCGCAGGAAGGTTCTTCTGTTCTGGTTGATGACGGCACCTCAGATAGTTGCACCCCAAATATAGTGCCTGTGCTTGTTGTAAGTTAGCCGCATGCACGAGATACTGGATACATGAAAGAATCTGCGAGCATAGAACGCAGCATCTGCGCTGCCCGGATAGAGCAGGAACTATTTGAGCGCGTGTTGCCATTTTGGGAGCGGCACTCGCCTGACCACATGCACGGTGGGTTCTACAACAATCTCGATCGTGACGGCTCGGTCTACGACACCACCAAGCATGTCTGGCTCCTGGCCCGTCAGGTATGGATGTTCAGCAAGCTGTACCGAGAGGCGGAAACGAGGCCCGGATGGCTTGATCTTGCCCGGCTCGGCATGGTGTTTCTGCGCCAGCATGCCGTCCAGTCGAATGGTCAGGTATTCTTTTCCCTGGCAGAGGACGGCAAGCCCATCTACCAGCAGCGCAAGACCTTCACTGAATGCTTCTATGTGATGGCGCTGGCCGAGTACGGTCGTGCCTGTGACAATCCAGCGATGGTTCAGGAAGCAAAGGATGCCATCGAGCTACTCTGGATCCGCTCGTACGACTGGTCCACCGTAGGGAGGCCGGCACTGGAGGGGTCACCAGATGCCCAGGCACTGGCTGTACCTATGATGCTCCTGAACGTCCTTGATGAGGTGATGGCAGACGAACTGCCGCTCTGTGCAGCTGAGGTTGAAGACTGCATAAGGCGCATCAGGCTGCACGTCGACGACGAATCCGAGGTGGTCTTTGAACATGTCAGGCCGGACGGCAGTCGCCTGCCGGGACCGATGGGTCGTCTGCTTAACCCGGGTCATGCCATTGAGGCAGGCTGGTTCCTGCAGCACGTGGCGCAGCGGCTGGGGCATCAGAACATGGCACAACTGGCCATGAATATGGTGCGCTGGTCATACCGACGCGGCTGGGATGATGAGCACGGTGGGCTGTTCTACTTCCAGGATTGCGAAGGCTACTCACCCGTTCAGCTGGAATGGTCCATGAAGCTTTGGTGGCCGCACTGCGAGGCGCTCTACGCACACCTGCTGAATCATGCCTTTTCGGGCGCGCATGCTGACTGGAAGGCGTTCAAGGAGGTTGAGCAGTACTGCTTTGAGAACTTCTCTGACCCTGAATATGGTGAGTGGTATGGTTATCTGGATCGTGAGGGGCGTATCACCCACCGCTTCAAGGGCGGTGCCTATAAAGGGTGCTTCCATGTGCCAAGAGCACTCTGGCTTTGCCTTCGTCTGCTCAACAACTGGCCAGTAGCAGCTGTTCATGCGGATGCTTTGTGATTTAGCGCAGCCCGGTTCCGCAATGACAGGCCAGGAATCATGTTGCAGCTCGGAAGCCGGCTCCGCAAGCACGCATTGCTTGAACTGCAAACGACTGGTCAGACCGGAACATCGACCCACCAAGCCGGAAGGCAGCCTGCTACTGGCTGTGTGGTTCGTGTTCAGGTTGCCGCAACCAGCCGACCCTGCAGCGATGCAACAGACGTTTACTCCGAAGGCAACCACGCCGGCGCATGACCTGGATTACGCGGGCGGTATGGCCTGTGTACTCAGTGATGACGACAATTCCGGGTTTGATCCAGCTGTGCTGTCAATCGGGATTGGGCTCCCGGATATGCAACACCAGGTGGTGTACTCCGCCCCTTCATCTGCGGGAATTTTCTTCCTTTCCCCTGCGTACGTGCTCAGGCTTCCACAGTATGTCCTCGATATCCGCCTGCAGGTTCACCCAGCGGGCCATCACAAAGAGCAGGTCAGAAAGTCTGTTGAGGTACTGCAATCCGTACACATTAAGCGCCTCCTCTTCCTGGGCCAGTACCAGCTGCCGCTCCGCACGCCGGCATACGGTTCTGGCAAGGTGGAGCATCGCAGCGGCAGGTGTGCCACCTGGTAAGATAAAGTTCCTTAGCGGTGCCAGGTCCGCTTCCAGGATGTCAATGGCCTCTTCCAGCCGTTCTGCATGGTCAGGCCCAATCCGCGGCACTACTGCCCGGGCCTCGAGCGGCGTGGCTAGATCAGATCCCAGATCAAACAGGTCATTCTGAACGAGCGCAATCAGGGATTTCAAAGGCTCTTGGGCCGGCATCAGTGCGAGGACCGCGCCAATCACGGCGTTGGTCTCGTCCACTGCTCCGCATACCTGAATACGGGGATTATACTTCCTGACGCGGCCTCCGCCAAAGAGGCCGGTGGTGCCATCGTCGCCGGTGCGTGTGTAAATCTTCATGGAGCTGTGCTGGAAAGGCTTAGGAGCGGCTTCTCGCCGGCGATGTGCAGTGTGTCGCGCGGGTTCCCATCCTGAACGAGGCTATGAGCTCCTTTGCAATAACAGTCTGCGGATCACTACTGGCGCAAGGCGTCTGCCGCCTGCCACCATGACTGCAGAAGCGCGCCTGATGAACTCTACATCGCTCCGGAAATCCAGCGCAAGCGTCTGCCGCCTGCCACCATGACTGCAGAAGCGCGCGGCCGGCTCAGAGCCGTGAAAGACCTCGATGACACTCCAGTCTTAACCGGATGCGCTTTTTTGCCGGCGCAGCTTGTCGAAATGTCTCTGCTGATTCGTGCCCGGCGGCACATCGTAAGGATGGGTAGGCAACACTACAAACCTGAGTGCGGGGTGGCGGCGTCCGTGCTCGAAGGGGTTCGGCTTGCCTGGGGGCTCCGTGCCGACAACCAGGACGGTGGTGCCCTGCCTAAGGATTTTGGCACCCACCGATTCAATGCCCTTGGAAGAGCTTGTCGTTGTCCACGTGTCAGCCCAGTGGTAAACCCATTCAGCATCTGCATCGACCAGCCGCACGCAGCCATGGCTCATGGGGCCGCCAGTGGGCATCTCGTACTGGTGCACGTGCATGCCATTGGTGTGGAAGTTCATCACCCAGTACATCTCCCAAGGCTCGTCCGGCGGGCTCTCGGATGAGATGCGGAATTCTTCCTGCCAGTTGAAGTTGTAGCGCCCGTTGGGGGTTGGGGATTCGTCCGGATTGCCGGTGTTGATGATACCCCACCGCATAAGCCGTCCATGCTCATAGGCCGCAAACGCCTGTATGGTCTTGTCCATGATGAACAGCTTGTCGAACTCTCTTCCGCCGCTGTAATGCCTGGGGAAAGGCGAGTAGGCTCGAAAATCCAGATCGAAGAGCGTGGGCATGATGATGGTGTCGCCCACGGCATAGGTCTGCATCAGGCGCCTGTTGAGCATCTGCACCAGTTCAGCACGGTCGCGACCCCTGTCTGCATTGCCCTCTCCAATCAGACGATAGAACGCATTTCGCGCCAGTGCGCTGTTGCCACGCTCATTTTCCAGCACGTAGTACTCGTAAAACACCTCGGGAATGTCGTCAAGGCTTTGTGCACGCAGATTCAAGAGCTCTGCTACGGCCTCCTGATCAATATACCCCCCTTGGGCCGCGGCACTGGCAATTGCGAGGCTCAGTGTACAAAGCATGGCGGCTGTTCGGGTGTGTTTGCCCATTGGTCTGAATTCAGTCCGTTACCTGAAGAGGTCTAAGATGGTTGTACCCGCCCACTGGGAGCAGCCCAACCCTGGCATCACAACGCCTTGGTCCCGGGACTGTCCGCCTGAGCATTTTTCCGTCGTCTTGCCGCAGGTTTATACGCCGCGTCCATCCGTCGGTTTGTGCCACCCTCCTCCATACCGTGCGGGTTTTCGTTCGCATGAAGGCCGTCGGAACGTAACACCGGACGCTTCTGACATTGGGGCAAAGAGCGGCAGCACAGATGCCCGCTGACAGCCCACATCAGTCAGGTGGAGGAAGCATCAGTAATGGGAGGCGGACCTTCGTGCGCGGCAATGGGCGCACACCCCTTGGTTGCCAGCGCACTAACCATTGCCCTGCTTCCAAGAACGATGAGAATATCGCCTGTGCTAATAGTTTCGTGCGGGCCGGGATTGAAGCGCATGTCACCTGTCTTGCCGTCAACAACAGTCAGCACAATCGTTTCAAAATGCTGCCGGAACCTGGATGATGCCAGTGTCTGGCCTGCGAGAAATGATCCCGGCTCGACAAGAACCTCATCCATGATAAGGCCGCTGTCATCCGCCTTCAGCACATGTGTCAGGAACTCGTCAACGCGGGGGCGCAAGATGACCTGCGCCATCCTGATGGCGCCAATGCTGGTTGGTGCGACCACCTGAGTAGCGCCAGCCTGAATAAGACGTCGCCGGTTGCTGTCATGGGCCGTTCGGGCAAGAATAAAAAGGCCAGCATTAAGGTCCCGTCCCAGCAGCGTGACAAACACATTGACCGCGTCCTCGGGCAACAAGGTTATGAGTCCCTTGGCGTGTGTGATGCCGGCGGCCAGCAGTGTGTTCTCATGTGTCGCATCGCCCTCCTTGTATGGGATGCCCTCCTCATGAAGCTCTTGTATTATGTCCGGGTTGCGTTCCAGCACCACCAGGCGTTTGCCAGCCGCTTGCAAGTCGCGCACGACACGCCTGCCAATGCGCCCGTAACCGCAGATGATATAGTGGTCACGCATACGCCTTATCATTCGTGCCAGGCGCCGCTTGCGTATACTGGTTGCCAGTATCAGTATCTGCGCTACACGCGCCGCCCCAAAGGCTGCAATGCCAATACCAATAAAGGCGAAGAAGATAGTAAATATGCGGCCGGAATCGGACAGCGCGTGTGTCTCTGAAAACCCGATGGTTGTCAGTGTAATGAAGCTCATGTAGAGCCCGTCCAGGAGCGGCCACTCCTCGATCAGCACATAGGAGAAGGTGCCAAAGCATATCCAGAACAGCAGGAACGCCACACTGAGGAACACCTCGCGCTGCTCCCTGCTCAGACTGGGCAGCCACGTGTAAACACGTTGTTGTAATGAAACCACCGGTCACTGTTCGGCCTGCTAAACCGCAGCTGGGGCCCGCTGCCGGAACACGCGCGCGTGCCATGACTCACAAAACGGCTGCTCAAAGGCGCCGCCACGGAACACACCGACTGTGGTAACGCCCAAGTCAAAGACCGGTGTGTTGTCAAGTATGTCCCCAGCTTTCACCAGGCGTCGAAACGCACCTCTCGAGGCTGATTGGACACAGCCGTCACTATCACGGTAAAACACTGCCAGCGGTGACAGCAGCTCAGTGTCAAGGTCCTGCGCAGCGGACTCTATGGCACGGGTAAGGCTGTCGATGCTGCAGCCGGACAATGCACCGCCATCATGGAGTATACCGCCCACCACAAGGAACCGGTGGTCGATAATCACGGCATCGCCGGAGGTGGCATTGCCGTGTGACCGCCATCCTGCGATAAAAGAGCGGAGCCGGGAAAGCAGCTGCGCTTGCAGAGTGTCTGTGATCGCTTCGCGCGTGGCAAAAACCCAGATGCGCGCGGCATCAGGCAGTGCTGGAAACAAGCTGCGGCAAGTCATTGCAGTACGGGACAGCTTACGTAAACCCCAAGTTTCGTATCACATACGTATCAAGGGCATGGCCCGGCAACATCAGCTGGCGGCTACGCTGCTGCACGAAAACCGCCTAAAAGGTAGCCCGTTTCGGGACAGTACGCGCCCTGACTGGGCCATAATGTACGGTTAACCGTATAAAGGTTGGTAAAGACGCTGAGCATCATGGATCTGAATCTGAAAGGCAAAGTTGTGGTAGTCACCGGTGCCAGTCGGGGCCTTGGCCGCTACATTGCAGAGGGACTGGCGGAGGAGGGCTGCGACCTGGCCATCTGTGCCAGGTCCGCACCTGCCCTGGAAGATGCGGCACAGCGCATGCGTGCATCTGGCGCCCGTGTCCTTACCGTTGTCACAGATCTTACCACCCCTAACGCACCAGAAAACCTGATTGCCCGGACCGTAGATCACTTTGGTCGGGTGGACCGCCTGGTGGGCAACGTCGGTGGTAACCGGCGGGGTGCATTTGTGGATACCACGGACGAAGACTGGAGCACCATCTTTGACCTGAACGTGAACATTCACCTGCGTTGTGCTCGTGAGTCCATCAGGTCCATGAGGAGCCATGGCGGCGGCGCGATACTGTTCGTGGCCTCCATATTCGGGCGCGAGGCAGGCGGACCAGGCCTGTCGATCTACAACGCCACCAAGTCAGCGCTCATCAGCGCGGCCAAGATCATGGCTCTGGAACTGGCCCCGCACAACATACGCGTGAACAGTATTGCGCCGGGATCCATACGGTTTCCGGGAGGGTCATGGGACCGCCGCGTTCTTGATGATCCGGAAGGCATGAAAATCTTTGTGGCGCGGAACCTTCCTATTGGACGCTTTGGCCGCGCAGAGGAGGTCGCCGATGTGGCTGCATTCCTGCTGTCAGACCGCGCCAGCCTTGTCACTGGCGCATGCCTGAACGTGGATGGCGGACAGTCCAGGTCGCTGATTTAAGTGCGTCTACTCAAATCTGATCAGCCGCACGCGTACCCTGCGTGTCAGGGAAGCCGGCCGGCGCCACTGAATCAGTATGGGGCTCTGATAGGTGCCTGTCACAAGGTGGCTCGATGACTGATCACCCACGCCACCCACCAGCAGAGACACGGCACGATTCAGGCCCATCCAGCGTGAGGCGGACGTGGTTGCCACATACTCTATCACACGCTCCAGGTAGGGTATGCTTCGTTCCAGGCGCTCTATCACGCGTTCCAGGATTGACGTGTGCCGCCCAACCGTAACGACGATTTCGTTGATGATCTGAATGAGATCTTGTATCAGGTACTTCTTGGCCCGCTTGGGCAGGGAAAGCGGATCCCGCACTATGCCCACGGCCTCCTTCTTCATGTAGTGGATCGGGTTGTCCAGCACACCGGCCAAGTCGTTTTCTATGAGAAGGGGCTCAAACTCGTTAACGGTAAGACCCGCGTGTTCTTCACAGTCTTCGAGAGCAAACTCGACGGTTCCGCGGTGGATCTGGTGCTTCCGGATCATGATTTCCAGGTCTGCTCCATTGCCGATGATGGCTTCGCCGAGGTTTACGGATACTACTGGTTTGTCCGGCATCGCCACCGAAACGACGTGTTCATACACGCACTCACGGGTGTTGTACCCGACAACAACAGACTTCCGCTGGCGATGGATACTGTCGTATACACCGTCAAGGTCTACAAAATATACCGGACGGTCCGGGTCGTTCTCATACTCCACAACGCTGCCGAGCCCCATCGAGATGTACACCAGGTGAGAGTCGGCATTGTGCGGCTCACGTTGCTTCTGTTCTTCGGTAAGCTCAGACCTCAGATACATGCGATCGTGCCAGTACGGCGCGCCACTGGGAAACAGTCGTTTGCCGGATTGGATGAGCGCCTCCACTGCTTCACGACGGTAGTCCATCTTGGCCGCCATGCTGGGGTCCAGGAACCCCGCCGTGGTATGCATAGAGCAGTATAGCAGCTTGCGGTAGGGTGCAAGCACCCCGCCACACCGCTCAGTGAGGAGAGGAACCACATCCGTAATCTCAGTCCGTTGGCGCGGTATCAGCTCAAGCGGAACAGCGGTCGGCTTCATTAACTGGAATTGAATGGGTAGCGCAGCAGTCCGGACAAAGTTGCGCGGAAACGTAAACGGCGAGGATACACAACAAATTACACGTTGCCGGGCCCCGCTGAATTGTGATATTGATCTTCGCGCCGCGGACTGCCAGTGTAGTGCCAGCCGACTGAAGGTGACAGAGGAGCAAAACCATTGCATATTTAACGCTTCATGAAACTCCGGGTTCATAGACACGCCCCCTGCGAGGGTGGTGGAGCAACCTTCCGCAGCATCAGGACCGTGGATTGAAGTTTCGGCCATCTGCCACGATGAGGCTGAACGCATCCTCTTCCTGTGTCTGCAGTGGCACCTGAATGGGAGGCAGGCCCGATG
>JAAXGV010000098.1 GCA_012271185.1 Rhodothermales bacterium
GCGCTCCCGGGTGGGGTCTCTTCCCATAATTCTTGCTCCTCATGGGGGCACGCGCCGGCTTGCCGGGCCGCAGCCCGTGCCGATGCGGCAGAGCCGTCACGCTTGGTGGCGCTTCGGGGGGCTTCGTGGCCCTTCGTGGATCGCTCTTTTTTTGCTTGATTCAGATTAGGTAAAACTATGAATTCCAGGAACCGTCCCACTCGTCGTCCAATCCTGATGCTCCTCGCTACGGTCTGCATTGGCCTGACCTGGCTGCAATGCGGGCGGGAAGCCGGACCCTCCGCCGACGATCCCGTCATCGCCCTGGTGATGAAGACGCTCAATCATCCCTACTTCCTCGATATGCAGCGGGGCGCCAAGGAGGCTGTCCGCATTTTGAACATCCGACTGGTGATACAGGCCGCCGAGCGGGAGATAGACGTCGAAAAGCAGATGCAGATCGTGGAGAACATGATCCAGAGGAGAGTTTCGGCCCTCTGCATCGCTCCCAGCGGCTCCCGGGAAATCGTGCCCGTCATCGTGAAGGCCAATCGAGCCGGGATCCCGGTACTGATCGTGGATACCCGTGTCGACCAGGAGGCTTTACGGGAAGCCGGAGGCGAGATCGCCGGATTCGTGGGGTCTGACAACCTGCGGGGAGGCCGGGTGGCGGGTGAATATCTGGTGGAGCATCTGAATGGGCGGGGGAAGGTCGCCATATTGGAGGGTATCCCGGGACATGAAACCGGGGACTCCCGACTCCGGGGCTTTCACCAGGTCATTCGGAATCATCCCGGCATTCAGGTGCTGTCGTCTCAGACCGCCAACTGGGAGCGAGCCCTGGGATATACCGTGTTTCAGAACATGCTCCAGGCTCAGCCCGACATCGAGGCTCTTTTCTCCTGCAGCGACATGATGGCCCTGGGCGCCATCGAGGCCATCGCCGAGGCCGGGCGGGAAGGTTCCATCGTGGTGGTGGGTTTCGACGCGGCCAGAGAAGCCAGGGAAGCGGTTCGCCAGGGCAGGTTGCTGGCCACCGTAGCCCAATACCCCTACGAGATGGGCAAACGGGTGGTCGAAAACGCCGTCGAGGTTCTCAAGGGCAACCCCATTGAGAAGGATGTGGAAGTGCCGATTCGGCTGATTACCAAGGAGGTTCTGGACGCAGAAACGCCTCCCGACGCCCCAGGCACTGGCCCTATGAAAGGGAATTACATACGAAAGTAGCCAACCCCCACGCTAAGCCTTTTGCTTAACCTTGCGAGCGCCAAACCCCTGCACAACGGCACGGGCTAGCTCGTCGGGGGAGATGGTGGAAAGGATACGCAGGTCTTCCTTGTGGCGGTCGGCCTTGATGCGGGGCGTGCGGGGGGCACGCTTGGGAGTGGGGGCAGGCTTTGGGGTAGGTGCGGCCATGGCGTGGGTTCCTTTGCTCATTACTCATCTTTGTACTGATTGGTTCACAACTGATTCCGGTTCAGGCTTCAAGAAACTCTCGAAAACGTCTAGCACATCGGCCAGGCTTGAGGCTATACCTTTGCCAAAGGGATCATCATCGCCCTTTAGGTGATCAAGAGCTATTTTGATCTGCTGACGCACTTCTTGTGCTTCCTGTTCGGACCTACAGGAAAACGCAGCGTTGCGAGAAACGACTAGAACGAGTCCATATATCTCGCCCCGTATTCGGTTTAACTGTTCATCAGTAGTCATGACCTCGGTCGCCTCACAGTAGCAGGGTAGCGACTTCTTAACCTCTGCCTGATCTGTTCTCTGAACTCACCCTCGTTAAGTCCCTCTAAGTGCGAGACTCGATGGCTCAATCCGTTGATAGAATCATTTACCTTAGAAAGCCTCGAGTACAAGACTACCAACGTGATGCCAGAAACAATAGCGGGCAAAGCCTGCAATATGATTTGCAGCCAAAGCGGCATTTCGATGAACCTCTCCTTACCCGCCCATTATAGATGTCTTTCCGCGCTCATGGTGTGGCTCCTCTTGGTAGTGCTACTGTGGTACGCGCTCCGCTGGAGAAAGGAGCTTGGCTTCCAGGTTATGTAGCCTATTGTCGATCTTGCGTAGTCTGTCGTCGATCCGATCCAGCCGCTTGCCAATCGCCGCATGTGCATCGTCTGCATTGGCGGTTAGCCGTTGCTCAAGTTCATTAAGTGCTTGCTTCAGGTCAGCTTTAGTAATCCCATTTCTGTTAGGCCACGCCATTTATCAACTCCTTTCGCCTTTACTCTACCCATTCTATCACGCAGTCTCCAACCCTCATTGCATTTCCCCTGCGTTTAAGCCATAGTGCCAGCAGCGACAGATGGGAAGAGACCCCATGCCGGGTCTCTTGTGAATAAAACACCCGCCTTGTGTTCAAGCGGAACGGAGTCCAGGGACGCCTGGGCTTTGGGCTTGAACCAGGGGAATAAGCAAGTGGGCTGACTCTTTCCTGCCTGTCGCAGGCCCGGCACCCATTACCGGGCACCAAGCGATTGGAAAGGAGAGAGCCATGGGTACTGCATGGAGGAGTGCGTATGTGGTCGGTGCCGTTGCAGCGTTGGCCATACTGTCACAGGGGCAAAGCCAGAAGACCAAGGAGGCCAAGGAGTACGGCTACAAGATGGCCGTGATAGCTGGCGACTACGCCAATGAGGACCGCAACACCAAGCTGTTCACTACCTACCTGCTGAATGCTTCCGAAGCCTGTAAGATCCCGCCCCGCGATGCCGCCGACATGATGCAGCAATCTTGGAACCTGCTCAAAGCGCGCGGGCTGGACGTGGATGAAACCTACGTGCAAGCGATTACCAGCATGTACAAGTTGGCGTCGCGCGCCAACATCAACCCCAAGAAACGATGGAAATGCAGCGAGATGTGGGCAGGCTACGTTGCGCTACGAGAAAAGGGGTTTGCCCCGGATGCAGCGGTAAATGGGTTGGTTATGGCAGCCAAAACAGGCACGGCGTTTTCACGCATCAAGTAGGCTGTGATAAGCTACCTCTGTTGTAGTCCTCGCTGGTGTTGTCCACAATGTGCAAAGGGCTTTCCAGAGGTTACGGGGATAAAACCGGAGGGCTAGAAGGATTACTGAAGCGTAGTTGTGAAAGTGTAAAAGAGGAAGTGACTATGCCTAGAGAGCTTCGTGAAGTAACACCACCACCAAGAGGAGACCACATAAGGGATTCGGGCAAGCCGTTGCCATCCCCGAAGGTTCCACCTCCGAAACCACCTCCCCCGCCTAAGAAGTAACAGATAGGGCTGCGTCTTCAGCGGATAAAGAAGCCCATCTCTGCTCAATGATTGCTTTGGCTTCCTTTTGGCATTGTTCGTTCAAGTCGGAGTCTTCCCCTACTCCAGCCTGATAAGGCCGGTCTGTGATGGCATTCAAGCGATCCATCAATGCGCGGTTCATCTCCCTTGCTGCTTTATCGGATATCCGACCCAACCACGCATCCATCCACAAATGCATCCATTTTAATTCCAATCTGGTGCATTCGTAGGCGACAACCTCCAGCACAACAGTTTTCTTGGAAAGGCCCCAAATAGAATTTGCACAAACCAGCCCAACTACCAAAAGGCTGGCAATGGGGACAACCCATTGAGGAGCACGGAGGTCTTCAATGATACCAAGAACACCACCTGCCGGAATTACCAGCAGGGATATTTGAAGTCGGTCTCTCCACTTTCTATGGCGCTGGTGTAGCTCAGTATAGTAGCGGTTGAGACGCACTACAGAGAAGTATTCATGCCAGACGAGGTTCTGCGTCTCTGCTGTTACGGTGGAAGGTGGCATCACCTACCTCTATCCCCATCCTACCCCACCAGATCCCTGTACCGCAACCGCTTCTGATCCATGCCCCGCGCCACACCTTGCATCTGCTCCGTGGTATCCATGCTCCGCGCGTTGTGCCTGCCTGCAAACTCATCAACATAGCGCTGCAAGTGCTTGGGGCTCATCTGATGATAAGTGCCATAGTACCCGCGCTTGAGTAAAGCCCAAAAGGACTCCACGCCGTTGGTGTGCGCCTGGCCGTTGACGTACTGCCCCACCGAGTGCTTGACGGCTGTGTGGTTGCGCAGCCCTTTGTAGGCCGGAAAATCGTCGCTGAAGATCTCCGCCCCTAGAGTCAAGTGGACGGCAATAAACCTGCGTAGCGTCCTCCTGTCCGTGCCACCAGCCACGGCAGCGGAAACCTTGTTGCTGCTGCGGTCCTTGATGCCCACGACTGGCACCTTGCCGACAGCCCCACGGCCAGCGTTGAGCTTTTCGCTGGCGTGCTTGTTCTTCTCCTTGCCGCCTATGTAGGTTTCGTCCACCTCGGCGGGTCCGCCAAACCTGCCCATGCGGTCCTCGTAGGCCATGCGCAGCCGGTGCGCCATGAACCATGCCGACTTTTGCGTGATGCCGAGGTCACGGTGCAGCTTCATCGAGGAGACGCCCTTGATGCCCGTGGTAAACAGGTAGATGGCAATGGCCCATGCCCGGTACCCGATCTTGCTGCTCTGCATGACCGTGCCGGTGCGCACGCTGAAGTGCTTGCGGCAATCCTTGCACCGGTAGGGCATCGTCGGATGCTTGACCGTGGCTACCCGCAGGGAGCCGCAGTAGTGGCAGCAGATCTCCGACGGCCATCGCTGCTTGATAAACCACTGCTCCGCCGTCGCATCGTCCGGGAACATGCCCATCAGCCGATCCAGCGTCATGCCCTTGCGGTAGTGCTTGCCCGGTCCCTTTTGCTTGTTTTTTGCCATGCCTCATCCCCCCTTAACTGGCTACTATTGTACCACTTACGAGGGAATTGTCAAGTGCTGATTGGCTACTTAGGTATATAATTCCCCTATGAAAAATGGGGAAAGTCCAGGATAATTACCACCTTGATCGAACGGAAGGTGATGTGCCAAACTACCAACATGACGATTGAGATCGGTGGTTTTATCGGCCTCGCCGCCCTGTTGGTTGGCTTGTTTGCCTGGTTGCGTCAGGACATCTCCAAGTTAAGTGAACGGATTACCGCTGTCGTGCGTAGTCAAGCTCAGCTCCGGGAACGAATGGCCAAGCTTGAAGGACTGCTGGAAGG
>JAAXGV010000183.1 GCA_012271185.1 Rhodothermales bacterium
CCGTGACACCGATACCAGACCCGCTGCTGAAGCGCTGGTGCAGGATGGCCCTTTTATGTGGACGAGGGAGGCGCTGGGCCGCCTGGGCCGCGTGCCGGAAGGGTTCATGCGTATCCGGACCAAGGAGCGCATTGAAGCGGTAGCCAGCGGTCTGAACACCACCCTGATTACGCTGCAGGTTGTCGAAGCAGGCATCAGGGAAAGTCTCAAGATCATGGAGGAAATGATCCGGGAGCAGGCCGGGAGCGACGCTTGAAGACGTACCACGACATTGCTGCCGATGGAGGCTCCGATGTGATAGGGCAGGTGGCGGAGCAGATGGCGCGCCTGCAGGACCGTCTGGCCCAGGTTGACCATGTTGTAGCCGTCATGAGTGGCAAGGGGGGTGTGGGCAAAAGTACCGTGACGGCCGTCTTGTCCGAGGCGTTGACCGCTCTGGAGTACCGGATAGGTGTTGTGGATGCCGACATCAATGGTCCATCGATGGCACGCATGACGGGTGTGCGGCGCCATACACCGATACCGGACGGTGGCGGGATGCAGCCGGCTGTCAGTGCGACTGGTGTCAAGGTCATGTCAATGGACCTGTTTTTGCCGCAGGATGCGACGGCGGTTCTGTGGCATGCGCCGACGCAGAACCACGCCTATACCTGGCGCCCGATGGTTGAGATGGCTGCGCTCCGCGAGCTGATCGCGGACACGGCATGGGGTACGCTGGACATCATGCTGGCAGATCTTCCGCCTGGTTCCGACAGGTTGCCAAACCTTGCAGACCTTGTTCCTGACCTGTCGGGTGCTGTTGTTGTCACGGGTCCGACGGCCGTGTCACAGATGGTGGTGGCCCGCTCCATCACAGCAGCAACGCAGGTGGCGGACGTGCCCCTTATCGGGATTGTGGAGAACATGGCCACATACCGATGTCCTTCATGCGGTCATCAGGAACGGTTCCTTGCTCCTGCATCGGGCGGTGAATCGCTTGGGGAAGCGCACGGCATACCGTTTCTTGGGCGCATCCCGTTCGACCCGCGGCTCGCCCTTGCAGCCGATGATGGTGAGCCATTCCTTGCCCGGCACGCCGACTCTCCGGCGGGCCATGCGATCATGGCGCTGGCAGCCCGCATCCAGCATTACCTATACCAATAGACTATGAAATTCCTTTGTGTGCCTTGTGATGAACCTATGGCGCTGCGTGAGACGCACGGGCCGTTTGAAGGCACGATGTCTATTGTGTACCACTGCCTGGGGTGTGGCTACAGCATGGCTATGCTGACGAACAGGATGGAAACGCAGATGGTGCGCTCCCTGGGCGTGAAGATTGGCGGTCAAACCCGGGCGGCCTCCCCGATGGAGATGCTCCGGTCCAACCTGCAGGGGAAGCGCGAAGAGATACCTGCACCCGGTCAGGCTGGCGCGGCCTCCAAGTGCCCGTTTACGGGCGTTGTGGTAGAGGCATTCAACAGTGGATCCATGCAGTGGACCGATGAGGCCAAGGCCCGTATCGAACGCATCCCGGAGTTTGTCAGACCCATGGTGCAGCGCAGTGCGGAGGACTATGCCAGGCAACACGGTCATGATCTGGTAGACGGAGCGGTGATGGACGCCATGAGAGGGCAGGCCGGGCGCCAGGATTCAGGGGGCCACTGAGCCTGTTGCCGTACACCGCTCCTGCCCGGCAGCTGCTGTCCACCGATGTGATGCTGTGTTGGCGTGCCGCTTCCTCTCCTGTGCCGCGGGCAGGCAGACACGAGGGTATCGCGGCACGGTGCATGCCAGGCCTGGGCGCGTCCCGCACAGCACCTCCATCGCCAGAGAAGCCGGTGGACCTCCGTGCCGGCACACAGGCGAACGAGGTCGCGCTGTGCAGCGCACTCTTACCGGGTGGGTGCACCGGTTGTGCACTGTGAGGGCAGCGTGTGGCCTCTGAGGCTGCTTACCAGAAGACGCGGTGGCTGTGAGGCCAGCGAGGCCAGCATATGCCGTACCCAGTCCGGTTCGGGGTCAAGCTCATCCAAAAGGTAGGAGGCGTGCTTCAGAATGCTCTGCCAGGAGTCATTTTCCGGGAAAAATCCGCGACCAAGTACGGAGTTGGTGAGGAAATCCAGACGGAGCTCAAAGAAACCGTGGAACCTTGCCAGGCTTTCCCGCTCCTCCTCAGAAAAGCAAGCGTTGAAGACCGTTATGTGCTCGTCCCTGTTGGTACCCTTGAGTCCGTCTACGTACTCTTCGCCCGGCACGTAGATGTCGTCAAACCAGATGCGGGTGAGTGCCCCGGCCAGCTCCTCTGGTCTGGCTTGGCGCTTGCAAGCATCCAGACACTCGGAAGAGGTCAGAAAAGCCAGAAAGACGACGACACGGTCGCGCCAGTTGACAGTGGTTCGGGCCGGATGCGGCTGCGTCATCAGGGCTGGTGGGGCTAGAAGCTGATCTCCGGCATATCCTCCCAGAGGGGCGGACCGTCAGGCTTGAAGTTTTTTGTGGACACGAAGTGCCACCCCTCGTGGAAGTTGAGCTTGAACTTGCCACCCCCATACTTCTCTTTCAGGTACGTCATCGGGTCGGTGAGCAGTTCGGACATCTCCAGTATGGTGCCCCGTGCCAGGCCCTTGAACCGGACGGAATTCGGTATGGGTACCTGCACCAGGATCGTGACAGACGATCGGCTCATGGATCGCAGAAAGGCCGCTTCAAGCTCCGCCTCTGTGGGCGAATTGTTGCCGCTGTTGGCCAGCTTTCCGCGGATATACTTCTCGTAAAGCGTCCACACCCAAGCCATGGTGGTGTTCTTCTGTGAAGAGTGTATGGAGGTCGTGTGAATATTCCGAAGGTACTGATAGAGTCTGAGCTAACGCGTATCTTTGCGCGGCGACATATAAACTAACACCTGTACCTATGCGATTTTTTGCGCTGGCATTCGTTGTGACGCTGCTTGTGTCTGCTTGCGGCGGCGGGAGCAGTGAGGACGCGGGAGCCTCTGAAGAAGTTTCGGTGGCCACTGAGGCTGCCGAAAGCACACCCTTGGGGACCGCCTCCATCGCGGGCACGATAACCTTCGACGGTGAAGCGCCAGCACGCACACCCGTTCGGATGAAGCCCGAATGCATGGACCAGCATGACGAGGCTCCGCTTTCCGAAGACGCTCTTGTGAGCGATGGCGCTCTGCAGAACACATTTGTGTATGTATCGGCAGGCCTGCCGGACGGGTATTCGTTCGCCACGCCCGCTGAGGCTGTGGTACTTGACCAGGTTGGCTGCCAGTATGCGCCACGTGTGCTGGGTATGCAGACCGGGCAAACGCTGCGCATCGAAAACAGCGATCCTTTCCAGCACAATGTGCATCCGTTCCCGGAGCATAACCGCTCCTTTAACGAGTCCACGCCTAACGAGGGAGACTACCTGGAGAAAACGTTCCTGGTGGAGGAGGTGATGGTCTCTGTCAAGTGCGATGTTCACAGCTGGATGCAGGCCTACGTCGGCGTACTGGACCATCCCTACCATGCCACCAGTGGTGCAGACGGTGCCTTCTCCATCAGCGGACTGCCTTCAGGCACGTATACGGTTACGGCATGGCATGAGCAGTTTGGCACGCAGGAGATGCAGGTGACCGTAGGGGATGGTGAGTCGGGGCAGGCCGACTTCACCTATTCGGCTGCGAGCTAAAGCAGAAGGCGCTCGGTGCTGCCGTGCGCCTTTTGATTGGGAATATCATGGCGACAAAAGATGATCATGCGGGATCGCATGAAGGGCACCATGTAGGATTTTGGCGCAAGTACTGGTTCTCGACCGATCACAAGGTCATTGGTATCCAGTATGGGATCACAGCGCTGTTTTTCCTGCTGTTCGGCTTCATACTCATGCTGCTCATGCGCTGGCAGCTGGCGTCCCCCGGCGTGGAGATCCCGCTGCTCGGTGCACTCACCCCCGAGATGTACAACCAGTTCGGTGCCATGCACGGCACCATTATGGTGTTCATGGGGATTGTGCCGCTGGCTGTTGGCGCCTTCGGTAACTACGTTGTGCCGCTCCAGATTGGCGCCATTGATATGGCGTTTCCACGGCTGAACATGGCCAGCTACCACTTCTTTTTCTGGGGTGGTATCGTGATGCTGGCAAGCTTCTTTGTGCCGCAGGGTGCTGCAAAGGCCGGGTGGACATCCTATCCTCCACTGGCTGATATAGAGACGATGGGGCAAACGATGTGGCTGTGGGGCATGGTGCTGCTTATCACCTCTTCACTGCTGGGCGCGATAAACTTTCTGACAACGATCATACAGCTTCGAACGGAGGGGATGACCTTCTTTCGGATGCCGTTTTTTGTATGGACACAGTTCGTCACGGCTTTCCTGCTGCTCCTGGCCTTTCCGCCCTTGGAAGCAGCCGGTTTTTTGCAGCTTGCGGACAGGCTGCTGGGTACCAGCTTCTTTCTGCCTAGCGGGCTGGTGACAGCGGAGGGTCCACTGGAGGTTTCAGGAGGTGGCAGTCCGCTGCTTTGGCAGCACCTCTTCTGGTTTCTTGCTCACCCGGAAGTGTACGTGCTCATCTTGCCGGCGATGGGGATTGTGGCCGAAATTGTCGCCAACAACACGCGCAAGCCGCTTTGGGGGTACCGCCTTATGGTGTACTCCCTGATCTTCCTGGGTTTCATGTCCTTCATCGTGTGGGCACACCACATGTTCATTACGGGCATGGGCACGGCTATCAGCGCTTTCTTCCAGGTGACGACGATGATCATCTCGATCCCGTCGGTCGTGATTCTGTCCGCGCTCTTTATTACGCTTTGGGGTGGTTCGATCCGGTTTTCGACGCCAATGCTCTTTGCGCTGGGGTTCTTGCCCATGTTCGGCATTGGCGGGCTTACCGGCCTGCCGCTGGGTCTTGCACCGACGGACATTCCGCTGCACGACACCTACTATGTGATCGGGCACTTTCACTATGTCGTGGCGCCTGGCACCATACTGGCGCTCTTTGCCGGCATCTACTACTGGTTTCCCAAGATGACAGGGCGTACGCTGAACGATACGCTGGGGAAGGTGCATTTCTGGGGAACGATAATCTCTATGAACGGGATCTTTTTCCCAATGCTCATCCAGGGACTGGCCGGCGTGTCACGGCGGCTGTTTGACGGCGGGCTGGCATACAGCTTTTCCGAGCCGGTACTGGAATACAACATGGTCATGTCGGTCTCGGCAGCAGCGCTGTTCCTCTTCCAGTTCCCTTTCATCATCAACTTTTTCATGAGCATGAAGGGAGGAAAAAAGGTGGAGAAGGCCAACCACTGGGATGCAACCACACTGGAATGGTCAGCGACCCCCATAATGCCGGTTCCTCATGGCAACTTCGAAACCGTGCCGCGCGTGTATCGCGATCCGTACGAATACAATGTGCCGGGAAGCGATCAGCCATACCTGTCACAGGACCTTGCACCGCCGCCTGCAACCCGGGCGGAAGCTTTGGAGAAGGTAGAAGCGTAGCGCTATGGAATTGCTGATACCCTACGAGGTAACCCCGCGCCGCGATACCGGTGTCAACAACGCAAAGCTCGGCATCTGGCTCTTTCTGGCGTCAGAGGTCATGCTTTTTGGCGGGCTGTTTGCGGCTTACATATTCCTGCGCATGGGCGCGGATGCCTGGCCAGGCATGGAGACGTTCGATACGCATGAGATGGCCACACGCGCGGATCAGGTCCTGAGCGTGCCGCTTGCTACGCTGAACACCGTGATACTGATTGCGTCCAGCGTCACTATGGTGCTGTCCTGGGCATCGCTCAAGATGGACAATTTCAAGGGCTTCAGGCTGCATATGGGGTTGACAATCCTGTTGGCGCTTGGATTCCTGGTGGTAAAAGCGTTTGAGTACGGTTCGAAATTCAGCCACCACGTTGGTCCGGATACGAACATCTTTCTGGGGATCTACTTCGTTCTCACCGGTCTGCATGCCCTTCATGTTACCGGAGGAATCATTGTTAACGCGTACTTCTGGGGTCCGGGCACCAGGATGTGGCTAAGCGGCAACGAGCGTGACAAAGCCCATTTCACTAATCGGATCGAGATCGCGGGCCTGTACTGGCATTTCGTGGATCTGGTCTGGATCTTCCTGTTTCCAATGATCTACCTTGTGTGACATGGCAGAAGCGATGACCGTATCAGATGTCAAAAAGCATGTCAGGGTGTACCTGATCGTGTTCGGGTCGCTACTCTTGCTGACTCTGGTCACTGTTGCTGTTTCATACTTTGACATGCCTCTTGGGCCGGCCCTCGCCGTGGCCTTGGTCATAGCAATGGTCAAGGGTTCCCTGGTGGCTTTGTATTTCATGCACCTCAAGGGAGAGAAGCGCGTAATCATGTGGGTGTTGGCTTTTGCGGCCGCTTTTCTGATCGGGATGTTTGTGCTCTTCATTGCCTCCCTGCTGGACCAGGAGATGGTTGCTGTGTTGCTGCGTGTCACTTAAGTCCTTCCATATCGTCTTTATCGCGGTCTCCACGCTGGTGGTGTTTTTCTTTGGCGTGTGGGCAGCCTTTCGCGGCATTGTGGACAGCCGCGCGATGATGGTCGCCGCGGGCCTGGCGGCATTTGGTGCCGGCGCAGGCCTTATCTGCTACGGAGTGGGATTCATCCGGAAACTCAAAAGCGTAGGCATCTACTAACGCCATGAAAAAGTTCTGCACGGTCAGCGTGCTCCTTGTCCTCCTTCTGCTGCTTCCTGATGCGGCGCTGGCGTGCGAGCAGTGTCTGGGCATCGGTGGCGCCAACGGGCCGACTATCAGGGCACTGTTCTTTTCCATGGCAGCACTGCTGTCAATGGTAAGCTTCGTTGGTGTGGGCATTGGCATGTTCTTTGTCAACACGATGCGCCGGAGCAAGCGCCTTTCGGCGGGTAATTTGGAGGTAACCACAGACGGCAACCTTGCGCCGCGGACAACGATCAAGTACTGATGTTTGACCTGAGCAAGTTGATGGGCATGCCGTTGGATGCCTCGGGGCACGGAGCATCCATAGATGCGATGATGAGCTGGGTGCACTGGCTCATGCTGGTGCTGTTCATCTTCTGGGCACCCTTCTTTTTGTACACGCTGTGGCGTTTTAGCGCGAAACGCCAGCGCGTGGCCAACTACCATGGCGTTAAGAGCAAGTGGTCATCGTATGTGGAGGGCGCGGTTGTGATCGCAGAAGCAGTGCTTCTGGTGGGCTTTGCGTTTCCAATATGGAGCGAGATAAAGAATGATTTCCCTGATGAGAGCGAGTCTCTCATCATCAATGTCGTAGCCGAGCAGTTTGCCTGGAACGTGGTCTATCCGGGCCCGGACGGGGTATTTGGCCGGACTACGCTGGCGAAGCCGCTCGCAGTCGACCCGGATGATCCCAATGGCGAGGACGACATCATCGTTGCAGACGAGCTTCACCTTGTGAAGGGCAGGCCTGTCATCATTGAGCTCACTGCCCGCGATGTCATTCACAGCTTTGGTCTGCCGAACATGCGCGTGAAGCAGGATGCCATTCCCGGCCTGTCCATCCCTGTATGGTTTGTGCCGGAGATGTCGACAAGCGAGTTTCATGCAGCCATGACGAAGACGATGTCGGTTCATGCCGATCAGCAGCGCCGCCGGCAATACCCGCCTTACCGCTGGATTGCCATGGAAAGCTACACTGCGAGTGATGGGACGGTTCTGGTTGAAAGGGGCGGCCGATTGTCCACACGCGTACTCGATCGCTTGACGGAAGCCGGCATCGTGGAGGTCAGTGCAGCACCTGATATGGAGATTAATTGTGCACAGCTCTGTGGCGGTGGCCACTACAGCATGCGTGGCACTGTGATTGTGCATGAGACGCAAGAGGAGTTTGATGCGGCGCTGGCACGTTACGACTTCTGAACCTCCTGGCGCGCAGAGACAGGGATGGGAGTGAGGATAGCCTTGCTCTGCCCTTTAACCACAAGCTTGTACTTCCGCGCTGGTTAGTTCACGGTATGCAAGCGCAGCGCGGGGTTGGCGCTCCGCAGTTGTGTTGACAATGGTGGCTGTACACCGTGACAAGAGCCGGCGGGTGCTTGGGGGCAGCTCGGTTTGGTGCACGCGACTGCATGAAGGCGTTGCGGGCCCCGGAACTGAAGTCACCCCCCTTTGTGTGCTGTGAAAGCTAGGAGTCTGCGCGTCAGAAAATATCGGCAGCTTCTGTTTCCCACTTGAAGCCGAAAATCGGGACCAATCCCCACTAAGTGCATCAATTCGTCTGAAATTCCCCACTCTGATGGCAATTCAGTTCCTGTGGCGCAGACTCCTATGAGCTTGCACGCCAGAAGTGTCTTCGGTCCGGAAATCACGTGATCTATATTTGCACACGTACCTCAACCACCTTGCAGGTCATCATGGCTACTACGTTTCGCCCATACGCTCCTGACCAGCCGTATCTGTTCCCACCCAACCCCAAGGAATAGCTGCCAAAAGAGCACTTGGCCTATTTTATCGGTGACGCGGTCGACACCTTCGATATGACCTTACGCTCTCTATCTGGGGGATGGGCGACGCAATTCCCCCTATGATCCCCGCATGATGCTGAAAGTGCTGATCTATGCCTATCAGCCCGTGGAAGAAGTGGGGTATCAGAACGTCGGGAGAAAAAGAAGCGCCAGCGCCGAAACAGGGAAGAGTTTGGGCCCAAGGCGACTCCTGCGGCCTGAAAAGCCGAGAGTCGGCCACAAAGGCCCATATGGAAGCGAAAAAACGCAATATAGCCGAACCGGCATGCCGCGAGAGCGCAGCTCGGGCTGCCGC
>JAAXGV010000136.1 GCA_012271185.1 Rhodothermales bacterium
CTGCCATACTGCGTGACAGCATAGCGCACGCGGAAAGCACCTTGGATACCGGGGCAGCGGAACCGCCTGCCAGCACTTAGTGTACCAGTGAGTTTTTAACAAAATGCGTGCACCCGCGATGAAGAAGGGCATTCACCCTGAGTACAAGCTGATCACCGTGCGACTGGCTGACGGCACGGAATTCCAGACGCGCTCGACGATGAAGACGGACACGTATGTATCCGAAGTAGACAGCACGAACCACCCCTTCTACACGGGGCGCCGGCAGTACGTAGACACGGCGGGCCGGGTGGAGAAGTTCCAGCGCAGGTACGGCAAACGTGTGGCATCTGTCCGCCGGTAGCGCGCCCGTTGCGCTGGTGCACATCCTTCCCGTACGTGCGTCACCTGGCCCCGTCGGCCGATGCTGAACATCGTCGATATCATCACAGCCAAGCGCGACGGGAAGAAGCTTTCCAAGCGCCAGATTGCTGCGTTCGTAGACGCATATACTCGCGAGGCAATTCCGGACTATCAGGCGGCAGCATTTCTTATGGCCGCTTTCTGCCGGGGGATGGACGCCGACGAAACAACGGCGCTGACATACAGCATGCTGCACTCCGGAAAGGTCCTGGACTTTTCTGACATCCCCGGCCCCAAGGTGGACAAGCACTCCACAGGTGGCGTTGGCGACAAGATTTCGCTGGTGCTGGTTCCGCTGGTCGTATTGTGCGGCCTCAAGGTGCCCATGATCGCGGGACGGGGCCTGGGCATAACTGGGGGTACGATCGACAAGGTTGAATCCATAGCGGGTCTGCGCACTGACCTCACGGCATTAGAGCTGCATTCGCAGCTCGCTGAGGTCGGCGGGGCCATCGTTGGACAGACAGACGAGATTGCGCCGGCTGACAAGCTGATCTATGTCTTGCGGGATGCGACAGCCACAGTGGACTTTATCCCTTTCATCAGCGCCTCCATTCTGAGCAAGAAGCTCGCTGAGGGACTGGACGGCCTGGTGCTGGATGTCAAATGCGGTCGCGGCGCCTTTATGAAGACTGAGCAGGACGCACGCCGCCTCGCAGAGTCGCTGGTCAGCACTGGGCTGGCTTTCGGCGTAAAGACCACCGCGCTCATAACCCGCATGGACCAGCCCCTCGGACGGGCTATTGGCAACCGGATGGAAGTCGCGGCAGCCACCCGGTTCTTTGCGCGAAATTATGATCCCGACGTCAAAGAGATTACCATGGCGCTGGCTGGCGAGATGCTATACCTGGGGGGGCTTGCCAGCTCGCCGGAGGAGGGCCGCGAGACAGCCCAGAAGACGCTGGACTGCTCGGATGTCGGAGACAAGTTCACTGAGATGGTCATGGCGCAGGGTGGCGACCCGCGGTACGTATCTGCAACTGATGCATGCTTTGGTGAGCGGCCGCAGTACGATGTGTATGCGCCGGACACCGCCAGCGGTTATGTCAGTGACACGGATGCCGGTATAATCGGCAGGATTGCCACGAACCTGGGCGTAGGACGTGCCGTCAAAGAGGATACCGTGGACCCGGACGCCGGCATATTTCTGTGGCGGCGGACAGGTGATGAAGTCAGGCCGGGAGACAGGCTTGCAACAATCTGCACCGCGAAGACGGATCAGGTTGATGACTTTCACGCCGGCATACTGAGCGCTTACAGATTTTCCGCTGCCCCGCCAGCGCCGCTGCCGGGTGTGATGGGGCGGCTCACACAGGATGGCTGGGAGTAGCAGCACGTGCATCTTTCCCCCCGCATAATCGTCTTATTATGTGAGTGGCTATATTTCGAGACCGCAGTTAACTGTTGAGGTACGTCTTATGTCTTTCTGGACACGGCTGAAGCGCCTGTTCCGGTCGGTTTTCGGCGGCGCTATCTCCGCTATGGAGAACCCGCGTCTAATCCTGGAACAGAACATCCGGGATCTAAACGACCAGGTTCCGAAGATGAACGAGACGATCGCGCACGTCAAGTCGGCTGTCATTCGCTATGAGAAGGCACTGAAGAAGGCCAAGGGGCTGGAAGCGGGTCTGACGTCCCGGATCAAGGCCGCAATCCGGGAAAGCCGCCAGGACCTGGCCCGCGAATACGCTCTTCGGCTTGATCGCGCCAGGGCCGAGGTGAAGCAGACCACCGCACAGCTCCAGCAGGCCAATCTGGCATACGAAAAGGCCCGCCAGGTCAAGGAGGTCTTCATGCGTGACAGGCAGCGGAAAATTGAAGAAGCGAAGCATGCCCTGCGGGCTCATGAGCGTGCAAAGGTGCAGGCCGAGGTGGCCGGCGTGCTGGAGCAGTTTGAGGTGGCCGGTGTCGATCAGACACATGATGAGATGATCTCGCGCATAGATGAGGAGACTGCACGCAACGAAGCGCGTATAGAGGTGGCGCTTGATTCCGTTGACGCGACCGACCTGAAGGTTGAGCAGGATGCTGAGGCGTTTCAGGCGGACGAGATTGTCAGGCAGATCCAGCTGGAGATGCAGCAGGAAGCGGATGACACAGCGCCGGAGCAGGTCCCGGAAGTCGCAAAGACTATGGGTCTGGACGACGCAGGAAGGGGTGGTCCAGCTATGAAGCGCGTCCGCTAGCAGCACCTGTTGACCCATGATGACACCGGAAGAAAGGAAGCGGTTCAAGGAGGAGGAGAAAGCGCATCTGCGGAAGCTCAGGGCCTTGCGGGCCGCGGCAAGGCGACAACGACCCGGGACAGCAGCGGCAAGCGTTGCACGCATGGTCGCAGACTTCCATCAGGCGGTGGATGTGCACAACGAGTTCATGGACCGGCTCGACCAGGAGACTGCACGCAACGAGGCGCGGGTGGAGGTCACCCTGGAAGCAAAGGCGCCCTCAACACCGCATATGACCGCAGCTCGGCACGCTGATACACGCGTACTCCGGAAGCGTGCAGAGCCGGAGTCTGAGCGTGGGACAGAGGCAGTCAAGACGATCGGGCGCATGCCGGACATTCGCATGCCGGACATTACTGATCAATGACGGCCGCATTCTGAGACTGGCTGTGAGGGCTGAATGAAGAACAAGGAGATCAACTACAGAAAAGAGGCTTTCCTGCATCCGTGGAATCTGGCATTCCTGGCGGCAATCCTAGGAACAACGCTGGCACTGGGGCAGCTGCTGCCGGCCGCATTCGACCTGGCACTTGTCCTTGGCGCCGCGGCTGAGCTGCTGATCCTCGGCATACTGCCTAACAACAGGCGGTTCCGGAATATTGTCAAGGCGCGCTGGACCAAGGAGATGGCCAAGCCGCCATCCTCCCGCGAAATCTATGCAGAGCTCAGCCGTGAAAACCAGCGCCGTTACGTCAAGCTGCGTGACCGGCAGAAAAAGATAGAAGCGAACTACAGGAAGTTCAGCTATGTATCGCAGGGACTGCTGAACGGTCACAAGAAGAAAATTGACGGACTGCTTACATCTTGCCTGAAGATGATGTTACAGCAGGAGCGGTATACGCTGTACTCCACCCGTGTCCAGGAGAGAGAGGTGCTGGACGATATGACTCAGCTCAGAGAGGAGATGCAGGTTGCCTCTGAGTATGTCCGACGTGTCAAGCTACGCCGTTTCAAGGTTCTTGAGCAGCGCTTGGCGAGATTCAAAAAGAGTCAGGAGCATCTTGAGATCCTTAACGCGCAGATAGAAACCATCGAGGATGTCATAGACTATATCCACGAGCAGTCCATCACACTCCAGAATCCGGAGCAGATCTCTGTTCAGCTCGATGTCCTTCTGGCTGACGTGGAAGAGGCCGAATCCAGTCTGAGCCAGATTGAGTCAGTTTTTGGGAATCAGGCTTTGAGCGGTCTCGGCAAATTTGACCCCTTGGACCTTGAGGACGAACCGCAGAGATCCAGCGCCCGCCAACAGGTGCACTAGAACGCGGAAGGACGGCAGGCCGTGAACTGGGAGCCGGCAACCGGTTTTCATTGCACCGGCAGTTTGTGAGCAGCAACAGGAAAAGGCATGTTCGGGCACTGTTCTGGCGCCCGGGGAACCTCTTGGTGATAGCCGCCATCGGTGCTGCAGCGACGCTTTGGGCACTGGGTATCCTTGGTGCCGCTTTCGCTGTGCCCAGCCTCGCTGTACTGGTTACTGCCGAGTACGTGACAGTTTTTCGGCTGTCAGCTCATCCGCGTGTCAGACGTGCTGTTGATGCCCACAAAGCCCGACACGCCAGGCGGCTTGCATTACACCGCTGCTACAGCCAGCTGAGCCGGCACAACCGTCGCCATTACCTGCGTCTTCGCCGGCTGCAGCGCAAGACCGAACACAACTACCGAAACCTGAGCCGCACTTCACAGCAGCTCCTTGGCACACAAGCTGCCGCAGTTGATAGCGTGCTTGCATCCTGCCTTGCGTTATTGTACCGGAAGCAGCGCTACGAAGAGCACCTGAAAACGGTCAGGGTGCCCGCCTTGCGCCGCACGATCAAGCGCCTCCGGCATGAGCAGTCAGCCAGTAGTGATCCTGTACAAGCGGTTAATTCACACCGTATAAAGATTCTGGAAGAGCGTCTGGCCCGTGCTCATACCAGCCGTGAGCAGCTTGCTGTGATCAATGCGCAGGTCGATGCACTCTCAGATCTCCTCATGAACATCCACGAGCAGTCTCTGACGCTGGGGGACTCCCCAGATGTTTCCAGTCAGCTGGACGAACTAATCACCCAGAGCGTCCATGCCGAGACAATGATTGAAGAGATTGAGTCCATCCTGGGCACCATGGTAGATCCATTGGCTGAAGTGCCGGATGCGAGCAGCAGTGATACTTCATCCCGCAGACTCCTAGACTAATCCGATGGCACTTTACAGCGCACTCTTATCAGCACCGAACGGTACCTGTCCAGGCAGATCCGAGCAGACAAGTGCGACCACCCCTGCAAGTGTCCCGGACCTCACCGAAGAGCAGGCCTTGCGAAGAATCGACACCGATGCGAAGCGCCATGAACACAGGCTGCAGCCGTGCCGCCTCGCAGGATCGGCTGAACGCGCTTCCTACGTCACTGACGGCAATCAGTCCTGAGCAATGAGCTTGACCCCACACCCGACTCAAGAGTACGCTGACGGCCCCGTTACATGATGACGGAGCTGGCTATCATCATTGGAGCGCTGGTGTGCAGCGCGTTCTTTTCCGGCTCGGAGATCGCATTCGTTGCCTCCAACCGTTTGCGTGTCGCGGCACTGGCACAGCGACGCGGCTTTGTGGGAAAGCTGGTGATGCGCTTCCTGGAGGTGCCGGAACGCTCTCTCACGACCACACTGGTGGGAAACAACATCGCGCTGGTCACCTACTCCACCGTCATGGCACTGCTGCTGACGGAACCCCTTGGTCAGTTCTATGTGAGCACTGTCGGGATCACCGAGCCTGCACCGCGTGTCGTGGTACTGGTCACGCAATCCCTGATAGCGGGGCTGATCGTGCTGCTCATAGGTGAGGTCCTCCCCAAAGCTGTTGCGCGGGCTTCGGCATCGCATGCCGTGTTTGTGCTGGCACTGCCGCTGTCTGTGGCCTACCGGCTGCTCAAACCTCTGGTCGTGCTGGCCACAAAGGCCTCGCACCTGCTCCTCCGGCTGTTACGGACCGGCAACGCCAGGCATGTGCAGCTTCCGCGACGCCAGTTTGAGCTGATAATAGAAGAGAGCCGCAAACAGGGGTCACTGGATCTGAACAAAGAGGAGTCTGAGATCCTCAGCAACGTACTGGAGCTCCGCGCCAAGCGGGTCAAGGAGTCCATGACGCCACGCACGGACATCATAGCGGTCGACGAAGGCACCTCTATTGAGGAGCTGCGTGCCCAGTGCATCAAATCCGGCTACTCAAAGATACCCGTCTATCAGAACAACATTGACACCATCGTGGGTATTGCCTTTGCCCACGACCTGTTCAAGTCACCACGCTCGCTGAAAGAGATCATCCGTCCAGCAAAGTTTGTGCCGGAAGCTAAGCCCTCCAAGGAACTCTTTAGGGAGTTCCGGGACACCAGCTCGTCGATCGGTATCGTGATTGACGAGTACGGGGGCACTGCGGGCCTGATCACACGGGAAGACCTCCTGGAAGAGCTCTTCGGCGATATTCAGGACGAGTTTGATTCTGACGACGTCGTTGTACGACAGCTTGGCTCCGGCGTGATCCTGGCCAGTGGACGCGCTGAGATTAACGTGCTGAACGAAGACTTCGGCCTCAGCCTGCCGACCGGCGACTATGAAACCGTAGCCGGGTACATTCTGGAGATGCGCGGCACGATCCCCGATACGCAGGAAGAATTTACGCTCGGCGACTGCCACTTTGTGATCCAGCAGGCGTCGACCCATCGGATCGATCTTGTACGGATCAGGCACCAGCGCGGCCCGGCCGCCGCGCACGCTACAGATCCGCGCTAGACCTTTCCTCGCTGCCGCCGCCGATGGTGTTACGCATCTGCGTGTCGGCCTGGATATTGCGTATGTTGTAGTAGTCCATCACACCCAGCTGCCCGTTGCGGAAGGCGTCCGCGATAGCGGTCGGGACCCTGGCTTCAGCCTCCACGACGCGCGCACGCTGCTCCTGCACCTTCGCTACCATCTCCTGCTCACGTGCAACGGCTGCAGCACGCCGCTCTTCGGCCTTGGCACGTGCCACCTGCAGGTCAGCTTCCGCTTGATCCGTCTGCAGCTTCGCACCAATGTTCTCCCCAACATCCACGTCAGCGATATCGATGGACAGGATCTCGAAGGCCGTCCCGGAGTCTAGTCCCTTGGCCAGTACCGTCTTGGATATGATGTCCGGATTCTCAAGAACATCCGCGTGCGTTTCGCTGGACCCTATAGTGGACACAATACCCTCCCCTACACGTGCAATGATCGTCTCCTCGCCGGCACCGCCTACGAGCCGTTCTATGTTGGCACGTACGGTTACGCGGGCAACCGCCCGGAGCTGGATTCCGTCTTTCGCAATAGCCGAAATTGGAGGCGTCTCAATAACCTTCGGGTTGACCGAAACCTGCACCGCCTCAAAAACGTCCCGACCAGCCAAATCGATGGCCGTAGCACGCTCAAACGGCAGATCGATATCCGCCTTGTCCGCAGAAATCAACGCATTCACAACCTGCTGCACATTACCTCCCGCCAGGTAGTGCGCCTCCAGCTTGGGCGTTTCCGCCGGAATACCCGCCTTGTGTGCTGTGATGAGCGGCTTCACGATCCGGTCGGGTGGCACACGCCGAAGACGCATTCCCACCAGATCCCGGAACAGCTTCAGACGCACACCGGAAAAGATGGCCGTGATCCACAGCCGCACCGGCACAAAGTAAAGGAGCATCATCAGGCCGACTACGACCAGAATGATGAGCATCACACTGCCAAGATTTAACAGGTTTTCCATCACAAAGAGTATCTAGGTTTTCGGTCAGATGTGCCGGCGGTGATACGCCCCGCTCGTGCCACCCGTCTTGGAGACGAGGTGGACATCGTCAATGCGTATCGCTTTGGATACCGCCTTGCACATGTCATAGATTGTGAGTGCCGCCACGGTCACCGCAGTCAGGACCTCCATCTCAACACCGGTAGACCCTACTGAAACAGCCTTGGCCAAAACTACGATGGCCCGTGCTGGCTCGTCCCATTCAAAGTCCACCGTTACAGAAGCAAGGGGAATCTGGTGACACAGCGGGATCAGCGCTGATGTCTGCTTCGCGCCCATTATGCCCGCAAGCCTTGCGGTGGCCAGCACGTCGCCTTTGCTGAGTGACTGATCGCACAACGCCCTGAAGGCGGATTCGCCCAGCACAACGCGCCCGGCGGCTTGTGCTGTCCTTAGCGTGGGGGCTTTGCGCGACACATCAACCATGCGCGCATCGCCCTCTGGCGTGATGTGTGAGAGCGCGGCTGGCATCAGGGTCCGGAGACATGCATAGGCGCAGTGTTAACGCCCCGGGCGACTGCAGGTTGCCACGGAGCACATGGTAACGGTGGAACCCGGTCCCTTGGTGGCGTACCTTTAGGCAGGACAAGGGCGCCCACGTGCAGCGGCCTTGGCCTTCGTGATATCCGTTAACCTGCCACCATCAATGTGCAATGCCTGATAGTCTTACCATTCCAGCTGTTGTTGCTGAAGGCCTCACGAAGAACAGGAGCATAGCCTGCTCCACAAAACGCGGCGGCGTATGGATTGACACATCCGTTCCGGACTTCAAAGCACAGGTCCGCCACTTCGCCTGCGGGTTGCACCACATGGGAATCCGAAAGGGTGACCGTGTTGCGCTGCACGCGGAAAACAGCGCAGAGTGGCTGATCGTCGACCAGGCGGTCCTGACTCTTGGTGCTGTGACCGTGCCGATCTACACCACGCAGCCCGGCGATCAGATCAGATACATCATTGACAACGCCGGGGCACGCCTGTATATCGTATCCACACAGGAGCTGTACGCTGGATGCCCGCAAGACCTTAAGGACGTTGAATCTCTCGAGTCCGTCATCAGCATCTTCGGAGACTTCGGAGATACAACCTACGCCGAAGTGCTTGCGCGCGGCCGGGACCACACCGAATTCGAGAAGCCGCAGATAACGGAAGGCGACCTGGCGACACTCGTCTATACGTCCGGCACGACAGGCGTACCGAAGGGGGTCATGCTTTCGCATGGCAACATTACCTCAAACGTGGTGTCCGTTGGAGAGCGTCTGCCCTTTACGCCACCCGTTACAGGTCTGTCCTATCTGCCGCTGTCCCATTCCTTTGAGCGCGTGGCCAGCATAGCCTACCTATACCTGGGCTGCCCCATATACTTTGTCGAGGACTTTCTTGAGATCAAAGAAGACATCCAGACGGCCCGTCCGCATCACATGACGACCGTGCCCCGTCTGCTGGAGAAGGTTCATGCCGGGCTTAACCTGCTGGCAGCATCAACCAAGGGTCCAAAGGGCAGGCTTCTCCGGTGGGCACTCCGACTGGCGGAAGCATATGACGTGGAGAGGGGCCGCGGGCCCATCGGCCACAAGTTGGCGGAAAAGCTCGTGTACAAGAAGATTCGCGAAAATTTTGGCGGCAACCTGCGGTACTTCACCTCCGGCGGTGCCGCCCTGGCGCCCGGTATCCAGGCGTTCTTTAACGGACTGGGCATTACCTGTGGCCAGGGCTACGGGCTGACCGAAACCGCTCCGGTCATCACGTGCTACACGAGTGATGACCTGAAGCCCCGGTCTGTGGGCAAGTGTATCCGCGGCGTGAAGGTCAAGATCGCGGATGATGGCGAAATCCTTGTGCAGGGCCCCAACATCATGCAGGGCTACTACGGGATGCCCGACAAGACGGCAGAGGTGATTGACGCGGACGGGTGGTTTCATACCGGAGACATTGGCCGGATGGACGAGGATGGTCACGTCTACATAACGGACCGCAAGAAGCAGCTCTTCAAGCTGTCCACAGGAAAATACATAGCGCCTTCCCCGATTGAGGTAGGGCTTTGCAACAGCCCGCTGATTGAGCAGGCGATTGTCGTTGGGCCGGGCCGCAAGTTTTGCGGCGCACTCATCATCGTAGATCCGGCCACGATAGAAAAAGAGGTTGGTCCGACAGGCGAGGCGTCCACTGACCCTGAGGTCCTTGCACGGGTGCAGGCGGTCGTTGACAGCGTCAACCTGGGCAAACCGTACTGGGAGCAGATCAAGAAATTCCGCATACTGGACACGCCGTTTTCCATTGACACCGGCGAGCTGACGCCGACGTTGAAAGTGAAGCGCCGCGTGGTGGAAGACAAGTACCACGACCACATCGAGTCCCTTTACACATAGGCGCGTGCGGATCGGATCTGCACGGCAGATTCACACGCGGAACTGCAACAATCGCCCGCAACCTCGTTTACGCCCTCACAGCCCCTCTCCTTGGACCCAACACTTATGGCAGCACCTGTCAGTCTGGAGCAGTACGGGATTCACGTTAAGGATGTACGGCGCAACATGGTTCCTGCGGTCCTGTATGAGCATGCCATGAGCCAGGACTCATCGGCGGCTATCACGCGCCCCGGCGCCCTAGCAATTTCTTCCGGCAGCAAGACGGGCCGCAGTCCCCGAGACAAGCGCATCACGGAACATCCGCAGAGCGCGGACAACATCTGGTGGGGACCTGTCAACATCCCCATCGACGAGCATGTATTCGAAATCAACCGGGAACGTGCCATAGACTACCTCAACACCCGCAAGTGTCTGTATGTCGTTGATAGCTATGCGGGATGGGATCCCCGATGGCGCATTAAGGTGCGCGTGATCTGCGAACTGCCTTACCACGCGCTCTTTATGCGCAACATGCTAGTTACACCCACCGATGAGGAGCTGCAGAATTATGGCAGCCCGGACTACGTCGTATATAATGCCGGCAAGTTCCCTGCCAACCGGCATACCACATCCATGTCGTCAAAGACCAGCGTGGATATCTCCTTTGAAAGCCGGGAGATGGTGATCCTGGGCACGGAGTATGCCGGCGAGATGAAAAAGGGCGTTTTTACTGTCATGAACTACCTCATGCCGCTCAATGGCGTGCTTTCGATGCACTGCAGCGCCAACGAGGGTCCGGAAGGTGATGCGACACTCTTTTTTGGCCTTTCGGGCACGGGCAAGACGACCTTGTCGGCCGACGTCAGCCGCCGCCTCATCGGTGATGATGAGCACTGCTGGACCGATGCCGGCATCTTCAACATTGAAGGCGGATGCTACGCCAAAGCGGTTCACTTGTCCGCCAAAAAAGAGCCCGAAATCTATCGGGCTATACGGTTTGGCGCAGTACTGGAGAATGTCGTGTTTGATCCTGTCACCCACGAAGTTGACTACACCGACACCAGCATCACAGTGAACACGCGGGCGGCCTATCCTCTCTCCTTCATAGAGAATGCGAAGGTGCCCGCTGTCGGGGGTCACCCGACTAATGTCATCTTTCTCACCTACGATGCTTTCGGGGTCCTGCCCCCGGTTGCGCAGCTCACGCCGGCGCAAGCGATGTACCACTTCATCAGTGGCTACACAGCCAAGGTCGCAGGCACCGAGATGGGTGTCAGCGAACCACAGGTGACTTTCTCGGCGTGCTTTGGGGCTGCCTTCCTGGTGTGGCATCCAAGCAAGTACGCGGAGCTGCTGGCAAAAAAGATGAGCCGGCACAATGTGCATGCGTGGCTGATCAACACCGGCATGAGTGGCGGACGCCATGGCGCAGCGGACCGCATTAGTCTGAAGCACACACGCGCTATCATCGGCGCTATCCATGACGGCTCGCTGGCGAAGGTGCCCACTGTGACGGATGCCATATTCGGCTTTGCTATCCCCACGGAGTGCCAGGGTGTGCCTGCCGGCATGCTCCTGCCCCGGCAGACTTGGGCTGATCCCAGTGCATACGACGAGGTGGCCACCAAGCTGGCCGGACTCTTCGACGAAAACTTCAAGCTGTACGAGGATCACTGTGCCCCTGAAGTTGCACAGGCTGGTCCGCGACCGGCAACCACCCAGCCGGTATGAACCTGTCTGACCTTGTTGCCTTATCCGCCCGGCTGCAGCGCGCCGGCACCCCGTTTGCCACTGCCACGGTAGTAAAGAAAGAGGGATCAACGTATCGACTGCCCGGGGCCAGGATGATTGTGGAGTCCGACGGCACTGCATACGGGATGGTCAGCGGCGGCTGCCTGGAGAGTGAGGTGGTACAGGAAGCGCTGGACGTGCTTCGAACGGGCACAGCAGTGATACGGCGCTACGACCTGACGGATGAAAACAACGCGGCGGGGTACGGCGCTGGATGCGCCGGTGCCGTGCACGTTCTTATCGAGCCTGCATCAGGCGGGCTCGATATGCTTGCGCCGTACCTGGAGAAGCGCATACCTGTGCTGCTGGCCCATGTCATTGGCGCTGCGGGCGGACTTCTGGGTGCTAGGCAGGCTTTTTCGTCTGGCGAGCCCGGAACAGCAACACCAAACTGGCCTTCGTCACTGAACGTCCATGACTTTGCGCGTGACAGCTTGAGACGGGCAAGATCGGACGTGATCAGGGTACGTTCAGGGCGAGAAACTGTGGAGCTGTTCCTGGAGTCTGCCTTGCCGCCCTTCCGCCTGATCCTGTTTGGATCCGGCCCTGATGTTGCGCCGCTCGTGCAAATGGGGCGTCTCCTTGGATGGCTGGTGGAAGTGGTTGGCGCCAGGCCGGCTGCCGCGCTGAAGGCAAGTATCCCGGGCGCACATAGCTACACCTTCCTGATGCATCCGGAAGAGGTCTCCAGCCGCGTGAAGGTTGATCCATACACAGCTGCGGTGATCATGAACCATAACAAGGCCAGAGACGCATCGCTGGCTAATGCACTGAACCAGGGAGAGATCCCGTATGTCGGGCTGCTGGGACCGTGGGAGCGCCTGGAGGGACAGGTGGGGTGGAATGCGCTGGACGTGACTGTGGGGCGCGTCCATAGCCCTGTCGGGCTCGACATTGGCGCCGAAACGCCTCAGGAGGTCGCGTTGAGCATCGCTGCGGAGGTTCAGGCTGCGCTGGCAGGCTTCGAGGCTCGGCCACTGCGCCACAAGGGCTCCGCTATCCATGCCCGGCAGCCCCGCGCATAGGCACCTCACTTGATGCGGTCAGCCGATATGGCCAAGAGGTAAAGCACCGCCATTCGCACCGCAACACCGTTCGTTACCTGCGTCAGTATGATGCTGCGCTCGTGATCGACGACTTCGCTGGCCAGCTCAACACCCCTGTTTACCGGGCCGGGGTGCATGATCAGCAGCGCAGGATACCGCGCAAGGTGCTCTTCCCTGATACCATACAGCGCGTGGTATTCTCTGACGCTCGGAAAGAGGCTCGCCGACTGGCGTTCGAGCTGCAGGCGCAGCGCCATGACAACGTCACAACCTTCCAGCGCTTCGTTCAAGCGACAGGTAGCACGCACGCCAAGCGACTCCACATTGTACGGCAGGAGCGTCCTGGGAGCGCATACCATCACCTCGGCGCCGAGCTTGCGCAGACCTAGTATGTTGGAGCGTGCCACACGGCTGTGTGCAATGTCGCCCACGATGGAAACCTTCAGCCCCCGGACCGACGGGAAGTGCTCGCGCAGCGTAAACAGGTCCAGGAGCGCCTGTGTAGGATGCGCGTGCCCGCCGTCCCCCGCGTTGATGATCTGAGCCTGGGTGCACCGGGTCAGAAAGTGCGGCACGCCAGGCGACGAATGACGCACAGCAACCATGTCCACCTTCATGGCTTCAATGTTGCGTGCGGTATCCTTCAGCGTTTCGCCTTTTTTTACTGACGAACCCTGGGTGGAGAAGTTCACTATGTCTGCTGACAGGCGCTTCTCGGCAAGCTCAAAGGACAGCCGGGTTCGCGTGGAGGGCTCAAAGAAGAGGTTGCACACCGTGATGCCACGCAGCGTCGGTACACGCTTGATGGGCCGCTCCAGCACCTCCCTGAACTCCCTGGCGGTATCCAGTATCAGTGTTATCTCGTCCGCGGTGTACGCCGACAGGCCAAGCAGGTGGCGGTGCTGCAGCTGCGTCAAGGCCTGGTTCGATGCGTTCATGCGTTTCAGCTCTGTCGCTCGTCTATGCGCCGCTCCACCAGCCATACGCCCTCCATGCTGTCTGTTTCACGGAGACGGACCCGTATCTCCTCCCCGGCGATTGTAGGCACTGTCCGCCCCACGATGTCCGCCCGGATCGGCAGCTCCCGGAGTCCCCGGTCCACCACCGTCAGCAGCCGTATGCACGCAGGGCGCCCCATGTCCAGTAGCGCATCCATGGCTGCACGCACCGTGCGGCCCGTATAGAGGACATCGTCCACAAGCACGAGGTTGCGCTCTGTCACGTCAAACGGGATTCGCGTCTCTTTGACCACTGGCTGCTTCAGACGCTTCCGGAAGTCATCCCGATACATCGTGGCATCCAATATCCCTAGCGGGAGACTTATCCGGTCGATTTTCCGGATCATGTTCTGAAGGCGTTGTGCCACGTACACGCCCCGCGTCTGCATGCCGATGAGCGCGAACTGCTCCCCGCCTGGGTCATCAGGGTCCATCAGCTCCACTATCTGGCGGGCCATCCGCTGGAGCATCCGCTCCAGATCATGCGCATCCATCAGGCGGGCTTTGATGACATCATTCGGCTCCATGCGGGAAAGTTACGAGATTCCGGCAGCCTGTGGGAGCACCTGCGCTGCGAGGCCCGGCACACTTGAGGTCATTGTTCCGCGCCTGCGATGCATTTCAGGTAAACGCACCCCAAGGATTGCATGGTCCTTCCATGAAGCGTTCCAAGCCCGCCGCGCTGC
>JAAXGV010000178.1 GCA_012271185.1 Rhodothermales bacterium
ACTGCCATGCTATGATATCTGCTAGATAGTGTGTCTCGGCCCACTCGAACGTTGAAGCCACTGAGAGGCCCAGTTCACGTGCCTGGCCAAGCGCCTTCACATTATGAGGGGCTTCCATGGTTAAAAACGCGATATCCGGCTGCCGGTCCAGGAGCACTTCGAGGCCAGGTTCGCTATGCCAGCTATAGCCTATAAGGCCGATTTCGCCCGCTTCACCACGCTGACGGAGTGCGTCCTCGTAGATGGACAAGCTGCCGAGGGCCGACACTGCATCTGTGCGGTTCAGGGCTTGCACAAAAGCAAGTGTGCCATCGTTGTTGACGGCAATGGTGGCGTCTTTGAGGTCACCTGTATGCGGAGGGAAGGACGTACCGCGTTGCACCAGTACCATCAAATCTTCGAGGGGCTCGAGCGCGGTGCCACTTTTCTTAGGCATGAACCTCAGCGTGTGTCCGCACAATTTTATAGTGCTCGTGATACGTTACCGAGAAGTGCTGGTATGTTGAATTTCAGCTTTATCGAGGAAGTAATCTGTGTCCGGATCGAAGGCTGCTGCCGTAGTGCTGTTCGTCGCGGGCCGTTCGATGGTAATCTGGCAGACCCCTGCAAGCAGTATCAGACCACCGAAGAGGATCAAGCTTATGAGTTGCATTGCAATTACAGGATGAGGATAAGGAATCACAACTGCCGCAAATAGGTCACCTTGATGATAGCCTGTTGCTGCGTGGCGAAGCGTTCCGGATCAGTACGCCGGGTGGTATCGTTGACGAAGTGGCGAGCGTCGTTGAAAACGAGGTAGAGGTACGACAGCGGGCGAAATTCGTAGCTGAATCGCACATTCCAGTTCGCCTGTTTGGCCACCGTGTTGTATTGGTAGAAGGCGTTGAACTGCAACCGAGGATTGAGCGCCAAACGAAGCTCCGGCCCTAACAGATGCGACACCTTTTTCTCCTCGTTGATGCCGAGGCTTGCCGCGCGGTTGTATTCGTAGGCCGCACTCAGGGCCATGCGCGGTGACGGAGCCAATCGAGCGGAGAGTTCCAGGTTGGCCAGCGTTCCATTGAAAAAATTGCCTATGATTAATTCGGCTGACCCCGAATACTTGCGCGAGAGGTCAGACTGGACTTCGGCGTTGTAGCGCACGTAATGATAGTTGCCCGGCGCGAGTTCGACGCCAAGTGGTTGGAAGAAGGCGGTATCTTCGGCCTCTAGTTTTTGCCAGTTCGGCTGGATGTGAAACGAGATCTCGGCGCCGTTTTGAAACTCCACGTTCAGCGGCGTCAAACTCAGCCAAGCTTCCTGAAACTGCCCGTCGGAGAGGCGATGGTAGATGTAAGAGACGAACCCCGGCTCGAACCGGCGCACAGAGCGCGGCTTCCAGGCGGGCCGTAGATCGACGTTGCCTGCCGGGCTCGTCACGATCAGGTCACGGCGCGAGACGAAACCGACGCCGGGATTGTAGTTCTCCGATATGATGGCTTGCAAGTGCCCGAGATAGCCCCAGTTGGAATCGTCGCCGAGCCAAGCATAGGCCGAGAAGCCCTCGCCGCCCTCGTGCTGCGTCCACGAAGCCGAGGCCATCCATCGAAGCGTCAGGGTCTGTGTAAAGCGAAATTGTCCGTCCACTGTACCCACGGTGTTGAGCACCGAGGGCGCGTCCGCGAAGCCTTCGTCGTGCCGCACCGTCGCGAGCGCACCGATGCGATTAGTGTTACCGACGTTCTGGATGAATCGACCAACGGCCACATGGCTGGTTGGCGTTCGGTCATTGCTCCGCTGGCGAACGACCAGCCCGCCGAAACTGCGACGGGCTGTCCGTGAGATCAACCGCAGTCCGGCGTCGATAGGAACGGGCTGTCCGGCATTGTCCAGCCCGATGCGACGGCTGAAAAAGGGAAGAACTGTCTCACTCGATCCTGTACGGAATTGGTTCGCGTTTTCGAGAAAGAAAGCGCGCTTTTCCGGAAAGAAGACAGAAAACCGAGTGAGGTTGACAACCTGCCGGTCGGCGTCAACCTGGGCAAAGTCGGTGTTGGCGGTCAGGTCTAGGACGATGCTGGGCGTCATGGCCCACTTCAAGTCGCCGCCGACTTCGGGCTCGATGCCGTCGGAGAGATCGTCTCTTATGCCGGAACGGTCGCCGCGCATGACCAGATAGGGCTGTACGCGCAGATTGGTCGAAGGCGGAGGCGGCTCGATGCCTTCCAGCACGCCTGCGTAGTCCATCCGGTACGGCGAGTAGACACGCGGCCAAGGCGACCAGCCCGTGATCTCATTGTGTCGCCGGATGTTGCGCACGAAGTTGATGCCCCACTGCGTCGCTGCCATTGTCTCCGGATACCGCAGCGTGTGCCACGGAATCGCCACTTCCACGACCCAGCCCCGATCTGTCACCGTTGTGCGCCCATCCCAGACGGCATCCCAGTCGCGGTTGTAGATGTTGCCGTCGATGACTTGAATGTCGCGCTGCCCCCCGTGGGGATTCACCTGAAAGACGATGGCGCTCCGCCCGTCGCGGAACGGGTCGAGGCTGATGCCGAAAAGATCGTTCTGGAAGTAGTCGAAATCGCGGCGGAGGTCGCGTACGCGTACGCCGGGTATGCCGGTGGTGTCGTAACAGATCGCGCCGACGTAGAGGTTTTTATCATCGTAGAGGATGCGGACTTCCGTGTCGAACGTGGCTGGGTTGCCCTGCTGCGGCTCGGCTTGGCGGAAGCCTCGAACAGGCACCACGCGCTGCCAATCTGTCTCGCTCAGATCACCGTCGAGATGAATCGTGGCCTGTACCCGTGCTGCCCGGATTGTCAGTGGAGTGTCCGGTGTGGGAAATACCTCTTGGGCTTGCGCTGATCCGACCATAATGAGTGACAGAACCGACCCCAAGAGCCCCTGCCGAAAAGATATCTTACGAGAAGCACTCATGGCTTTGCGGTAAGGATTCATAATTCTGATGAGGCAGCGGCATGGGTCGCGTGCGCTACGATGATGTCGCTTGGTCATTCCACGACTGGATACTGCCGGTATTGGCGCAGGCCATAGCCTCCAACGAGGGCTGTAGCCAGCATCAGAAACAGTACGGGGAAGACCAGGCGATCAAGCACTTCTGCCGGCGTTTCCTCGCAATATTCGAACCGGGGCATGATGTCGTAATCGGCGGACCGGAAAGCGACGTTGGCGAAATACTTGGGTACAAAATGCTCTTGCCATGTGGCCTGAAAAGCATCGACCTGGTCAAGAAAAGCTGTGTGCCGAGCCGGGCCGGTACCGGCCGCATCCAGAAGCATCCGGTGTGTGACGAGGGTCGGCGACAGATAGCCGAGGGCGCGTACGAACCGTTGCTGCCGCTCCTGCTGCCGCACGAAGCGCACCATGACCGGGGCCAACTGTTCGGCGATGCGTTCGTCGCGAACCACGCGGAGCATAGCGAAGTTGGCCTCGTCGTCGCTGAGCGGAGCGATTTCAGGGTGATCCTGAAAAAACTTTGCCAGCGACTCGCTGCTTTGCTGCTCCGCTACGGTCGTCTCCTCCCGCATCGCCGTGATGAACGCCATGCGCGAAGGCACGGGGTAGAGCGTACTGGCGACGACGTTGATTAGAGAGGGAAGAATGACCACAAACGCCAGCCAGCAAACCGCCAGGATGATCGCATTTGTGGCTGCCGAACGCCCGAAGGCGTTGACCAGCAGCGCCAGGCCGAACCAGAACGCTCCGTAGAGCGACGTGATTACCAGCCAGAGGCCGAAGCGACCCCACCCGCCCTCGAATGCAGCACCCGTCATGACGAAGGCCAACACCGTCAGCACCAGTGCCGCCCCGACTATCAGCGCGCTCCGGCTCAACACCTTGGCCCAGACCAGGGTTGACAAACCCACTGGCTGTGCTAACAGCAAACGGAGCGTGCCTGTCTCTTTTTCTGCCGCCGTCAGGGCAAACGTGAGCGCCAGAATCAGTAGCGGATAAAGGAACAGGATGACGAAAGCCAGATCGAAGTGGCCCACCAGCAGCTTGAACGGGTTTTCGAGTTGATCGGTCTGCCCAAGGGCCACGCTGCTGGCCGCGCTCACCTTGTAGGCTGTCGGATAGAGGTCGCTTTGCCCTACGGCAAAGAGAGCCAGTGGCGTCGGGGGCAACGCTACCGGGTGGCCCATGCTCGACCCGACGTTGTAGGGATGGCGCGATCCCCAGTCATAGGTGTCCAGCGAACGGCGTTCGTCGCGCATCGTAGCTTCAAGGGCCTCGGCTTCGTGCCGTGCCTCTACGACACGCGTTTGATAGGCCGTTATCGTCTCTGCTGCCACGCCTTGCCGCTGTTCCTGCTCCTGCCTACCGTTAACGGCGGCATACATCATCAGGGCCACGAAGAGCGTCACCACGATCCAGGTGGTCTGATCCCGCTGAAGCAGGCGGTTTTCGTGGGTGAATATCTTGCCAAGCATTATCGCCTCCTTAGTTGATCTTCATACGGGTTACAGCCACGGGCATCGCCAGCGCGACCACAACGAACCACAGCCCCAGGAGCCCTAGGCCAATTGTGTGGTGGCTGAGCGTCCAGCCGAGGCCGGGCGATTCGTAGGTGAAGGTGGGGATGCTTTCCCACATTGCGCGTCCGGCGCGATAATCCCAGCTCGCGTTCTGCGCAACCATGTCGCGGTTGAGCATCTGGACGAAGTCGTAGCGATACGTCTCGGCGGCCTCGACAAAGTGGCGATGGTGGGCATAATCACTTCCAGCCAATCCCATTGACACTGCCTTAACTGTGACCATTGGGGCAAGCACCGCCCCGGCCTGAACCACGCGATTCTGTGCCTCATAGGTGTCGCGGAGCGCATCGAAGTGCTTGCGATAGATCCTCGTTTCGTCTTCCTCGGCCTCCAGCAAGATGTGGCCCGCGACGCTGACAGGGATCAGGTCCGGCGCATCCACGCCATGCTCTTTCATCAACCGTTCCTCGATGGCAGGCATGCGGTCGGTCCACGCGGGTAGTTGGTCATAATCTGCCTGCATCGCCCGGTCGAACTCGATACTCGTCGGCATAGGAAAAAGCGCATCGGCGATGTCTGTCGCGGCGCGGGGCACGAGGAAGCTGCTCCAGAGCCAGAAGCCAAGCAAGACGATCAGCGCTACCCGTGTCGACGAGGCACGTGCGCTCACGATGAGGACAATCCCGATGAAGAGACCGAAGTAAAGCAGGTACAGCACGACCATCAAGAGCAGGCGCGGCAGGCTCCAGAGCGCTGCGTCCGGCCCGGCATGCAGCACCATCGCTACTGCGCCCACCACGGCGGCGGGGGCGAGCAGCAGCATCAAGGGTAACACCACCCCCAGTGCTTTCCCCAGGGCCACCGTACGTCGCTGAAGCCCGAGACTCATCAACTGGCGTAGCGTCCCCTGTTCGCGCTCGCCGGCAAACGAGGAAAAGGCCAGCAAGATGATGAGCAGCGGGATTAGAAGTTGCAGTGTAGAGGCCGCCGTGACGGCTCCGAGGCGGTGCATGGCGTTGGCATCTTCTACGGGGCGATAGCTGGCCTCCTTCACTCGATGTGCCTCCATGAAGACCGAGACGCCCGTGTAGGGCAGCACGCCCCGGTCAATGGACGACAGCGGCGAGGTAGGCTTGAAGGCATAGCTGCCGAAGTGCGCCGCCGAGTGTTGACTCTTCTCCCCCTGGCCGACCCAGATCTCTCGGTCGGCAGCCTGAGACTCTGCACGCTGAGTTTCGACATCGGCATAGTGCTTCCAGCCGACAATCAGCGAGCCGGCCAGCAGGGCGAAGACGATCCCGGCGGCCCAGCGAAACCGTCCGTCGCGGATCATCTCGATGTATTCTTTTCTGGCAATACGGGTGATCATGGTTTTGAGCGGTTTGTGGAGTGGGAGGAAGAGCTCGTCTCTAATCCGATTCATGCCCCCTGGTCAGAATTGATAGCGAAAGGCGAGTGCTGCTTCTAAGGGTCACCCCGGGGATGCAATCCGTGCGCCTTCAATATTGCCGAAGTAACGGTAGTAGCCCGTGTCGAACGGCACGCCATCGACCGAAGCAATGGAGTTGTCGTTCGGGTGGTTGCTGGGTACATCCGGAATCGGGCGATAATGAACACGCTTTCGCCATTATCGCGTACCACAACGCCGGGTGCTCCGACCAAGGACTCGAGGGTATAGAGGTTGGCTCGTGTCTCCATCTGGTGTGCGGGAATCACACTCGCACTCGCAAGCACATCCAGGATGTCCTCTGCCTGCCGTGCCGCATCAGCTTCCGGGTATTCGGCATGCGAGATAACACCCGGCAGCTTCGCATCACCCCACGGCGCTATTGCCCTCTCGTGTATCACCTTATGCACCATGATTTGCCGATGCTGTCGAGGCCAAACACGGTGAGCAAGAACAGGGCGATGATAGCTAGCCGGAGGTGCATAGTGTGGTGAGCGGCAGGGTGAGAGGATTGAGAGGCAGCGTCAGGTGGGAACAATCTCGCCGCGCATGTGCTTCAGGTATAGCCTCTCCAGGTCCGGATGCTTGAGTTCGTCTGTGGTGAGCATATCCACGAGCTTGCCGTGCCGCATGATGCCAACGCGTGTGCCCACGTCGATGGCGCGGAACAGGTCGTGCGTAGCCATCAGCACAGCAACCCCTTGTTCACTGAGCCCCCGCAGCAATTGGGAGAACTCGAAGGATGCAGACGGATCCAGGCCGGACGTCGGCTCGTCGAGCAGCAGGGCGTGAGCCTGCTTGGCAAGAGCGATGGCAATACCGACTTTTTGTCGCATTCCCTTCGAATAGGTCGAGACAGGTCGGCTGGCGGCCTCCTTGGGCAGGTCGGCTTGCGCCAGAAAACCCATCAGGTCCATGAGGCTGTAGTGGTCGTGCCCGGCCAGCGCCGTGAGATACTCCAGGTTTTCTAGGCCCGTCAAGCTTTTGTAGAGCATCACCTGCTCCGGAATGTAGGCCAAGTGCTTTTTCGTTTCGAGTGGATGTTGATGGACATCGAGTCCATTGACCGTTGCCGTCCCGGAGTCCGGCTCGGTAAAGCCGAGAAAGAGGTTGATGGTTGTGGTCTTGCCGGCCCCATTCGGCCCGAGCAGGCAGAAGATCTCGCCAGGCTCGATCTTCAAGTTCAAGTGATCGACGGCGGAGATGCCGTCGTAGGTCTTGGTCAGTTGAATCGCTTCCAGCATGGTGGGTGATTTGTATGTGTGATGATCATCTAGGAGTCAGTTTTGCCGAAGAGTCGAGGATTGTTTTCCGCCTCGCCCCTTACCCTACTGCACGGCGCAGCGTCAGTCATGCGATAGAAGAACCTGTCTTGGGCCTCCTTGAACAGTTTTAGCGTGCCCCGCATGCGATGGTTTTGTAATTGAACGTGACGGCCTTTGCTGCTATTGACCTCTATCAATGATTGGGAACCACCGGCAGGCAGAAGGAATAGCCCGCTGTGGGATTGGCGCTGGGAAGTAAGTGTTCTTGCGCTATCGATTGCTCCAGCGGCAGCATGAAGCGTTGCATCGTCGCCTCCTGCCCGCCGACCTTTTCTAACTGTTGCCAAGAGAGCTCTTGCTGAGCAAGAACCTGCGTGGTGGCCAGCAGCAGAGCGGCACAGACGAACATAACGCGCCCGTGTCTTGGGGTGTTTAACCCCATGGATTTGCGGGGTTTGGGTTGCAATATCTACCCTTCCGCCAGCACCTTGGCGATGTTGGTTCAGCAGACTTGGATGGCCGGCAGCAGCGCCGAGATGTCTCCAGCGCCAAGCGCCAGAACAATCAATCATTTTTCTCCCAGGACCACCGTCAGGCCGCTGATTTTCGTCTATTGCGCCTTCCGTATCCACACGCCCAGGTCCTGGGTAGGTAGCGCTGTGGCCCAGGAGCAGGCTGGCCATCAGGTGCAGCAACGTCGTCTTGCCACCGCCCGAGAGACCGAGTATGAAATGGTGTTCACCCTGACGACCGGCAAAGTGGAGTAGATCAAGCGCCCCTTGCTGCCCGTAAAAATGACGTATCTGATCGAGTTGAAACATGATTTGCGCCATCCCGCTGTGAAGGGCACGGTGCCCACCCGAACTAGCAGATAGCGGTGGGCAACAACCAAAACACCCGAGACACTTCCCGCAAGCGCGTAGCCTGCCCGGAAGGGCCTAGGGTTACCTCAGGTCAAGCGGCTACGGGAGGTGCACGCGCATCGGTAGGCGCGGAAGGAAAGGCACAAACGAGGTTAGGGGCCAACACACTATGCTGTTGGGCAGCGTATGCAGGCGAAACTGAAATCACTTCTAATTCGATGCCGACGAGCGTAGCCGTAAGCACACAAAGCTCACACCCCTCGGTGGCGAACACAGGCGTATCGCCAGTTCGTTCCGTTTCGTAAGGGGTGTAGGGCTCGTGGGCAAAGTGTGAAATCGTATGCAACGACGGTACTGCAAGGCCCGCGATTAGCAGCAGGCTCAACAGCGGCAAGGCGGTATGATGGCGAAGCGTTTGCATGCGTCGCATGGAGATATCCACCGCTACGTCTCTGAGTTCTATTTGTTTCTTGAATCCTGCCAGACCAGAGCCAGACACCTGGCAGCTGCTCGGTCGCTGTCAGGTTCTTGGCTCTTCTGGCTATCGGACCGAGCTACTGAATATTGACCGGAAGGATGGCGTCAATGTCGGTCTCATCGCTCTGGTCCGTGCCATCCTTCAGCTCTTCGTCGAAGTGGCTCAGGATGATCCGAAGTGTTCCGGAAGTTGTGCCTCTGGCAGGAATGGCCGCGGTAAAGTTGAGCCCATCGGGCAGGTCGTTGTCGTCTTGGTCCATGATGGTCACCGTCACCCGACCATTTCGCACCGCACCCTACCGAATAGAAGAACTGGTGCTCATCGCCCTGCTCTTCAAATTCTTTGGTGATGTCTTCGCCGCTAATGTCGTCGGCGAGTTCGCCGGTGCCGGTGTAGGTCGTGTCAGAGGACACCTTCCGGGTGCTGAAGGGCGGCTGCAAGGTGGAGGAGCTGGGGATAGAGGGTGCCTTCTCTCTGCACGGGGTGATCACGCTGTACGCGGTGATGGTGTGGCGTATCCTGCTGATGAAGCTGTTGGGCCGACAGGGGCCGGAGACCCAGGCGGAGGTCGTCTTCACCTACGGGGAGCTGCGGGCCCTGCGCGCCGCTACGGATTGCCGAAGGTGACAAACCTACAGACGGCGATTCTGGCGACAGCGATGCTGGGCGGCTACTGGAACCGGAAGCACAATCCGCCGCCGGAAGTCAAGATCATGTGGCGGGGGTACAGCCGGCTGGAGATCGGGGAGGCCTTCTACGCCGCGGGTTCAGCGGGAATAGCACGCACCGGCTTCCGCTGATAGCAGTCCTATGCTCCTCTCACCGCGGCTTGCACAGGCCCGCCCGCGCTGGCACTGCTCTGCCCGGAACGTGCCCGTTTGCGCCGTCTCCACGCTTCTGGCGCCGGTGTTACCGACCGTATCGGTCGCATACATCAGGCCGCCCATGGCCTGCAGTGATCATAACGCTTCCTCGGCAGTCATCTGCAGACAAAAGGAAAGCTAAGCCTGATTTGTGAAATCAAGGTAGGCGCAACAGCTATCCTAAGGGCAGATGCCGCAATAATGACAGCAAATCTCTCTGCCTGGCCAGAAACAAGCACGGCTCACAGGTACGCCATGCTTCCACAGCAGGCACTGCTTTCACCAAGTCACCGGCAGCCGTAAGATTGTCACCGCCAGAGGGTGTGCTTCGCCACGAACCGGCAGATGGCCTGCTGCATCCATCATCCGGATCAGTTTTAAATTCACGAAATTGAATCCCGCATGAAGCACACAACCCACACCCGTAAAGGTCACAAGTGACATGGCTAAAAAGGTATCAATCGCAACGAACATGGACTTTCTGGAGTCCATGCTCAAGCTCCCCAAGGCAGTTCAGAAGCGAGCCATGCATTTTCTCAAAGCCTTTCCCCGGAACACAAAGGCAAGAGGATACAACTTCAAGAAGATTTCCCAGGCGAAGAACAGCAGGATGCATTCTGCCCGCATATCCAGGTCGTACAGAGCCATTCTGTATGTGCCCAGGAAGGGCAACACCATCCTGGCTCTTTGGGTGGCTAATCACGACGAAGCATACGACTGGGCGGCACGCCATGTCGTGGAGATCCATCCGGATACCGGTGGCATCCAGGTATGGCCAGTCGAAACAGTGGCAGCGCCGCCTCCCACGAACGGTACAGATGCCACGGCGCGTTTGTTTGACGCGTACAAAGACAGGCAGCTCCGCCGCATCGGTGTGCCGGATGGTCTGCTCCCGCTGATTCGTCAGATACAAGACAAGGAAAGTCTTAAGAATCACGAGAAAGAGTTGCCCCCGGATGCATTCGAGAACCTGTACTTCCTGGCAGAAGGAGTATCCTACAACGAGGTGGTCGATGCGGCAAGTGCCGTTAACCGCAAAGTTGATATCGAAGATTTGGATGCTGCACTCGAGCTGCCGGTTACGCGGCGCCACTTTGTACGCGTGGACGATATGCTGCTGGAAGAGATATACCGTGGCAGCTTGGAGAAATGGCGCATCTTTCTCCATCCGGAGCAGCGGAGGATGGTGGAGATCAAGGCCGCCGGCCCTGTGCGTGTACTGGGAGGGGCGGGAACGGGCAAGACGGTCGTGGCCATGCACCGCGCCAAGTGGCTGGCCTCCAAAGTGTTTGTGGAGCCAGGCGATCGCATATTGTTCATGACCTATAACACCAACCTCGCGGCATACATCGAGAGGCAGCTCGCCTCCCTTTGCAGTCTGGAGACACTGGACCGCATCGAGGTGGTAAACGTGGACCGCTGGGTTCACCAGAGCCTGTACAGGAGGCAGATCTACTTCAAGCCGACATACCAGAACGAGAAGGCCCGTGAGGCCTGGAAAAAAGCTGTGGCCCTGCTGCCCGCAGGAAGCCAATGGAACAACGTCTGGCTCAGAGATGAATACGATGCAGTTGTACTGGCCAACGGAGTCAATTCGGAACGCGAGTATCTGACCGTATCAAGAACGGGGCGAGGGACACGGCTGTCCCGTTCAGCGCGCAGCACACTGTGGCCGGTCTTCCAGGCCTACCAGGACTCTCTGCGCTCACTGAGCCTGATGGAGCGCGAGGACACGTACCGGACACTGGCGAGGCTCATACAGGAGGACGGAAGCACCCGCCTCTACCGCGCAGTGATCATCGATGAGGCGCAGGACATGAGTATGGGCGCGCTTCGGCTGATTCGCAGCATTGTTCCCGAAGGTCCAAATGACCTGTTTATTGTAGGAGACCCGCACCAGCGCATATATGGGCGCCCTGTCGTGTTCAAGGCGTGCGGGATCAACATTGCGGGACGCGGGCGCCGGCTGCGTATCAACTACCGCACACCAGAAGAGGTGCGGGCGTGGGCATGCACAGTGCTCAGCGGTGTTCGTTACGATGACATGGACGGCAACGCGGACAGCAACAAGGGCTACCTGTCCCTGATTCATGGAGAGGGTCCGAAGATATGCCACTACGGGACGCTGAGTGAGGAGCAGGCGGCTGTTGCTGAGCATATAGCACAGCTGGGCTGCGGAGACAGGCTGCACACCATCTGTCTTGTGGCTCGGACACACAGTCAGTGCAGCAAGTACGCCAAGGCGCTGCGGAACGCGGGCATCGATACCCACCTTTTAGGTAAACAGGCAGACAACACCACGATCCCCGGCGTGCGTGTAGGAACTATGCATCGCGTTAAGGGCATTGAGTTTGACCATATGATTGCAGCCGGTGTGCAGGCAGGGCGTATGCCGCTGGTCAATTACAGGTCCGCCATCGACCAGGTAGCCAGGAGCCATGTCCTGCAGCGGGAGCGCTCCCTGCTCTACGTGGTGGCCACACGCGCGAGGAAGACCTTGCTCATCACGGGACACGGTGGCAAAAGCGAGTTCCTTGAAGAGAGTATCACTTCCGATACAAGTTAAAGTTTCACTTTAACTCCAAGCTCGTTTTCCTCAGACAAGGCATACATATGACTGGCTACAGCCAGATCCTGCACGGCATTGCCAACGGATTTGAAGAAGGTTACCTCCTCGTATGAAGTGCGGCCGGTCACCGTGCCTGCGGCCACTGCGCCAATCTCCGCCAAGATGTGGCCATCGTCGATATGTCCAGACTTCATCGGAATGATCAGGTCTCCGGCTTCTTCCAGTGCAGCAGCGCGCTGATCAACAAACACGGCGGCGCGCGACACTGTGGCTGCCGGGATCTCTGTCATATCCGGTCGATATGAGCCGATGCCATTGATATGGCAGCCCGCCGTGACGTGGTCATCATCGAAAACAGGGATGGGCGATGTTGTAGCGGTGCAGATGATGTCCGCTTCCTGCAGCTGGGCGGAGCTTCGGGCTACCACAACATCCACCTGATGTGTCTCCGATGCCTCCGCAGCGAAACGTGCAGCGTTGTCTGCATTCCGGCCGTACACGAGTACGCGACGTACAGGGCGCACCGTACAGACTGCTTCAAGCTGCGTACGGGCCTGTACACCAGCGCCGAAGATGGCCACCGTTGCAGCGTCAGGCCGGGCCAGTAAGTCCGTAGCAAGGCCGGAGCCTGCGCCGGTGCGAAGGGCGGTGATGTACTCTCCATCCATTACCGCCAGCGGCCTGCCCGTTACCGCGTCAATAAGCAGCACCAGCGCGTGAATGAACGGCAGGCCATACTGCCTGTTTTGGGGATGCACCGTTACAACCTTTTGTGCTATCTGGCCATGCAGCGGAGAGTATACCGGCATAAAGAGTGCGCGCGCCCTGTGCTCCGGGATGGGCAGATTCATGCGAACAGGCGCATGGACTTCGCCATGGGACAATGCCACAAAGGACTCGCGCATGAGTCCGATGGCATCCTTCATGGTCACTGCCTGTGCTATGGAAGCGCGTGACAGGAATCGCAGTGTTGCCACAACAAAATCAGATCGCGTTACCGCAAAAGGAAACCATCCTGCAGGGGATCATCGGGGTCTGTGCAAAAGGTGCTGCGGCCGGTGATATAAGCACGGCCTTCCACTTCGGGGATAATGGCAGCATGCGGGCCAAAGGCCGTGACTTCCGCCACCCGCACGGTAAAGCTGGTTCCCAGGATGCTTTCGATGGCGATCGGTTCGTCCAAACCGAGCTCCCCGCGCGCATAGTGCAGCGCTGCGCGACCACTGACTCCCGTTCCCGTGGGGCTTCGGTCCACCTCACCTTCTGCAAACACACACACGTTCCTGCTGTGGCTGCCTTCATGCCGCCCCGGCCCAGTGAAGATCGTGCCGTACAAAAACCCCAGATCCGCCTCAAAGGGATGTACAATGGTCGCTGTGGCCATGATGGCGCGCTTTATGGCCATCCCCGCCTGCACAAGCTGCCCAAGCTGGTCCGGAACACACGCTGTCCCCATGTCCGAGGCCTGCACGTAAGCATAGAATGCGCCACCAAACGCGATATCGTACGGGATCCTGCCGTATCCGGGAACCTGTACCGACCGGTCCAGCGCATAGGCGAACGAAGGCACGTTAAGGAACCGCACCGATTGAACCTTTTTTCCTGACACGCTGGCGTAAGCCGTCACCAGGCCTGCGGGAGAATCGATGCGCACGCAGGTTTCAGGAGCCGATAGAGGCAAGAGGCCCGTCTCGAGTGCGACCTTCGTCACGGCAATGATACCATGGCCACACATGGTGCTGTAGCCTTCATTGTGCATGAACAGCACGCCAAAGTCCGCGCCTTCCGTTACCGGCGGCGTGATCAGACATCCATACATGTCAGCGTGACCGCGTGGCTCCCACATCAGTGCCGTTCGGAGTGCATCGTGATGCGCTGCCAGCTCACGTCTGCGGGCAAGGATCGTGGCACCGGGAAGCGCCGGGAACCCGCTCACAATGATACGCAGTGGTTCGCCCTCCGTGTGCGCGTCAATCGCAGTGATACAGGCCCCTCCGGGGCGCCATGCCTCCATCCTGTCAAAGTCGAGGCGCATCAGCAGAACAACAATGGCCGCGAAAGGTGCAGCCGGTTTAACCGGGTGTGGGGTGCCCGGGTTCTTGCACAGCTGCCGCTGCGCGCGTAGATTGCAGCAGCAGTTGATGTCTTGGCTCATGATGTGCTTGGCCGCTTTGCTTATCGCTGTGGCGCTGGTGCCCATGGCATCTGCACAGTCAGCAGATATCTACAGCCAACCCGTCCAGGCTGAGCGGAGCCGCACATACGATGCGCTGCATTACAAAGTCAGTCTGAGGTTTGATGAATCGACAAGGTCGTTTTATGGCTCCAACACCATCACGCTGACACCGCTGAGGGACAGCTTCTCGGAGGCTGTGCTGGATGCGGAAACCTTTACGGTGGACGAGGTCACCGGCAGCGACGGGGCCGTGCTGCCCTTTGTGCAAGAGCCGCACAAGGTCACCGTGCACTTTTCTGAGCCGTATGCCTACGAAGACACGGTCGTATTCACGGTAAGGTACCATGCCAATAACGTGGACATAGACGGGGCCGCATTCGGCATGGCCGCATCGTACGACTTGGGGATCGGGTTCAAGAGCGCTACGGAGGACAACCCCCAGCTCATCAACACGCTGTCGTTTCCGCAGGGTGCACGGCACTGGATGCCATGCTACGACCATCCTAACGACCGTGCTTCCAACGAAACGCTGATCACGGTCAGCAAGGACTACAAGGCGCTGTCAAACGGCCGCCTGATCTCGGTTACCGAGGCGGAGAACGGACAGCATACCTATCACTGGCTGCAGGAGCTTCCGCATCCAACGTATCTCTATGTGGTCGTAGCTGGACCGTATGTTGTACTGGAAGATTCACTGGGCCGCCTGCCTGTGAACTACTGGGTATATCCGAACGATGTGGACCACGCTATGCGGTCCTTCCATCGTACACCGGAGATCATACAGTTCCTGACCGACACCTACGGCGTGCCATATCCGTGGGTCAAGTACGATCAGGTCACCATCCCGGGTATCGGAGGCGGTGCAGAGAGCACCACCGCAACCGTTCTCGGGCAGTCAACGATACACGATGAAGCCGCGGAGCAGGACTACCCGAGTGACTGGCTCGTAGCACACGAGGCAGCCCACCAGTGGTGGGGCAACATGGTCTCCTACCGTGACTGGTCTGAGACCTGGATCAGCGAAAGCTTTGCAACGTACAGCGAGTACCTGTGGGCACGAGATGCCCGTGGGCCGGAGGAGGGTGCGCTCAACCTGCTCCGAAAGAAGGAAGCGTACTTCGATGAGGCAAAGGCGCGCTACAAGAGGCCAGTGGTGTTCAACCGGTGGGAATACCCTAACAACAATTTCGACCGACATACTTACCAGAAAGGTGCCGCTATTCTTTCGATGCTGAGTGACCTGATGGGTGTGGAGAGTTTTCGGCGTGCTCAGCGTCATTTCCTGATAAAGCATGCTTTTCAGCCCGTAGCAACCCGGGACTTCATGGTAGCGGTCAAGGAGGCGACGGGCCGGAATTTGGACTGGTTCTTTGAGCAGTGGGTGTTCCGTGCAGGGCATCCTGTGCTCGAGGTCAGCAGCAGGTGGAATGCAGCACGGCACACACTGGACCTGACGGTTGCGCAGGTTCAGGATACGCTCCGGGACGTGCCGGCAGCGTACCGCATGCCGGTAACGGTCCGTATGGAGTCCGCCGGGGATACCCTGCTCCATGAGGAGATCTGGATCACAGAGCGCCACGAGGTGTTCTCGTTCAGGCTGCCGGCAGAGCCTCGGATGGTACGTTTCGACGATGGTGATCGCCTGCTTGCCGAATGGACGCACCAGAAAAACCCGGAGGAGCTTCTGTACCAGCTCAGGCATGACGGTGCACTGGGCCGGGCGCGGGCCGCGGCGGCACTAAGTGGAGAGCCCTTGGCCCGGGATGCACTCCTGCGCAGTGCGGTGCATGATGCGTTCTGGCATGTGCGTGTGAATAGCATTGAAGCATTGCATGAAGTGGCTTCAGCATCGTTCCTTGTTGAGCGCAGCCAGGATGACCACCATTCCCGCGTAAGGGCCGCGGCACTGCGCGTGCTCGGTGAGCAGCGGGATGCCGGGAATGTTGACTTCTTCAAAGCGCGCTTTGAAGAGGATGACAGCTATGTGGCGCGTGCTGAGGCGCTCAGGAGCCTGGGAAAGACAGGAGACGGCGATGTGCAGTCATTTCTGGAAGCCGCACGGGCCATCAAGTCGCCTCGCAACGTGATACGCAGCGCAGCGGAGTGGGCGCTGGAGCAGCTGTAGTTCACAGGAGTCTGCGCTGCAGGAACTGAAATGCCATCCGATGGGGGATTTTCAGACGAATTACGCCAGCTTAGATGCACTTGGTCCCTATTGTAGCTTGCAATTGGGCCGATTCTCGGCTTTAAGTGGAAAATAGAAGCTGCTGCCAGCTACGCAGCGAGAACCACAATTAACAGCTTTGTTGACGTCATCGGAACAAAGTGTTCTGCAACCCGTGGCACAGCTTCAGGTGCCTTTACCACGGGCAGCTGAACGGCCTGACCCCGGACATCATAGCCGCTGTGGACATCGTCTTGGCCCAGGTGTTTGCGCTGTGGTGCATGAACGCGAGTCAGACCAGGCGAACCGAAAAGCTGCAGCACAGCACCAGTCAGGGGTTTGATCAGGTTAGCCAGAGAATCGATCAGCTGCGGCGTGACACCAGCCAGCTGAGCCAGTCCCTTCAAGAAGTTGCTACGGAGCTACAAACCGGTCAGCAGGCGCTGGCTGAATCCGTCGCCAAGCTGGACAGTCGCGTTTCGCACTTGGAAGGCTGGATGCGGCCAAAGCCATGGGAGTCCCGTGAAGTAACCGGAATGAAGTAGACGCGGATTCCCGCCATAGACAACCCCGTCTCTGGCCCCGTATGATGTCGGTCAGGATGAGGCGTATGCCATGTAGACCCATATCAGAAGAAAACGCGCGAAGTGTCCCACAGTCCATTACAGATCGCCGATGAAATCGCGGAATCTGCTCCCCCTGTCAAAACACACAGAGGTCTCTCCGGAAACAGCAGCGGCGCTGCGCTCAGCCCGCACTGCCTCCACACGGGCACAGTACGCACGCCAGATAAAGTCCTTCTCCGCGTGGCTCGGGCGGCCAGTGCTCGGAGCAGACCCGGTCGATGTTGCCAACTACCTGGCCGGGCCGGGGACGGCCCGCAGCGCGTCATGGCGCGGCCAGTGCGTGGCGGCTATACGGGCCTGCTTCGGGGACGCCGGCATGCCCTCCCCGACGGACCATCCGGGGGTGGCGCGCACGCTGCGGGGATTGCGCCGGCAGCACCCCCGGGCCCCTCGCCAGGCCGCCCCGCTGACCGTGGAAGCCATCGCGGCCATCGAGGCCACGGCGTGTGCTCCCCGGGTGGGGCCGGGGGGCAGAAGAGAAAGCCGGCACCGGGCCGAGTGTCGTGGCAAAATCGACATTGCGCTGGTCCGGGTGATGAGAGATGCGCTGCTGCGGCGGTCGGAGGCCGCCGCCCTGACATGGGGAGACGTACACGAGCACGCGGACGGAAGCGGGCGGCTCACGCTTGCAGGTCCCACCAAAACAGACCCGGAAGCCACATCCCCGCACGTGAGCTACCTGACACGCGCCACCATGAAGGCGCTGGCCGCAACGGCGGCCCCCGGCACCACGCCCGCCACCTCCCTGTTCGGACTCAGTGCCCGGCAGATCGCGCGCCGCATCAAGACGGCCGCCGTCGCCGCAGGACTGGAAGGCCGGTTCTCAGGCCACAGCCCCCGCACCGGCGCCGTGCACAGCTTGACCGAACGCGGTGCCACGTTGCCCCAACTCCAGCAGGCGGGACGCTGGAAGTCCCCCGCCATGCCCGCACACTACGCACGCGAAGCACGCGCCGGAAAGAACGCGGTGGCACTGCTGCTGGAAACACCCTGAATTCGGCCTGACAAACGCGGCGGGTGCTGATTGCCCAAGTACAGGCATCCAAGGCAAAGCGGGTCAGGCCCTATCTAGGATCGGGCCTGACCCGCCCGGACGGGAACGCTGAGGATGTCTCCCTGCGTCCTTGGTCCGGACGAAAATGGATTTATAAGACAGGGACCAGACCGGCCAAAATCAGCACAACACTTGCAATCACAACGCGAAGGGCCCTCAGCAACACCACGAACACCCCTGGATGGCAGAACCGTCCAGAAGACCACAAAGCCGCGGGAGTACTCAAAATGGACGGTTCTGCGAGCACGTCCCGTTTTAGCGCCGTTAAGGCCTCCCGCGCGGGTCGCGGCAGACTTGGTCTGGCCGTTGCCGGGTTGTCGCGTGAGGTTTTTCCACCTGACACCAGCTCCGTTACCTCCTCCCGCTGCTGCAGTGCCTGTCCCGCCTGTGGCCACCGGGGGTTCACAGCCGGACACTGACCACACGGTTCCCCGCAGTTCTGACTGAATTGCATATATTGCGTGGACTAACCAACCTAAGGAGGTATCACCTTGAAGACAGCAGCTATTGTCATCTTGACGGTCGCATGCACGCTTTTGACCGTGAAAGTCTCATGGCAAAACCACTCTGTCACTCTGTCACTGCAGGAAGCACTCGCCAAGGAAACGTGCGAGAGCTGCAGTGATTGTTTTAAAGACAAATGGGAGGGTGGAGGGGAACAGTGCGAAGAAAATAAAGAGAATAAATACTACTGTGGAGCTATACAGGTGGTTGGTTGTGGCACGGATTTTTGCCCCATCAAGTACTGCCACAGGCCCTGCTATGAAGGGTGCGAGTAAGGGTGCGGAATCGGTACGTGGAGGTAGGCTAATGTCTAACCGGTTGTGCTCTAAGGTAGATTACCCCGTAGTCTACCGATATGCAGTGGTGTGCTCGTTGTGTTTTGGCCTTGCTGCATGCTCCAGACCCCCTCCGATACTGCCCCTGAGAGCTTCTTCTCAAAAGAAGCCCAAATTGCCGAAGAGCGTGTTGTAGTGGCCAGATTAGCAGCCGTTGATAGTGTGGCTCTCTCAGATTACGATGCGTTCAACACCTACAATATTGTGGTTGATGATCAACGGATTTACGTGTCAGACAGCAGACAGGGGAAGTTTCTCGCGATAGCCAAGGGGGATCACGAATCTTACCGGTTCATCGGCCATGGTCTCGGAGAGGGACCCGGAGAGCTGACATCTTTTTCCGGGTTCGACGTGTCCGACCAGCATATCGTCGTAGCGAACAAACCGTATCGGATTGCCAGGTATACTGTATCGGGTTCATTTGTTGGGGAAACGAGCACTGACCAACGTGTCACACGGCTGAAAGCAACCGAAGACGACGGGGTGCTGATCTTTAGCGCGATGAGCGACGACCATCTCTTCACGTTAATGGACGTGGATGGAGCAGTGATACGGAAAATCGGAAAAGTGACCGACGCTCTGGAAACCACTGAGCCAAGCCGGATGCTCCGGTACACAGGTTTTGTGGAGTACGATAAGGGCTATATCTATTATGCCGGTTATTCAGAGTCGCTGATCAAAAAGTACGCACGCGATGGCACACTGCTGTTCTCCGTGTCAACGATCGACAATCATCCAGGTGAGCTCAACTACGTTGAAACCGTGGGAGAAACGCAGGCAATTATCGGCTACGCGGACACGGCTCTTTATGCCTCACTTGACATTGTTGTATACGGCAGCTATTGTCTGGTCCAGCCGGCATCTGATGACGATGGTGTTACCTTACGTTATCTGGACGTGTATGATGCGGACACGGGGAGGTACATCGAGAGCTACAGTGTCAGCAAACCTCCCCTGGGGTACACGGTGGATGATGATCACCTGTACATGTTGCAGAGTGACACGCATCCAGAGACCGGAGAGCGAGGCATTTACGTCAAGGTGTACGACAACGTGCTGCGTTACCGGCAAGTAGGGTAATGATGCCGAAGCCAAGTTTGGGCGGAGCAAAAGCACCGACCTGGATCACCTTAGTGCTGCTGGTCGGAACCAATGTGTTTCTGTGCGTGCAACTCAACAGGAGCCATGACTTGAGGGAGAAGGTGGAAGACCAGTTGGTTACTGCTGAAAGCTCCCTTGAATATGCCCTGAAGGAGTCTTTAAAGCAGGGAGGTCTCACACCAGCCAACTCGGAGGACACGTTCTCTGTTGTTGTCATACTGGATGAACGTGGGTGTGCAGCCTGCATCCTGAGCGAGCTGTCTGCGCTTAATGCCTACTGGGAGAGCCTCGAGCAGAACACGCGTGTCTACTACTGTGGTAAACGTGGCAAGTATCTTGAGGAACGTGAAATCAGGTTCGAATACAGCAGGCTGACGAGCACGGCCAAGATTTTCGGGGAAAATCTTGGCCCCATTAATCCCGTGTCGGTCCTGATGGTCGGCGGACAGATACTGGATGTGCGCGTGTCTACGCCGACAAATATGTATCACGAGGAAATAGCCTCTGCATGGTATGCAGGAGTCGGCTTGCTCTTATAAAGAAGGCCATGTTCTTTATCTCTTGCTCTCTATAGGAGTCTGTGCTGCAGAAAAAATCGGCAGCTTCTATTTTCCACTTGAAGCCGAGAATCGGCCCAAAATAGGGACCAAGTCCCACCAAGTGCGCCTAAGATGGCGTAATTCGCCTGAAGTTTCCCCGTCGGATGGCAATTCAGCTCCTGTGACGCAAGTTCCTAGCGCGCGAGTGCTACGTCTGTCCAGAACTTCAGCTGCTCGGGTATCGTCATATTCTGGCCTGGCTGCTGCCCGCCGCGGCCGCCAGCAGCGCCAAGCTCCCTGTGACCTCCAGCAGCACCAAACCCGCCGCGTCCGCCACCCATCCTCGTGCCATTGGACGCATCCAGTCCGCCCACGAGAGCACTTAAATCAAGGGGTGTCGTTTCCAGACCCAGCCCAATGGTGCCGTCAGCCGAGGGCGCAAAAGCAAAACCGGCGCCGGGCTTCAGGGGTATGCGGAGCTCAAGCGTCAGCGTACCAAACTCCATGGAAGCGCTGGCACCCATGTTGGGCAGGCTGAGTGCGGGATGGCGGGACACCTGCTCTCCCTCGATAATCTCCAGGTGGCTGGTGGCCTGGTCAAAGACCTGGTCCAGCCGTTCAATGCCCTGCATGCCTGCCACTCTTCCCTGCCCAAGCAGCCCTACCGGAAAGCGCACTCCGATCGATTTCTCTTTGCCTCCGTCCGGGTCAAGCCAAAAGGTCATTCCCCTTACCAGCACCTGCCGTGCGATCTGCTGGTCATGCGATACAAACGCGACATACAGGTTGTCCGCATCATTTACAACACCGAGCGAAAAAGCTTCCTCCTCCACCGGGTGCAGCACACCCTCCCACTCCGATACGTCCGCATCAATGACCACCGCCGCAACAGGCATCCGGCTGGTGAGCAACCTGGAGCCAGTGCATCCGGCGGCAAGAACAACGAGAAGCAGGGCGGATCGGATCATGATAAGCCGGGCTAGACGCGGAAGTTACGCAGCCGATAAGACAGGTTGAACATGAGGTAGCGACCGAGTGTTTCGGTCTGGCTGTCTTCAGTGTAGAGGTCCGTGACAGTGCGGCCGATGCTGTTGTTCTGGTTAAGCACATCGGCCAGGACAAGCTTGACCTCTACGGACTGATCCTTCAGGAGCTTGTAGCCGATGCCCACATTCAACAGCGTGCTGCGCTGATCGAAGGACTCATCCAGGCCCGTGTATTCCAGTAGCGCCAGGTTCGTGTTCAGGACCAGACGCGACAGGGGCATCCAGTAGAAGCGCACGCCGGCGTTGTGAAGCAGATAGTTGTTGTTAAGGTCCGGATACAGGCTGTTGTGCACCAGCGAATACGTGCTGCTGTACGATACCGTGAAGTCAAGCTCCGGGCTGATGTTGCTGCTTATTACGGCGCCCCCGACGAGGCCTTTGATCGTAGCGGTGTTGCTGTACCCGTCAATGTAGCCTGGCGTTCGCGTGTAGTTGAAACCGCCATTGACGTTGAGGCTGGTTTTCCAGGCTGGAACGCCGAGTGTAAAGAATGACCGCGCATTCCACTGGTTGCCCAGGTTCTCGGGCTGCGTAAACTGCGCGCCCTGCAGCAGCACCACGTTGGGGCGGAGCACCGTATCGGCCTGTGCAAAAAACGAGACGTTTCCGATGTAGTCGCTGGTGGCTGTCACGCTGGCCATACCCATGAACGTGCGTGTTCCCTGCGCGTAGTTGTATCGCGCCACGGCAGTGTGGGAATAGCTCGGCCTGAGATGCGGGTTGCCGCTGGAAAGCTGCAGCGGGTTCGTATTGTCCACGACCTCCTGGAGCTGGCTAATTGATGGCGTGTTGGTGAAAGTGCGATAAAACAGACGCAGGGTGTTGGTGGGTGAGAACCGTACCATCCCCATGGCATAGGGCAGCACACTTAGGAAAGACTTATCAACGTTGAGCGTGTAGGGAAACGTCGCCTCTCCTGAAAGCTTTTCCTCCTGCACCTGAAAACCCGCCGCACCATTGACCCTGGTGCCGCGGCCACGAAGGCTCAGGCCTGCACTCTGCCGCCTGATGCTGTTGTCAAACACGCTCGAATGTGCCGTATCAAGGACTGAGTAGGTGCCGGCCAGCGGGTCCAGCGCATTGGCACGGCGGTCTGATGCGTTGTGCGAAAACGAGGGCCTGTAGCTGACTTCCAGCTGGCCGCGCCGCCCCAGGGGCTCGGTGTAGGACACCACCATGGACACGGTGCGGCCATACTGGTCGGAGCCGGTGCGCTGGTCAAATGCCAGGGTCGAGTCAGGCACCAGATCGCTGCCATCGAAAAAGTCGCTGGCAGACTGCTGGTCCGTGTCGCCCCAGCGGTCGTTAAGACCAACTCCCACATTTGTTGAGATTGTCCGCCCAGGCTTGGCTAGCCGATGCCGGTAGAGTATGTTGGCGCTGGAGGTGTAACCAGTGTTGCTGCTGGTGTAGTCGTTCAGGGTCTGGTTCAGCAGCAGGCCGCCGGGCATGCTGTTGACACCTTCGAGGATGCTGGATGACGTGTTGTTTTGGAAGCTCACCCGCGGAGTGAAGATGATGGAGTTGTTCGCATCAATCGTATACACCATGCGCATGTTGAACCGATGATTCTGGTTGCTGCTCTCCGCCAGGTTGCTCTCATTGTAGAGCTGAGACTGCGCGTCTGCCAGCACGTACTCCCGGTTCAGCAGCGCGTCGGATGCGTTGCTGTTGCCGTTGAAGAAGTAGCTGCTGGAGACCCGGACCTTCTGGCCCCACTCGTCCGAGTAGTTGATGCCCAGTGCCTTCGTGGTGCTTATACCTGGCTGCTGACCAATCATGAAGTTGGCTGGGTTGGAGCTGAGCTGGCCGCGGCCACCACCTCCACCCCCGCGACCGCCGCTACCAGACCCTCTGCCACCGCGGCCGCTGAAGCCACCGCCACCCGCACGACCGGCCCCTCCGCCGCGCCTGCCGCTGGCAGTGCCCAGCACACCGAGAAGGTCCTCCGAAGAGAAGTTCTGCTGGTTCACGTTGTTGCTCATGCCTATAAGCGATATGCGGCGCTCGTCGTCGAAGATGTTCACGCTGCCACCGCCACTATAGCGCGAATCGGTGCCGTAGCCGCCATGCAGCTTGCCAAACTGGCCTGTCTGCATTCCCGGTCGCGTGACAATGTTGACCGTCTTTTCCGTGTTGCCGTCATTGAAGCCGGTGAACTGTGCCTGATCACTCAGGCGGTCATACACCTCGATCTCCTTGACAACCTCGGCGGGCATGTTCCTCAGCGCCAGTGTCGGATCCTGGCCAAAGAACTCACGTCCATCCAGAAGCACACGGCGTACGGTCTCGCCCTGCGCCTGTACCTGGCCGTCTTCTACGGTGATGCCGGGCATCTTGCGTATCAGTGCCTCAGCATCCGCGTCCGGGTTGACCTGGTAAGCGTCGGCATTGAATACCATTGTATCACCGCGTATCACCACGCGCTCCTGCACCCCTTCGACCACCACCTCTCCGGACTCTATTGCAGTTTCGTCCATGACGAAAACACCGAGAGACTGGTCGTCAGTGGTTGCTTCTATGTCTCTGCTAATGGTCACAAATCCCACGAAGGAGAGCTGCAGCTGATACCGGCCCGGGTGGAGAATCAGGAGGCTGAAGTGGCCGTTCGCATCTGTGGCTGTTCCCGCGACCGGTGTGGAGATGCCTTCTCGCAGGATTACGACATTTACGCCCGGCAGGGCCAGGCTATCGATACCGGAGACCACAGTGCCGGACAGCCTAGCGCCCTGGCGCTGCTGGGCAAAAGTCTCCAAGGCGAGAAGGCTGGCAAAGATAGCGAGTGCGTATTTCATCGTCTGGCGTGGTAAGAGGTGCTATTGTCCGTTGCGTCCGCGACGCCTGATCTTTTCGGGCTGCTCCGCCGTTGAGATTTTTTCAAGTGCGGCCGAAAGCACCCTGTGCAGCGCCTGCATGCGCTCGGACTGGGCGCTGCTGATGCCAGCACCTGCCTCTATGGAGTCGGCTGCGGCCTTTACGTATGCCATGGCAGCTTCCACCAGCTCGGACATATCCTCGCCGGCGGGGTTCGGGCGCCGCTCGTGCCCCATGCCGCGCTGCCCCCGCCAATGGTACCGGGCCGGGCGGTAGCGTCTTGCGTCCATGCGTGCCCTATGCCTGCGCAAGCTCTCCTTCTGCCCGGGCGTAAGGATCTCGCTGATGGATTCACGAAGCTCCCCGGTGGCGTCTCTGTGGCTTTGGTATGCCTCTTTGAGCATGGCCTGCTGCTCATCGGTCAGGTCCAGGCGCCATGCGGTCCTGCGAAGAGGCATGGTGTGATAGGCCTCCCGGCGATCTCCGTCTCTCATGCGGAGCGCCATGCTAAGCTGACGTTTTGCCAGCTTGGCGCGCTGCTCAGGGGTAAGAACTTCACCGATGGCGCTGCGCAGGTCTCCACGTTCCGTGTCGACGGACCTGGCGAAGATCGCCCTGAGTTGTGTGACCTGCTCATCAGTCAGGTCCAGCCATTCATTCATGGCCGCTATGCGGCGTTCGATGGTTCCTTCTTCCTGCGCAGACGCCGGCGTCAGGATGAAGGCAGACACCAGAAGCGCGACGATGAGTTTCCTTGTCATGGTAATACGGGTTTGCGGTTAAGAGCCAGGCACTTGCCTGGCTTTCGCTACTTTGACACCCTGACCATCGGATCCATTCCATGCGCCGGTGCTTCCCGGGGTCTTTGACAGACGGTCCGCCGCGGCGCCTACTCCCGGGAGCAGCGCTCCCACGCCAGCGCGGCTGCGCCATATACGCCACCGTAGCCAGAGAACTCGGACACCACGACCGGTACCGTGTCGCCTGCCGGATACCGGTAGACATGCTGATCGACGTGAGCACGCACCTGTGGCAGGAAGTGGTCCGCAGCAGCTGCGGCACCCCCACCAAGGATGATGATCTCCGGCGCGTACATGTGGGCTACGCTCACCAGAAACCATCCCAGATTAAGCGTCCACTGCTTCAGAGTATCCTGACACAAGGCATCGCCTTGTGTTGCACCCTGGATGACCGCCTTGAAGTCAATGCTGTGCGGGTCCTTGTGGTAAGCGCCGTGGAGCATGGAGGGCAGCCCGCGTGCCAGCCCGTCCCGCGTGGCAATGGCCAGTGCTGTGGCAGAGCAGAGGATATTGGCGGTGCCTACCCCGCGGGTTATGCAGCGCCTGTGGCTGGACGACTGCTGGATGATGTGGCTGGCCTGCGTCCCGAATTGGAGGTGCGGATCTCTGAGAATGCTGCCGTCAAGCATCACGCCTGAGCCTACACCGGTGCCCAGCGTGATGGACACCGCCCACTGGTGATGTCGGGCCTGACCGTAATGGGCCTCGGCCAGTATGGAAAGCCGCCCGTCATTGTCAGCAAGCACAGGAACGCGCAGCGCCTCGTGCAGCATCGGTACCACCGGGTAGCCTTCCAGGCTGAGCTTGCCAGGCAACAGGACGATGCCCCGGTTTGGATCCACGGCACCCGGAAAGCCCAGTGCCACGCAGCCCGGCGAGGACCCCAGCGTACGCCTGATCCGGTGGACATGGTCCAGTACTGTGGACATGAAATCCTCCGGCTCCATCGCGAAACCGGTAGGGGAGACGCCTGGCGCCAGCAGCCTGCCGCGCTGATCGACGGCCCCGCACTTCAGGCGAGTCCCTCCAACGTCAAACCCTATCACGTACGGACAGCGAGTCAACTAGATGTGCAAGGCTCTTGCGGTATACTTCGCAGAGGTACGCGAGCTGATTTCTGCCCGGGTGTAGCGAACGAACTGATGGCTGGGCAGGATCTCAGGCGTAATGTCATGGGCCGACGGCTGCGCTGCGCGTAACGTGCGGATGAGCATAACGGTGGAGACAGGTCCGGTGCGCCACTCGTGCCCGTACAGCGCAAGGATGCAGTCGCCCGGTGGACACTGGCTGTCAGGGACGGTGTCAGCCGCACCCGCAAGCTTCCTGCCCGAAGCATGGCCTACGGCAGCCTTGGCGCTGTGCGCTCCGGTTCCGCTCACCGGCAACCTGCGCCGCTGAATCCCCGCAGCCATCTCTGCGATGAGGGGGGCGCACGCCACGGGTGGAGGTGGTGGTGAAAGCGTCATGCGACCCGAGGCGGAAGCTCTTTAGCACAGCTTTCCGGGTACAGCGGGGCTTGGAGGCTGGTGGGACCGGCGATGCTGCAGGGACTGGAAAGCGCCGGCGCGCAGAACCCGTCCCGAGCAATCCGGACCGCGGCCGCCGCAAGGATGGTTTCCCACTGCGCCCTCTTTGGATGCTCCGGCTGTGTCATCGTCCGCGCAAAGTGCTTCAACGCAACTGCCGGCGTGGTCAGAGAGATGATCCAATGCGAAGCACCCATGCGCCGGGTGCCCTCGCGGCAAGGTACGTCCTGAGTTCCTGCAGCTCGCCGATCGTAGGCGCCTGCCCAACGACGATGCGGTACCTGGTACCATCACCTGACGCAAGCACGTCCACAGGCACGCCCAGGTCGGCTGTCAGCGCCCGGAAACGCGCCACCTCCCCGTCCGCACGGCTGCGATCGTCCAGGGATGCGACAACAACGGTGAACCCGCCTGCGGTGTGGTCCAGGCCGCCGGCAGGCGCTGCGTCAGCTTTTTCAGCATCCGGCACCAGAGGCGGTGTGGCTGTGGCAGAGTCAGTCGCAGCGGTGCCCTGGAAAGCTACGGTGTCTTCTCCACCGCGCAGAGGCCACAGCTGCCAGACCGCCAAGGCTGTGAGCAAAACCAGCACAGCGGCTGCGGACAACCAGCGCCAGCGTCGTGCAGGCGGCGGCTCGGGCGCCACAGATTCCGTGGTGTCAGCTTCGACAACCCCCACAGGCTGCAGTGCGTCCAGCGACAACCAGGCGGAATCCAGGAGCGTTTCATCCGGCGTGAAGGTCAGGCCCGAGTCCGAACGCGAAAATATGCCCAGACCATGCACCGTGGCCTGCCCCTCAGCTTCCACCTGCCCTTGCACGCTCCTGGCAAGATCACGCAGCAGCTCGCTGGCTTCATGTAATGTGGTACCGAGCTTTTCAGCAACAATGCCTGTGACGGGTTCAGCCATCCGCTGCATCGGTTGTAAACGACAGCACCCGCCTGGGCGGNNGCGGCACAATTACAATACTGCCATCCGGTTTGTGGTCGGTACGGCTTTTCGTATGCACAACGTTGAGGGTGCCAAGGCCAGGAACGGTGGCGGCCCGGTTCTGGAGCAGCAGGCTGTGTACTGCATCCGCCAAGGCTCGCACGATCTCCTCTCTGTGGATGTGCTTCATCAGGTTTTTGCGCGTAAAAAGACACTAAAGATAAGCCACAGATGCCAATCAAATACGTCCCTTGCCTGCGGGGCAATGCCGTGTCTGGGGCGTTGAAAGCTGTAGCTGACAAACTGACGACGGAGGGCTATGCCTGCTGGTGTGCTTGTTGTTGGCACCGTCGCCTTTGATGTTATCGAAACGCCGTGGGAATCTGCCCGCGGCGTGCTCGGGGGCAGTGCCACGTATGTGACGCTGGCCGCACGCCTCTCTGGTGAGCCAGTAGGTCTTGTAGCAGTGGTGGGACGTGACTTCACCGAGGCGCATATGGCGGTACTCAGTACGCGTGGCGTTGACTTGGCGGGCCTGCAGGTCGATCACTCGGGCAAGACATTCGCCTGGGGGGGACGGTATACGGCCGATCCCAATCACCGCACCACACTGTTCACTGAGCTGAATGTGCTGGCTGCTTTTACCCCGCGTGTGCCGGACAGCTTTCTGAACAGCCGCATCGTATGCCTGGGCAATCTGGATCCCCGCATCCAGCTCAGCGTGATGGAGGAAGTGCTGAACCCGGACCTTACGGTATGTGATACCATGAACTACTGGATTGCCAATGCTTCCGCTTCTCTGCGGCGTGTGCTGCAGCGCGTGGACTGCCTGGTGATCAATGACGAGGAGGCGCGCCAGATCGCAGGGCACCACAACCTGATCAGTGCCGCCCGTGACATACGTGCCATGGGGCCGCGCATCCTGGTGATCAAGAAGGGGGAGCACGGGGCGATCATGTTCACGGGTGAGTCCGTTTTTGTGACACCGGCGTTTCCTGTGTCCCGCGTCAAGGATCCTACGGGCGCAGGCGATTCATTTTTGGGGGGCTTCTGTGGGCAGCTGGCCTGCGAACGGACGATCAGCGACGCAGCCCTCCGGCGCGCAGTATTGCGGGGAACGGTGATGGCATCCTTTGCCGTTGAGCACCTGGGTACGAATGGTCTGATGAACCTGGAGCAGCGCGACATCAGGCAGCGCCTGCATGTGCTTCGGCGTGCAGTAGCCTGGCCCGCGGGATGGTGAGGCTGCTGTGCATGGTGGTGGGCGTCGCAGGCCTGGCAGGCTGCGCGCAGCAAGTCCGGATAGAGGTTGTCCTGGACAAGCCGGACCCGGAGCGTCTGCTGCGTTTCTACTTCGGCAGCTATGTCGCGGGTAGTGGCGACCCGTTTGAAGCAGGGATCCTGTTCCGGCGTGGCAGGCGGTACTATGTTGATCCGGATGCGCTCGATGCCCAGATGCCGGGGATGGGCCCGGTGCTTGCCCGCTGCGCCCGCGCCGGCGTACTGTCCTGGGACAGCCTGGGCGTCTTCCTGTCCAGCACCTACTACCAGGCGCGCGGCTTGCCGCGCACCATGGAAGCCTTCAGGATGCAGTGGCCTTACAGGGAGTGGACAGCTGTTGAGGTGGACGGCCCGATGACACGGGCCCGGCGCCGTATCTTTGTTTCGGACAAGGCGATCCGTGCGGCCTTGGAAGCATACCGCCATGCCGGGGGCCGGCTGCGTTACCCCGACGGCACAGCCATTGTGGCCGATCATTACCAGGACAGCACGCTCATTGAGCATACCGCTATGGTGCGCCGCAGCGACGGGTACTGGGACTTTGTCACCTATGCGGCTGATGGCACGCTGGCCACAACCACCCGGGCACTGCCGCGTGCGCTGGCCACGCCCCTGCAGTGCGTGGGCTGCCATTTCGGGACGAAGCAGTTCGAGCCGGAGCGAAGCTTTCCAGACACGGTACCGCCAGCACCGGAGGGGCATCGTGTATATTACGTGGGGTCTGAGGCCCGTGACGCCGCAGTGGCACGACGCTTTGATGAGCACCGGCGCCGCAGTGACACGGTACTGGGACTGTATGCTACCATCTACGTGTCGCGTCTGCGGGCGGGCAGAGACACGCTGTCCGCAGCGGATCTGGCGCTTCTGAATGAACTGGGCCTGTAGCAGGTATGGAGTCGCTTGGTACCGTCCGGCTGAAGAACGCGGTGTTTTTCGCACACCATGGTGTGATGCAGGAAGAGCAGCGCACCGGCGGGCGCTACGAAGTGGATGTATCCATGGATCTGCGCTTCGAGGAGGCTGCTCAGACAGATGACCTGCACAAGACGGTGGACTACGAACGGGTATACCGTCTTGTGCAGGACCTGGTTATGCGCAACAGATTCTACCTTATTGAGCGGCTGGCTTTCCTTATTGCCCGGCGCATTCTGGGCGCGTTTGCCGTCGTTGAGCGTGTAGAAGTGACCGTCCGCAAGCCTAATCCCCCCATAGGTGGCACCAGCGATGCGGTGGAGGCAGTCTATCGGGCTACCAAGTGATCAGGTCTCCGTAATGACTCTTGAGCATCAGATACAGCCGGCGCAGCGGGAGACCCACCACATTGAAATAGTCGCCCCGGATGCTTTTCACGAACAGGGCTCCCAGGTCATCCTGTATGCCGTAGGCACCGGCTTTGTCCATCGGCGCGCCTGTAGTGACGTAGCGTGCAATCTCCTGATCGGAAAGGTGTCCGAACGTCACCTCGGTCGACTCGGTGGCCGTAACGCTCCGTCCGCTGGCCTCATGAACCAGCGCGACTCCGGTGTGCACCGTGTGTACCGACCCGCTGAGGTGACGCAGGATGGAGGTGGCTTCATCATGGCTTGATGGTTTGCCTACGACCCGGCCTCGGTGTTCCACAACCGTGTCTGCACCCAACACCAGGGCGTCCCGGCGGCGAACGCTGATCGCATGGGCCTTGCGCAGGGCAAGCGTCTGCACCTGGTTGTGCGGTGCAAGGCGGCTGGAGACCGCTTCGTCCACATCACCCGGTATTACATTGAATGGGATCCCCAGCTGCCGGAGCAGGTGCCGCCTGCGCGGCGACCTGGAAGCCAGTATGAAAACCTTGGTTAACTTCATGGATGATAACTGTGAAACAATGGTTGCGCTGAAGCAGCCTGACTTCCGGAGTTTGGCCTTCGCCATGACTGTGCCGCATGCGTAACTCCCCGCCAGCCGTCGTAGCCATGTGCAATCACAAGGGGGGCACGGGTAAGACGACCTCGGTATTAAACATTGGCGCGGCCGCAGGACTGGCAGGGCTCAAGGTCCTGCTTGTTGACCTGGATCCACAGGGGTTTCTGTCCCGCATGGTGAGCCTTGATGAGCCTAGGCCGGAAGCGTCCTCGGCAGCATTCTTCAGTGCTTCATTCACAAAAAGCAGGCTGGTGCCCGCAGCGTTTAACGGCTTTGATGTCATTCCGGCTTCCCGTGCACTGACCAAGCGGATGAGAATGCTGAACCGCCCCACGGACCACCTGTGGGTCAAGGAATCCGTCATGGAATACGACAGCTATGACCTCGTTGTGCTCGATACGGCTGCTGCCGCCACGGTGTTCAGCCTGGGTGCAATGGTGGCCGCGACGCTTTTGCTGATACCTGTGACACCAGAGATTCAACCGGTTCATGGTGCGGAAAGCGCCTGTGAGTCCGCACGCATCGTGCGTAAGACACTGAATCCCGACCTGCCCGGTCCGCACTTCCTGCTTACTCAGGTCGATGCGCGAAAGCGTGCACACCACCATTACGGACATTACCTCCGCAACCGCTATGGCCACCGCGTGCTGCGCTCGGTGATCCGGACCAACGCCGCGCTGGCCAGAGCATACGATTCAGGTAAGACTGTGTTCGAGTGCGACACACGCTCCCGTGGTGCGCAGGACTATGCAAACGCGGCCGATGAGGTTTTGCGCATCCTGGGACTGACGCTCGCGAAGGTATGACGGTGCGCAAGGCCTGGCCGGTGCTGGGGTGGATCCTGGCAAGCGTGCTGCTGCTGTACATGCTGCATCAGCCCGTCGGGGGACTGCTCAGGATTGGTCCCCTGCTGGATCCCTGGGACGGGTTGTACCGGACAGCGCGCATGGCAGAGCACCCGCCGATGCTGGATGTGCGCATTGAGGGGCTGTCTGAGCCGGTAACAGTGGAACGGGATGGCCGGGGTGTGCCGCACATCTTTGCGGCAAACAGCTGGGATGCTGTCACGGCGCTGGGCTTTGTGGTTGCGCAGGACCGGCTGTTCCAGATGCAGTTTATGAGCCGCGTAGCTGCCGGCCGGCTGGCAGAGCTCTTTGGGCCGAGCTCAGTGCCGGCGGACCAGTACCTGCGCAGCATCGGCATGGAGCGGGCAGCACAGGCTGGCGCGAAGCGGGTGCGTAGCGAGAACAGCCTGGAGCTTCAGATCATCGACGCCTTTGCACGCGGCGTCAACGCATACATCAGCGGCCTTGCCGAGGCAACACTGCCCTTCGAGTTCAGGCTGTTTGACACTTGGCCTGAGCGCTACACCACCGTGGATGCGCTGCGCCTCATGCAATACTTCAACTATGACCTGTCATACCCTACGGATGATGCGGCGTACAGCATCCTGCGCGACCGGCTGGGGGAGGCAGACTATGCAGCGCTCTACCCGCTTCATTCGCCGCTCTATGTGCCGATCGTCCCGGAAGCATCCGAAACCCGCGCCGCGAGGTTTCGGATGCCGGCACCGATACCAGGATCCGCACCCGCGCCACGCCCGCATCTCCCGCATGCCGAAGGCTTTCAGCCGGGCAAGGGCTCCAACAGCTGGGCGGTGTTTGGCGACCGATCTGCTACAGGTGCACCGCTGCTGGCCGGGGACATGCACCTGTCGCTGACCATGCCCAGCATCTGGTATGAGGCTCATATCGTCACACCAGACATGAACATCTACGGCGTGCTTTCGCCAGGGACGCCGCTGCTTGTTGAAGCGTTCAATGACGATGTCGGCTGGGTTTACACCAACACCGGCACCGATGCTGTTGACTTCTATACGCTCGAGCTGGATCAGTCCGGTGAGCGCTACCGGTTTGATGGTACCTGGCGGAACCTGACGGTCGAGATTGACACCATCCACGTCAGAGGTGCGGCCCCGGTCACCAGTACTATGGCACGCACACACTTCGGGCCGGTGGTGGAGACTGCCGCGGGAACGCTGGCTATGCGGTGGGCGGCCTATGAAGAGAACCGGGTGCTGCTTGCGCTCTGGGGGCTCGCCCACGCACGCAGTGTCCATGATGCGGACTCCGCCCTGCAGTATTGGGGTACGCCCGGACAGAATGTGCTCTTTGCGGATGCTGCCGGCAATGTCGCGGTGCGTTCCGCCGGATTTGTGCCACTCCTCAAGGGTGGCGAAAGCCGTGCTGGCGTGCTCGATGGCACGACCAGCGCGGCCCAGTGGAGCAGCCGCATTCCGTATGCCGCACTGCCTGCTGCAATGAACCCCGTGCGCGGGTACCTCGCCACCTCGAACCAGCAGCCGGCAACGCCGGCGTACCCATACTACCTGGGACATGACTGGCGTGCGGCATACCGGTCTTTGCGCCTGGATGAGCTGCTGAGCAGCAAAGAGGCGCACAGCCTGGAGGATATGAAAGCCTACCAGCGGGATGTACGTGTGGTACAGCATGCGCTGCTGGTGCCGCACCTGGATTCGCTGGACAGCTTGCCGACACCGGCCGCCAGGCTGCAAGACATGCTGATGGACTGGGATGGTGAGGCCTCCACGGACCGGAGTGAGCCGCTGGTGCTTTATACGCTTCTTGACATCCTGCAGGACATGTCCTGGGACGAGGACGTGTTCAGCGGCATGCCCAGGCCACGCGGAACCACCCTGTTCAGACTGCTGCAGGAGGGATCGCCATGGCTGGACGTTGTGGCAACGCCTATGGTGGTGGAGGATGCGCAGGCCTTGTTGCGGCTGGCGCTGGTGGCGACCGCAGACACGCTTGCTGCACGGTACGGAAGCGACCCGTCCACATGGCGCTGGGGTGCGCATCACAAGCTGGTGGCACGCCACCTGACGCAGACGCCTGCGCTGAACAGTCTGTGGAGCCGGACGTACGAATATCCTGGCTTTGACCAGACGGTCTCACCCGGCGATGGTCTGTCAGTCACCAAGAGCGCAAGCTGGCGTATGATTGTGGACTTTTCAGCGTATCCGCCGCGCGGATATGGTGTCTACTTCGGAGGGCAAAGCGGGAACCCGTTCAGCAGATTCTACGACATGCAGAGCGAGACATATATCAGCTTTAGCTATTATGATCTGGAAAAGCCTGCGGTGCCCGGCCAGATCAGTGCGATATCACTTGTCCGGATCCGACCATAGCTGTTATGCCCGATTATGCGGACCAGCGGTTTTCTTCCCGCTGGGGACTGCTTCTTAGTGTCCTGGGTATTGCCGTCGGCACGGGCAACATATGGCGCTTTCCGCGCATCGCAGCGACCAACAGCGGTGATGACGGCGCCGGCGCTTTTCTGATCGCGTGGGTCATCTTTCTCTTTGTCTGGAGTGTGCCGCTGATTATTGCGGAGTATGGCCTGGGCCGCAAAGGCCGGAGGGGTGTCGTGGGCACCTTCGCGAAGCTTGCAGGCGGCCGTTACGCATGGATGGGCGCGTTCCTTGGTTTCGTGGCCGCGGCGATCATGTTCTATTACTCGGTGGTGGCCGGCTGGTGCATATACTATTTCCTGAATATGACCACCAGCGCCTTGCCGCTTACCCTTGAGGCAGGCCAGGGCGTCTGGGATTCGTTCCAGAGCAGCGGCTTGCCCATCGTGTTTCATGCGCTGGCGATGGGGCTCGGCGCCGTAGCTGTATGGAAGGGTGTGCGCTCCATCGAAAAGGTCAACAAGGTGCTCATTCCAACACTCATCGTCATTGTGCTGGTTGCGCTGGTCCGGACACTGACGCTGAGTGGCGCCTGGGAAGGGGTGCGCTTCCTGTTTACACCGGACTGGCCCACGCTGGCCAGACCCAGGACATGGCTGGAGGCGCTGACCCAGAATGCCTGGGATACCGGTGCAGGCTGGGGCCTGATACTGACCTACGGCGCGTATATGAAGAGCAGGTACGGCGTAGTGAAAAACTCGCTCATAACGGGTGTGGGTAATAACACGGTATCTATACTGGCGGCCATCATCATCTTTGGTGTGGCATTTGCCATACTGGGCCAGAATATGTCGCAGCCGGAGGTTCTGGAGGTTATGCGCACCAGCGGGCCTGCCGCAACGGGTCTGACGTTCATATGGATGCCGCAGCTCTTTGCCCGGATGCCTGCTGGAAACCTGTTTGCGATGCTCTTCTTCCTGGGCCTGTCTTGTGCAGCTTTCAGCTCGCTGATCTCCATGATCGAGATGGTGTCCCGGATTGTGGTGGACTTCAAGGTGCGTCGCAGCCACGCCATCATTGGCGTATGCACCGCCGCGTTTGCGCTGGGCATTCCGTCCGCACTCAACCTCGGGTTTTTCGAGAACCAGGACTTTGTCTGGGGCGTGGCCCTGATGCTCTGTGGTGCTTTTGTGGCGTTTGCCGTCATGCGGCAGGGCGCCCGCCGGTTCCGTGAAGAGGTGATAGACAACCTTCCGGGGGATTGGAACGCCCGGCGTCCATGGGACCACATCATCATGTATGCCATTCCGGCGCTGGCTGTGCTGCTCCTTGGCTGGTGGCTGTGGCTATCCGCTACGGTGTATGCCCCTGATACCTGGTTTGACCCCATGGACCCGTTCAGTGTAATGACGTGCCTGGCCCAGTGGGGCATCGTACTGCTCGCGTTTGTCCTGCTGAACCGCTGGATGAACCGCCGCATGGCCTTGGAAGCGAAGCCGTCGGCACTATTTTTGCCACCAGACAGTCAAAAATGGGAGGCATGATGCTTAGACTCTTGATTCTGTCTGCGATGGCCGCGGTCATCACAGATGCGCAGGCCCAGGCGCTGCAGGTGGGAAGCACGCTGCCTGCGCAGGGACATACGGTCCAGCATGCCGCAGGCGGACAGGCCACAGTGTCGTCGCTGCTGGGTGCGGGAGGAACAGTGTTCATCTTCTGGAGCAACAGCTGCCAGTGGACAACAGGATATGAGCAGCGGGTGAAGGAGCTGCACGCAGCAGCAGCGGGCAGGGGTGTTTCGGTTGTGCTCGTTAACAGCAACGATGCGGGGGCCTTCCCCGAAGAGTCACAGGCATACAGCGCCGCCAAGCAGTACCCGCTGCGCTATGTGCACGATCCGGGCGCGGTCCTGGCCAGGGCGCTCGGTGCGTACCGGACCCCCGAGGTGTTCGCCTTCAGTAGCAGTCGCGTCCTGGCCTATTCCGGGGCTATTGACGATTCGGCAGGCGATGCGAGTGCCGTGACGCGGTCCTATGTGGAGGAATTTCTGGCAGGTCGGGCTCCTGCACCGACAAAAGCGTTTGGATGCCGGATACGCTTTCCAGACAGCTGAGTCATGACGACATAGCTCGGCGGTTTACCGGGTGCGGCAGGGCGGAGACCCGGGCGGCCCTGACCCGCGCGCTGCGCGCATACCAGAAGGCGCATTGTGGTGTGTACGGCCGGTACGAGTACACCTACCTGCCGATTGCAGCCTTCAGGCAGGCGGCTGTGGCCTGCTTTCCACCGGAGAAGGCCGTGCGTGTCTTTGAAAGCAGCCGGACGAGCGAAGAGGCCGCCAGCCGCCATTATGTGCGTGACCTGGGGCTCTATGACCGCGCGATCCGCGCAGGCTTTCTGCCGGTGTTTGGGGAAGGACCCTTCACACTGGTTGCACACCTTCCAGGCTATGCTGTGCAGTCATCGCTGGTCTATATGGCGCGACGGCTGATCGAATGGTACGGGGATGCGGCGAGCGGATTTTTTCTCGAAGACCTGGAGGTGCTCGAACGGGCCATTCATCACAGCACTGCCAGCGGCACGCCGCTCCTGCTCCTGGGGGCGGCTTTTGGGCTTCTGGATCTTGTCGATGCACACCAGTGGGTGCTGCCACCGGGTGCGCGCGTCATAGAGACGGGTGGCATGAAGACCCGCCGCCGCCACATTACGCGTCCCGCGCTCCATGCACAGCTGGCTGACGGGTTTGGTATCCCGTGTGCACAGGTCTGGAGCGAGTATGGAATGTGCGAGCTGCTAAGTCAGGCCTATGCCCGGGGCGGTAGCGTGTATCGCCCGCCGCCGTGGATGGAGGTGACGATCTTCGATCCGGAGAAGGTGGAATGCCCGCTGCCGGCGGGCACGCCAGGCGTCATAGGGGTGATCGACCTGGCTAATGTATACACGGTGTCCGCCATCATGACCGAGGATCTGGGCGTGGAGCGGAACGGAGGCTTTGAGGTGCTGGGCCGCCTGCAGCAGAGCGACCTTCGCGGTTGCAATCTGCTTCTGGGCAATGTTTGACGCCATCGCCCAGGCCGCGGCACGCTGGTGTGCGCCGGGCTACGCACCCCGACAACACGTCGTCCAGGCGACACTGCAGGCCCCCAACAGGTTCACGCCGGAGGCGTTGGCGTTTGCGATCAGTCAGCAGATGGCGCTGCTGGAAGCGGACAGGCTTCAGGCATGGATCGCGCAGCGAAGGCCCCTGAAGCCCTCCACCGTCGGTGTCTTCAGCGCAGGCAACATTCCCTTTGCCGGTCTGCAGGACCTTCTGGCGGTCGTTTGTCTGGGGCACCGGTACCTTGGGTCGGTCTCGCACCGGAGTCCGGTGCTGCTGCCGGCCTTTGCGGCAGAGGCCGGTCTGGGTGCGGAGTTTGCGGGCGCGGACGAGGTGTGGCAGCAGGCGGATGCCGCCATCGTGACGGGCACGGACGACACGCGAGCCTGGGCGGAATCGCAAGCGGCGCACCACGGCATTGCCCGGCAGAGGTGTCTGCTGCGGAGGCACAGCTACAGCGCCGCCGTGATAGATGGCAGGGAGTGTGCCGGTGAGCGTGCGGGCCTGGCAGAGGATGCGCTGCTGCATGAGGGGCTGGGGTGCCGCAGTGTAGCGCTGATCTGGGCGCACGAGACGCTGCCACTGGCCCCATACCTGAAGAGCTTTGCACGTTTTCGGGCAGTTTTCCCGGCACATCGCGACACGTTTGGGAGGCTGGCGACGCAGCGGGCGCTGCTGAAAGCGCTGAGGGTGCCCCACGCCTGCGGAGCAGGGTATTTGCTCAGCCGCGGCCCCCCGGTGCCGCAGGCCCCGGGCCACATACGCTGGGTGCCTTACAGGTGCCTGGATGATGTCATACAGGGGCTGGCAGCACACCGGGCGCGGCTTCAGCGCGTGTATGCGCGTGAGGGCCTCATGGCGCAGCTGCCGGACTGCGTGAAGGCAGAACCGCTGGGCGCTGCGCAGCGCCCAGCTCTGGAATGGCAACCCGATGGCGTTGACACCGTAGCCTTCCTGGCCGCTTTGCAAGAAACCCGCTGACGGCCCCAGGGGTTTACTGTCTGTTGGCCACTGCAGGAGACAGCACAGTGCCCGGAATCGATGCCGAATGCGAGCAGAAAACGCATAGCACGTCAATGGGGCACGTTGACATCCGATGTTAAGGCATGGATCGATCTCAAGATATCTCTGACTCAGATCCAGCTGTGGGAGCGTATCCGGTGGGAGCTGACAACGCGCGGGCTGCCTGCACTGATGGTTGCAGCAGCCTTGCTCTTTTTGCTGATCGGTGGCGCCCTTGGGCTGGGTGAGGCTTTTGGGCATCCCGCCTGGGGCTTTGCCGCAACGGGTGGCATCATCGGCGTTGCGGCAGGGCTGACATATCTGCTGCGCCACCGCACAGAAAGGGACAGAAATCATGGAACAGGACGTCAATCAGAAGCGGAGCGCTTCGGAGGTGCAGCAGCTGCTGAAGGCCAAAGCCAGGCAGATCGACCAGCACCTGCAGGCGATAAGGGAGGAGATAGCCAACCTCACGCCGCCCCTTCGGGAAACGGTCAGTAAGCACCCGATGCTGAGTGTCGGTGGCGCCCTTGCCGCGGGTGTGCTGATCGGCATGCTGCTCTCGCGCCAGCGCGGTGCGACGCTGGACACATACCTGGCACCCATTGCCGCTACGGTGCAAGCCCGCATGAGCAGCGGCGAGAGCGCGGAAGAGGCGGTGCGTGCAGCGCTGCAGGGCCAGCTTCCCGCGCATGTGTCGGCGCCATCGGTTGGTACGGAGCTCGCACGCATACTTTTTCCCGCCCTCGTCGGGTGGGCTGCGCAGGCCTTCAGCAAGCGTGGCGCCTGCGAGAGTGAATCGTAAGCGACCTCACGTGTGAAGACCCGTCTTGCGCTCTTCGGACCGCCGGGAGCCGGCAAAGGTACTCAAGCCAGATTGCTGGGCAGCCGCCTGGGATTCACACACATTTCAACGGGCAGGATCCTGCGGCAGGCCAAGCGCGAGGGCTCAGCCATAGGGCGCGTGGCCCGTGCCTATATCGACAAGGGCCGTCTGGTGCCTGACGAGGTGGTGTATGACCTGGCGGCGCGGGCCATTGCCGATGCGGGGTGGGATCGCTTTGTGCTGGATGGCTTTCCGCGGACGCTGGCCCAGGCGCGCTGGCTTGCCAGCTGCCTGGATGGAGGGGGTGCGCCGCTGGATTCCGTAGTGCTCATGAGCCTGTCCGACGACCGTGTCGTGGCGCGTCTGTCCCGCCGCCGCGTGCATAAGGTCACTGGCGAAAACTTCCACCTGGATTCCAAGCCACCGCCAGAATCGGAGCGGAGCTTCATCATTCAACGCAAGGATGACAGGCCGGAGGCTGTCCGCGAGCGTCTGCGCATATATCACGAAACGACCCGGCCGGTAGCGGACTATTACCGTCGGGCCGGTATCATGACCGTGGTGGATGCCACGGGCAGCTTCGAAGATGTCCATGCGCGCATACACGGCCTGGTGCATGCAGACTGACCTGTCAGAGGCGCATGTGAAGAGGCGCGTTGCGGAGCTGGGCTCCCTGGTTTCCGAGCACCTGCTGAGGATCACTGTCGAGGGCCGCCCTGACGTGTTGTATGAGCCGGTGCGATATGTTCTGGCAGGGCAGGGCAAACGGCTGCGCCCGGCGCTGCTCATGCTGTGCGCGGAGATGTATGGCGTTGCGTGCGAGCGTGCACTGCCCGCGGCCCTGGCCATCGAGGTGTCCCACAACTGGGCGCTGGTGCATGATGACATCATGGATGCGGCGCAGATGCGCCGCGGGCGCCAGACCGTGCACAGAAGGTGGGACGTTAGCACGGCACTACTCTGCGGCGATGTGTTGCTGGGACTGTCGCTTGCGCAGCTTACCCGGGCCGGGCCTGCCCGCCAGCCGCTGCTCTTCAAGGTGTTCACGCGCATGGTGGTGTCGCTTTGCGAAGGCCAGGCGCTGGACATGGCGTTTGAGGCGCGCACAGACGTGACCACGCCGGAGTACCTTGGCATGATCGACCTCAAGACTGGCGCCCTGATTGGGGCCGCCATGGAGATGGGCGCGATCTTCGGGGGTGCATCACTGGCGGAGCGCACCACCGTCCGCAATGCCGGAGTGGCGCTTGGCAGGGCATTTCAGATACAGGATGACCTCCTGGATCTGGTGGTGGAGAATGACCAGTGGGGCAAGGCGATCGGCGGTGACCTTCAGGAAGGCAAGAAGACCATCCTGCTCCTGGAAGCGCTAAGTCGTGCCAAGGGGGACGACTATGATTTTTTTGACAGGATCCAGCACGGAGCCGGGCTGAATCCGGACGACATCGCCGGCGCACGCCGGCGCATGGACCGCCTGGGCGTGCTGGACTATGCCCGAAAGAGCGTATCACACTATACGCACCGTGCCATCGAGCAGATACGGACCGTGCCACAACGCAGCGATGTCCTTGTTGCGCTGATGCAGCAGATGGCCGCGCGCGGCCACTGACAGTACATGCCAGACTTTTCACAGTGCCATGACCCTTAGCGAGATTCGCCGTTTTGATCACGCGGACATGTACGGTGCGGTGCATGCGTTTCCGGAGCACCTTCAGGCTGGCCGGCAGCATGCACTCGGGCAGAGACACCGCGTGGCGAACCTTCAAGGCAGGGTCTTTAACGGTGTCGTGGTTGCCGGCATGGGAGGCAGCGCCATTGGCGGGGACTTCCTGCGGGCCTTGGCCTACGATGTTGCTAGCGTGCCGGTTGTGGTGAGCCGGAGCTATACGCTGCCGGCGTGGGTCAATGCCGACACGCTGGTTGTTGCAAGCAGCTATTCGGGTAACACCGAGGAGACGCTGGCGGTGTTTGATGCGGCTGCGGCCCGGGGCGCTTCGCTGCTGTGCATAACCACCGGAGGTGCGCTCAAGGCGCGCGCGGAGCTGGCGGATGCGTCCCTGGTCACACTTGTGCCGGGGCTGCAGCCACGTGCTGCGCTGGGCTACTCCGCAGCGGCGCTGGTCACGGCCTGTGAAGCACTGGGACTGGTGAGTATAGCAGACAGCGACTGGGCCGAGGCGGTATTCGTCCTGCGGTCTCTCAGGGCCGCGTGGGAGGACCCGTCGGGGGAGAGTAACGCCGCATTGCGCCTGGCCCGGCGGCTCATACCGCTTTTTCCGGTGATATACAGCAGCGAACAGCTGGAGGTCGCCAACCTGCGGTGGCGCAACCAGATGCATGAGAACGCCAAGACGCTGGCCGTTGGCAACCTCCTGCCGGAGATGAACCACAACGAGATCATGGGCTGGGCCCGGCTCGGCGCAGAGCTCAAGCGCCTGGGCGTGGTCGTGCTTCGGGACGCCGCCGACCATCCGCGGACACGCCGCCGGCTGGATGTGACCGCCTCGCTGTTAAAGGGGCAGGCGGGTCACTGGGAAGAAGTTGTGAGTACCGGATCAAGCCGGCTGGCACGACTTTTGTCACTGATGTACAGGAGCGACTGGGTAAGCTTGTACCTGGCTGTTTTTCACAAGACCGACCCCTCGCCAGTAGGGCTGATCAGCATGCTCAAGCAGCAGCTGGCGGAGGTATAGACCGGTCACCATCGGGAACCTGCTGTTGCACCGGTTTCTACAAGGATGCACCTGCCGTCTGCAGCAAACCGGCTGCCTCATGCTCATGGTACGACTGTGCGCGCTTCTGATTCTGACAATGGGCAGCCTCACCGGGCCCGCAAGCGCACAATACTGGTTCCACTTTGGGCGCAACAAGATCCAGTATGAGAACTTCGACTGGCATGTTCTAAAGACAGAACACTTTGATGTGTACTTCTACCCGGAGATGCAGGAGCTGGCCGAGCACGGTGCAGCCTTTGCGGAAGAAGCATACAGGGAGCTCCAGAACCGGTTCAATTTCTCTCTGAGCCATCGCCCGCCGATCGTATTCTATTCCTCAAACCTGCATTTCAAGCAGACCAACATCACTGACGGGTTTATTCCCGATGGTGTTGGCGGCTTTTTCGAGTTCCTGAAGGGCCGCGTGGTAATTCCCGCGAACGGGGACCTGCACCGTTTCCGTCGTGTGGTGCGGCATGAGATGGTGCATGTTTTCACCATGAACAAGGTGGTGCGGGAATATCGTGATCACCGTGTTCCACCGGACCGCTTTCTGCCGTTGTGGTTCACGGAGGGGCTGGCGGAATACTGGTCCGGAGAGCCGGACTATCAGCACGAGATGGTGATGCGGGATGCGCTCTACTCCAACTTCTTCACGCCGCTGCAGAACTTCTACCGTATCAACGGCACGTATGTGATGTATAAGGAGGGTGAGGCGCTATGCCGCTTCATCGCCGAAACCTATGGTGAAGAGAAGCTCCTGGAGCTCCTGGAAAACGCTTGGCGCGAGAGCGATTTCAGGAAGGTCATGGAGTTCGTGCTGCGCGAGGACTACCAGGTGCTGGGAGACCGGTGGCAAGAGTGGTTGCGCGCTGAATATTATCCCAAGCTAGAAGACGCCGAGGTGCCTACGCTCCTTTCCGGGGCCGTCTCCGCGCGCGGGTTCAACTCCAAACCGGTCGTCTACCGCCGCCAGGACGGGCGTCGCCAGATATACTTTGTTGGTAACCACGGCGGATATGGCAATGTGTACTACGTTGATGTGGATTCGCTCTACCAGCCGCTGGGCAGGCCGCAGATCCTGGTGCGGGGCGAACGTGCGGGCCGCTTCGAAGCGTTTCACCTCTTGGAAAGTCGCCTCACCATATCGGACAGCGGCGTACTGGCCTTTGTAACCAAGAGCGGCGAAAAGGATGTCATACACACCTACAACCTGGAAGCTGGTGTCCACGGGCCGGCCTACGAGTTTGACGGCCTGATCGCGGTCTACTCGCCGTCATGGAGCCCGGACGGGCGCAGGCTGGTCTTTACGTCCATTGACGAGAGTGGGCACATAGACCTGTATACTTACGATACGGATACAGCCGCACTGCAGCGCCTCACGCACGATCTGTACGATGATCGGGATCCGGCGTGGAGCCCGGACGGGCGCTATATAGTCTTTTCATCAGACCGCACCTCGGTAGGATATCAGCACGCCTACAACCTCTTCACCTATGACCTGGCCACCGGGTCAGTGGATTACGTGACCTTTGGGACACATCACGACTTCTCGCCGCGCTGGAGCCCGGATGGCTCCCAGATCATTTTCACCAGCGCCAGACGCGACTCCACTGGCCGTTATGGCGGCCAGGATATCTATGTGATTGATGCGGCCAGGCGCCTGCCGCCCCTGCTGATAGCCAGCGACAGCATGACAGCCGGGCCGGAACACTATCACCCGTCCAGCCGCCGGACCCAGCGGCGCCTGACGCGCCTGACGACTGCGGCATTCGATCCGGTGTGGACGAGTGACCAGCACCTGGTGTTCACAAGCTTCGAGAACTTCAGCTTCACGGTGCGGGCGCTTGGCAACGTCGACTCGCTCTTGTCCTATCCCAAGGCTGAAGACGTGGTTGATGTGGCCCGTGCAGGCGGAGAGCCATGGACTTTTGAGACTGTTGAAGCCGAAGCACACACTGAACGGCTGGCTTACAAGCGGCGCTATGGCCTGGACATTGCCCAGGGGCAGCTGTCCAACAACGCGATATGGGGCACGAGCGGTGGCGCCGTCGTATCCTTCTCGGATCTCCTGGGAGATGATCGGCTCTTTGTGGCATTGTACAGCACCGGGCAGTACGGTGACAACCTTGTGCGCAGCCTGAGTATGGAGCTGTCGCGCGTTCAGCTGCACCGGCGGGCGAATGTGGGATACGGCATCTTCCGGTATGGGGGGCGGCGGTACGACTTTACCGATCCTGATGCCTCGCTGGAGTTTCCATGGTACTGGGAAGAGGTCTACGGCGCATTTGGGGCGGTAAGCTACCCTGTCTCAATGTTTCGCAGGGTTGAGATCAGCACGGCAGCCTCCTATGACCGAAAACAGATCCCGGAGCACCGCATTGATAGGGAGGCCTATCTGCTCTCCAGCGCGGTGTCGCTGGTCCATGATAACGCGCTCTATGGAGCCAACGGGCCGGTTGATGGCTGGCGTGCCAAGCTGACGCTGGCCTACACGACTGATGTGCGATACTCCAACGTCAACTATGTCACGGTAGCGGTGGACGCTCGCCATTATCTGCGGATGTTCCGGAACGTCACCTTTGCATCCCGTTTCATGGTGCGTGGCAACCACGGTCGCGAGGCCCGCCTATGGTTCATGGGTGGCAGCTGGGATCTCAGAGGATACCCCTTGTTCGATGTGCGCGGCAAGAAGATGTGGTTCACCTCGCATGAGCTGCGCTTTCCGATCCTTGAGCGCCCGTTCCTGCATGTCCCGCTGCTGGCTGCGCTGGGCGTGGTCAACGTGCGGGGTGCGCTGTTCTTTGATGCCGCGCACGCCTGGAACGACGCGTATCACCAGCGCACACCCCAGATCTTTGCTGGCGAAACGCTGGGCAGCACAGGCATGGGTTTCCGGCTGAACCTTTTTGGTGGCTTTGTTCTTCGCTATGACCTCGGATACAGGTTTCGGGAAAGCTTCACGCAGCGCGACACGCGGCTGTTCAGACAGTTTTTCTTTGGGTACGACTTCTAGTGCGGTGCGAAGCATACATGGTCGCCTCCCTGCTTCTTGTGGTTGCAGGGTGTGCGGTGCTGAGGATCAGCGATGCGGAGCTTCTGGCGCATCAGCGTGGGCCGGCTACCCTGGCACCGCCACTGCGGATTGTGTGGACCTATAATGCCGGCGCCGGCTTTGGTCAGGCCGGTGCTGTCGTACTGGGGAACCACGTCCTGGTGGCCACGCGCAGCGGCGATCTTCATGCTGTCAGTGTCGAGTCTGGCGGCCGCCTGGGAGTAAAGAGCTTTGGTGATGCGCTGGAAGCAGCGCCACTGATCCAGGGAAGCATGCTCTACGTGCCGGTCGATATGGGCCGTCGCGCTCTCTACGGGTACAGCCTCGAGCACAGCACCGTCGAGTGGCGCAGGAAGGGTCCTCCGGTATCGGTAGGGCTGCTGGATACGGAGCGCGGCTTTGTGTCGGTGGACACGCATGCCGCCGTGCGGCACCATGCAGGTGAGCAGGTTCTGTGGGAGCAGCATCTGGGTGAGGACCGGTTTGTTCATGCGCGTCCGGTCCAGGCAGCCGGCTACGTTATCGTGGCGGATAATCAGGGCACGGTACATGCACTGGAGATCGACACAGGTGCTGCCCGGTGGGCCACAGCCTTGGGCGTGCCGGTGTACACGTCCATGGCAGCGCATGCAGATCGTGTCTATGTGGCTACCACGCGGGGAAAGCTGTTTGCGTTAGCCGCATCTACCGGTGCCGTATTGTGGCGCTATGCGCATCCTGATGCCGCGGTACGCCTCGCAACACCGGCCGCAGACGCAGCGATGGTGGTTTTCGGCGGCACGGATGGCACGGTGACAGCACTGGATTCTGAGACGGGCATGCAGCTGTGGCAGTGGGAAGGACCAGATGCTGTCGTGGCTGCGCCGTACATGAATGCGCACGCCATATATGTCGGCAGCATGGGCGCCGTGATGTATGCATTGGATCGAAGCAACGGTGCCGTGTTGTGGCAGGAGGAACTTCGGGGCCGCGTCAAGTCGGATATCGTGGGCTATGATGACTTTCTGGTGGTACTGTCCGAGCCACGCCACGTGTACCTGCTGAAGGCCGATGAAGAAGCTCAGTAGCGTGGGGATCCTGCTGCTGTGGGCAGGCCTGGCAGGCGCCCAGGACCGTGCCGTACTGGAGGTTGACACCAACTACCCGGAGGCCATCGTCTATGTGGATACTGTTCGCATGGGACCGGCGCGCTGGCGGACCTTTGTGACAGGCGTGGGTCTGCATACCATACGTCTGCTGGCGCCTGGCGAAGCCGCCTGGTCTGTTGCGCCGGTGGAGCGCGCGGTTGTGCTGGTGCCCGGCGACACAGCAAAGGTGCGGCTGGTGTTTCCGCTGTATCACCGGGTTGAATCTGTCCCGTCAGGGGCTGTTGTGCACCTGCGCGAAGGGCCGGTACGCAGGATGCTCGGCAGAACACCGGTCACCTACAAGTCAAAAGCGTCGGACCTGTACGACTTTGTTGTCGAACTTTCCGGCTACAGCCCGGCAGAGGTCACGCCCGGCAGGGATGTCTGGAATCGTTACGTGCTCCGTATGCAGCCCTTGGAAGCCGGCAGCGGGCCCGAAGCCCGGCTACTGGCACCAGTTCACAAACGCCGGCGCTGGATTGAAGTATCGGCGGCAGCACTGGTAGTGGCCGGGGGCGTGCTTACGGTGCATCACAAGTTCAAGGCCGATCGCTTGAATGATCACTACCAGGCCACGGGTGATCCGGCGCTGCGTCCGCGCATCGCACGGCTGGATGATCGCGCCGCCATCGCCCTGGTCGGTATGCAGGTGGGTCTGGTTACGCTTGGCGTGCGGTTTTACCTCAAGAAGTAACAGGAACAATACTTTTGCGTACACCAGAACATGCAACCCGAAAAGCTATGCTGGATATACTGATTCTGGTGCCTGTTGCTGTGGGCTTGCTGACCGGGTGGCGATCTGGCCTGGTGCGCCAGCTGGTTGGTCTGGCGGGGCTCGCCGCTGCCGTGATTTTGGGGATCAGGTATGCGAGCTCTGTTGGACACCCCATCGTGGACTTTTTGGGCCTTGGGGCGACCTATGCAAATATTGCGGGTTTTATCGCAGTATTCTGTGGAATTTATCTTGTCGTCGTGATTGTTATGCGCATCACCATGGCCATGGTCGAGGGGTTTCAGCTCAGGGGACTCAACCACTTTCTGGGAGCTGTTCTGGGAGGTCTCAAGTGGACGCTGATCGTTGGTGCGATACTGATGGGGCTGGAATTCTGGCATCTGCCGCCACGTGAGCTGCGGGACAACTCGGTATTGTACCCGTACGTGATGCAGGTCATGGACAGCGCGTGGGAGTATTTTGGTGACTAGTTTCCCGAAGATGTTCATCTGAAGGTTGGCGGCGAATGATTCCGGTATCGCTGCGTCTTACGAATTTCATGAGCTATGGCGCGGATGCGCCTGTGCTGAACTTTGAGCAGTTTCATACGGCCTGTCTGTCTGGAGACAACGGTCAGGGCAAGTCTGCGTTGCTGGATGGCATCACATGGGCGCTGTGGGGCAAAGCACGCAAGCCGGCTGGCCGGGCGAAGCCCGCGCAGGACCTGCTTCGTGTAGGACAGCAGGAGATGCGGGTTGAGTTCGTGTTTGATGTTGAGGCTTCGCGCTATCGGGTCATACGCTCCTATAATGGTGAGCAGGGGCAGTCGCATCTCGAGCTGCACGGTCGCAGCGAGGCCGGCCAGCGGTATCGGCCGCTGACAGGCACCAACATCACGGAAACGCAGCGGATCATCGTCAGCACGGTGGGGCTCGAGTACGACACTTTCATCAACTCCGCGCTTCTCCTGCAGGGACGCAGTAACGAGTTTGCAAATCGCAAGCCCGCCAATCGCAAGGAGATTCTTGCGCGCATCCTGAACCTTGGGCGCTATGACACGCTGCGGCAGATGGCACAGGATAAAGTCAGCAGGGCCAGGAGGGCAGCGGAGCAGGCGGACGCTGACATTGCCAGGCTCACCAAGGCGGTGGAGAAGGAGCCGGGGCTGAAGGAAAAGCTGGCGGAACTGCAGGGCGATATCACAGCAAAGGAGGGAGTGCTAGCGGCTGTCCAGGTGCAGGAGGCCACACTCATACAGCAGCTGGGGCAGCTCCGCGTCCTTCGTGGCCAGGTGAAGCAGCTGAAAGCCGACCTCGCTGCCATCGATGAGCGCGCCAGAGGATACGGTGATGAGGCGGCGTCAATCGGAGCCAGCATTGCTGAGGCAGAGGACCTCATAAAGTGTGCTGACGCGATTAAGCGCAAACACCTTCGCTGGAAGATGTTGCAGAAGGAGCGCCAGGATCTGGAAGACAGCGGGCAGCTGCATCGCGTCCTGGAGCGCAGGCGCGAGGTGAAGCAGAGAGAGCTCGCTGATGTTCGGCACAATGTGGAGCTGCGGCTTACCAGGCTTCGCAACCAGATCGAGGCCAACCAGCTTGCGCTGAGCGAGGCCCTGCGTGCGGAGTCAGAGGCTCCCGCCCTTCGGAGGCATCTTGAGGCGGCCCGGGCGGCCAGCCGTAAAGAGCTCAGGCTGCGCACGGTCAGAGACCGCCTGGAGCAACTCCGGGAGAAGGAGCGCGAGACCCGGAGCAGCATCACCAGGGAGCGTGCCGCGCTCGTCAGTCGCTCCGAGTCCCTGCAGGAGCGCGTGGTCCAGCTGACACGGACGCTAGGGGAAGGTGCTGCACTGGAGGCCCGGCAGGCCACGCTGCATAAAAAGGCGGCCCAATTCGACGCCTGCGTGCAAGCACGCGATGCCACGAGCGAGGAAGGGACCGGTCTTGGTGAAAAGATCAAAGTCATAGAGGGCCGGAGGGAAGGCCGTGAAGAGCAGCGCAGCAAGGCACGAAAGAAGCTAAACTATCTGAGCACTGATACTGCCGGGCAGTGCCCAACCTGCGGGACACAGCTGACGGCCGCACATCGCAAACAGGTGGACGCGGAGCTGCGAGAAGAGGTGGCCAGCCTGTCTGAGCTGCTGCAGAAGGATCAGGAGCAGATCAGAACGCTCATGCTGCGTCAGGAACGGCTACGAAAAACATGGATTGACCAAAACCGGGAAGTGTGGGCGATTGACCAGGCAAAAAAGGAGCTTGCTGCGGTGAACGAGCGGATCGCACAGCAGAACCGCGACAGGAGCACGCTAGCCGACACGCAGGCAGAGCTGAGCACACTGCTGCAGCAGGTGAAGGAGAAGGCGTTTGCCTCCGAAGATCGTGCAGTGTTACGGACAGTAGAGCGGGAGCTCTCCAAAATCAGCTTTGACGAGCAAGATTTCGAGCGCGTCCGGCACGAGGCAGCACAGGTCCAGCGGTACTCGGAGCGGTTGGAATATGTCAACGAGCAGATAGTGCGCAAAGTATCAGTTGTTAGCAGCATCCAGCATCTCGAAAAGCAGGAGCGCCTGCAGCGACGGCAGCTGGATGATGGAACGCTGTTTGGCCAGCTTATGGCACAGATCAAGTTCTGTGATGTTCAGCTGCGGGAGGCAGGGTTTGATCCTGCCAGGATGAAGGAGGTTCGCCAGGAGCTCGCAAAGCTGAGCGATGCTGGAGAGGAGTGGATGCGGCTGAAGTCGGCGTTTGAGAGCCTCAGCAGAATGCAGAGCAGCTTGGCAAAAGTGCGCCAACGCGCAGATAATACAGCGCGTGAGCGTACTGAGAAAACTGTTCATATCAAACGAGTTCTCGACGAGGTTACGGGAATAAAGGATGTAGAATCCGAGCTGGAGCGGAGCCGCAAGGAAGGAAAAGCGCTGAAAACCGCGCTGGGAGCTCTGAAGGTGGAGCTTGGTGAGATTCGGGCAAACCTGGCCAAGGCTGTCGAAGATCGTCGCCAGCTTCGCCGCCGCACCAAGGCGCTGAAAGTATTCCGTACGGAGGCCCAGCAGTACGAGCATCTTGTACGGGCGTTTGGCAGGCATGGCATCCCTTCTCTCATCATTGAAGAGACGCTGCCGGATGTTGAGCACCGTGCCAATGCGCTGCTGGAGCGCCTGACCGATGGTAAGATGCGGGTTCGCATCGATACGCTGCGCGACAGCAAGAAGGGGGGCACGATTGAGACCCTTGACATCAGAATCAATGATGAGCTGGGGGAGTTTCGGGCATACGAAACCTATTCCGGGGGTGAGGCCTACCGGGTAAACTTCGCATTGCGCATTGCGCTATCGCAGCTGCTGGCTGAGCGCAGTGGTGTGCGAGTGCGGTTCCTGGTCATTGATGAGGGTTTCGGTACGCAGGACCAGGCGGGCATGCAGAATCTCATACAGGCTATTGGCAAGGTCCAGGAGGATTTTGACAAGATCCTGGTTATCACGCACCTCAGAGACGTGAAGGAAGCCTTTCCAGTTCGGATCGAAGTTAGGAAACGTCCTGGTGTGGGTAGTCATTTCCGCCTTATTGGTGTGTAACACTGTTGGCGGCGTATCTTATGCGCCACCACAGTCCAGACCGCTTGGCGTATGCAGGTCGTGAAGAGTGCTGCCGGGATCCAGAAGCTCTACTATTCCATCGGGGAGATAGCCGAGATGGTAGGCGAGGAGACGCATGTGCTGCGTTTTTGGGAGACGGAGTTTGCGCAGCTCAGGCCGCGGCGTGACAGGGCTGGCAGGCGCATCTACACACTTGAGGATCTTGCCGTGGTTCAGCGTATCTGGCATCTGGTTAAGGTGGACAAGTACACGCTGGAGGGTGCCAAGCAGGTCTTGGCGCGAGCAGGTGAGGGGCATGATCGTGCCGCGCTGCACAAGGAGCTGCGGCGGTTGCGGGCTTTCCTGCAGAACATTGAGCGCCAGCTGGGTGTTAACAGCAGGTCCGGGACGTAGCGCAGCCAGGTAGCGCACTTCAATGGGGTTGAAGGGGTCGCGAGTTCGAATCTCGCCGTCCCGACCACAGTTTCCTTGCCTTTGTGGCGGCGTATTTTACTGATAGCATATATTCTACAGGCTTTCTGATCATGACCCAGGCAATCGTATGACCGAGAGGCTTTCCGAAGTGCGGCAGGCGTTCCTTCACGATGTGCGGGAATGGCGGGAGGCAAGCGGGTTTTCGCTGCGGGAGCTGTCCCGCAAGACGATGATCGAGCGCGAGGCGCTAGTGGCGTTCGAGCAGACGGGACACTTTAACAATCCGATCTTTAACAGGGTCTATCTGCGCTCCATGGCAGGCATGTACGCCAAGAGCATTGGCCTGGATGTTGGTGCTATGCACGAGGCCCTGGACCAGGCGCTTGACAATTCCTACGACGGAATGCTGGGTCGCCTGCGGCGAGGTGAACCTCTCGCAATGTCGGACAAGATTGAGCAGAAAGTACCAGCAGCGACAGCATCGGAAAAGCCCAGACCCAGTGACCCGGGCCCTTCCGTTGGGGTCAGGCGTCCGCGTAGAAGCCCATACAGACATCGTCGGCCTCACTTCAATGCTCGGAACACGCTGGTAGGAGGCGGCGCGCTGGTGGGCATCCTCGTGGTCATTGCTGCTCTGGTTTTTGTCTTGCGTCCCAACCAGCAGATATTGCCGGCCGAAGGCGAGTTGCAGCTGCCGACAGCCTTGGAGGATACAGCAGCAACGGACCAGGTTGCACTTTCCGACTCGTTCTATGTCATTGTTCACGCTGCAAGGCAAAAAATCGAGGGTGCTGCCGTCATCACGGACGATGAAGAGGAACGCAGGTGCTGGATCGAAAGGGGGGAGGCCAAGGCGTTTGCAGTCAATGACAGTCTGAGGGTTCAGGGCCGCCTGGGCCGGATGCGTCTGTATGCTGCAGGTTACGAGGTTCCTGTTGACACGGCGGGGGCTTCCCTGGTCGTTACACGGTCGCAGATTGAGGCGGCTGACTGGGCGGTGGCACCGGTCGTTGCGATCATTGACACGGTCAGTCTGGATCCTGCCCATGGCTGTGGGCGCGTGCAGCCATCAGCAGTGCTCCCATGAGCGGTGCGCCGTGGCTCAGTGCAGCCGGAACAACGACAGGTGGGCAGGGCAGCGTCGAGTGGAGCACCGCCCGGATGCGGGAAAGCACACGCCCCTGGTTCAGTCCTATTGATCCGCCTACAATGAGTCGCTCCGGGTCCACCACACTGCAGACTGCCACAGCCGCTTGCGCAAGGTAGTTTTCCGCCTGCTGTACCAGGTATCCGGCTGTGGTGTCTCCCCGGCGGGCAGCGGCAAAGACTTGTTCGGCTGTGGCATTACTACCCCGAAGGCGACGCCAGGACTCCGCAAGCCCCATGCCGGCAGCGGTGCGCTCGAGGCAGCCGTTGGGCCGCCAGTCCCGGTCAAGGTGGGCGGGGTCCGGGATAATGTTGCCAATCTCTCCTGCGCAGTAGTGTGCACCGCGAACAAGCTCGCCGCCAACAACAATGCCTGCAGCTACGCCGGTGCTGATCGTCATGTATACTGCGGAATGGCAGGCGGTTCCCGCGCCGCAAGCGGCCTCGGCAAGTGCTGCTGCATTAACATCGTTCTCTATGCTTGCGGGGACTGCAAACTGAGCGCTTAGCAGGGCTGACAGCGGCACCTGCACCCAGCCGGGAAGGTTGGCCGCATCAAGAACCACGCCACGCTGCACGTCCGTCATACCGGGTACCACGCACCCGAGGGCCGCGATCGTATCGGCGCATTCAAGCAGCAGTCGCCTGACAAGGGCCAGGACGGACTGGACCCCCGCCTTCGGGGTTGGGGCTGTAAGCTGTTTGAGTATGCGGTCGGGTGCTGCCAGCCGGGCAGTGGCTACGCGTGTTTGCGTACCACCAATATCAATGCCCGCGATCAGTGGAGAAGACGCTCTCAGAGCTCGCGAACCCAGATGTTCCGGTATCGGGTCGGCTCGTTATGGTCCTGAAGCAGCAGCGGGAGCTTGTCCGCATGCGTCTTGTAGGCGGGCCGGCTCCTGTGTCCTGTCGGCCCCGTAAGCACCACACTGTCCTGCACCAGGACACCGTTGTGGAGCACGGTTACACGGGCGGGCATGGCCAGATTGCCAGCGTCGTCAAAGTGTGGCCGTCGGAAGATTATATCGTATGTCTGCCATTCGCCAGGCGGGCGGCTCGCGTTAATCAGCGGAGGATACTGACCATAGACGGACGCGGCCATTCCATCGGGGTAGGTGGGGTTTTCGTACGAGTTGAGTACCTGCACTTCGTACGTGTTCATGAGATACACGCCGCTGTTGCCGCTGTCCTGGCCGTCACCGCTGTTGGGTGTGGCCCACTCGATGTGGAGCTGCATGTCGCCAAAAGCCTGCCGGGTCATGATCGCTCCGGTGGTCACTTCCATAAACCCGTCTTTGACTGTCCAAGACGCTGCGCGACCATCCCGGTGCTGCCACTGCGACAGGTCAGAGCCATCAAATAGCACGATAGCATCGGAAGGGGCGCTTCCCATGGACCCAGGCGTAACAACGGGCGGCTGCGGACGGTCCATATCGTGAACCTCCCAGGCACTGAGGTCAGGAATCTGGGCCGCTGCCGTTGCAGCCGTCGTGAGCAGCCCGATAAGGATTAGCCTTGCAGTCATAGCGTCAGCGAAACAGTCTCACCCAAGTTACATCACTGCGCGGTAAAAAATCCGGCGGACCGTCTACTCATCAGTCCAGGCGGCGTGGCGCTGCTGGCGACCGCTGTGCGTGGGATCGGCTGGGGGTTATACCCTGAGTTGAACCGGTGGCCTGAACTTGTATGATGCGGCAAGTGTCATGGTCAAGCCAGGATGTCCGCACGGGAAGGGGATCATACCGGTCGAATCGGCCTGTATGTTTCAGGTGAGGTGCGGTTTACGGGTGGCCAAAGGCGCTATCACGCGAAGGAGCTGGCTCGCAGCGATCCCTTCCGCTTTGAGCGGAGGCAGCGCCAGTGGCAAAACGACGCGATACCCGGACATTGCACAGCCTCCCATGGCTGGATCAGAGCGTCTGAACCGCTGCTGCATGAAACAGATATGCAGTGTGTGTGGTTTGCAAGGGTGCCGCAGCGGTCTCTTTTGGGCGGTGCGACGCCAAGGTCTTCCAGTTTTCTCACGCCAGCATGGCCTCATTCCGTCGAGTATTCGTTGCCGGTGGATGCATTTTCTCTGCGACTGCCCGTACTCGAGGCCAGCGAATCAGGCTGCGTCATGGGAGGTACCTTCGGGTTGTGCTGGTGCCAGTTTCAAATCCTGGAAGTTCCCTTAATTTTCCCGGACACTGAAAAGGATAGCTATGGACAGGCGCGCGGCACTCGAGAGGATCGTATGGATAATGGGAAGCACATTGTCCGTGTCGACGGCCTCCGGCGTGCTTGGCGGATGTTCGGCAGGTCCTGAGGGCACCGTGTTTGTTGCCCGCACCCTGACGGGTGATCGGCTGGAGCTGGTGGCTGTGCTTGCTGAGCACATCGTTCCGGCGACAGACACGCCGGGTGCCCGTGATGCGCGTGTGCATGAGTTCATTGACAACATGCTGACGGACTTTTACGGGCAGGAAGAGGCGAAGCGTTTCCTGGCCGGCCTGGCCGCCCTGGATGCACGGTCGGTGCGCAGCTACGAGAAAACCTTCCTTGCGCTGGATGGCACAGCGCAAGTCGCGCTGCTGAGGACGCTGGAAAGCGAGGGCGCACCCTTCTTTGCCACGGTGAAGTCCCTCACGCTCTCTGGATATTACACGTCAGAGATTGGTGCCACGGTGGAGTTGCACATAGCACCCTACGGATCGTATCAGGCGGATATTCCCTTTGCACAAGTTGGTCGCACGTGGGCCTGACGTTATATGGACAGAAGAACATTCCTTGGCACAGCTGCGGGACTTGGCGGTGCCGCACTCATTGGTGCCGGCTGCGCGGACGAAGGCGCGAAGCCGGGGCCGGCAGCACGCTCGATTACTACTGTCGGGCTGCAGCTGTTCACGCTTGCCAGTCTCATGGAGGAAGACTTTGAAGGCACTGTCCGGCAGGTCGCTGCGGTCGGGTTCAAGGAGGTGGAGTTCGCAGGCTACTTCGGTCGTGATCCGGCAGATGTGCGCAACCTGCTGGATGAGCTGAACCTTGCGGCACCGGCAGCGCACATCGCCATCGAGGCGCTGCAGTCAGACCTTGAAGGTGTAATTGCGGCGGCCGAAACTGTTGGTCATCACTATATCGTGTGTCCGTACCTTGCAGAGGATCAACGCTCGCTTGAGCAGTATCGGGAACATGCACGATTCTTCAACGAGGTCGGAACGGCCTGCAAGGAGGCTGGTATGCAGTTTGCCTATCATAACCACGACTTCGAATTTTTCGAGACTGATGGGATCATTCCATATGATCTGCTGCTTGCAGATACCGACCCCGAGCTTGTCCAGATGGAATTGGACCTTTACTGGATAAAAAAGGGTGGGCATGATGCGCTGCGGTATTTTGCTGCGCACCCGGGGCGGTTTCCGCTGTGTCATGTGAAGGACATGGCGGAAGACGGGAGTATCACGACTGTTGGGGCGGGCACCATTGACTTTGTGTCTGTATTTGCCCGGAGTGAACAGGCTGGGCTGCGGCACTACTTTGTTGAGCACGACCATCCTGACGACCCGTTGGGCACCATTATCCAAGGGTACGCGCATGTGGCCAGTCTGAGGTTCTAGGCATGTCATTAGGTAGAAAAATCCGGTACGGCATGGTGGGGGGAGGCCCCGGTGCTTTCATTGGCGCTGTGCACCGCATGGCTGCCGCCCTCGATGGAACGATAGAGCTGGTGGCTGGAGCATTTTCCGCCAGCCCGGAGAAGTCGTACCAGCAGGGCGCCGCGCTGGGCCTAGACCCTGGCCGGGTCTACGGGTCGTTCCGGGCGATGGCAGACAGTGAGTCTGCACGCGATGATGGCATCGATGTCGTATCGATTGTGACACCTAACCACATGCACTTTCCCGTTGCGAAGACGTTCCTCGAAGCGGGCTTTCATGTCATATGTGACAAGCCGATGACGAATACGCTGACGGATGCAGAAGCGCTTTGCAGGCTTGTCCGGGAGCAGGATGCCGTGTTTGTGCTCACGCACAATTACACGGGCTATCCCATGGTCAAGGAGGCCCGCGGCATTGTCCAAGGCGGTCGTCTCGGTGTGATACGCAAGGTTATTGTGGAGTACCCGCAGGATTGGCTGGCCACACCCCTGGAGCGTACAGGACACAAGCAGGCGGACTGGCGCACGGACCCAAAGCGGGCGGGCGCAGGCGCGTTGGGTGACATAGGCTCTCATGCCGAAAACCTTGCCCGCTATATCACGGGCCTGGAGCTGTCCGCCCTGTGCGCTGATGTGACGACGTTCGTTCCCAGGCGTCCGATCGACGATGACGTAAGCATGCTGGTCCGCTACAAAGGAGGGGCGCGCGGCGTGTTGCATGCATCGCAGGTTTCGGTCGGCGAAGAGAACAACCTCAACATCCGTGTGCATGGCTCGGAGGGCTCTATCCAGTGGTTTCAGGAGCACCCCAACTGGTTGTACTTCCGGAAGCTCGGTGGCCCGGAGCGGATCCTCAAGCGCGGCAACGACTACCTGTCGCCTGCTGCACAGCATGCCTCCAGGCTGCCCAGTGGACATCCTGAGGCCTTCCTGGAGGCCTTTGCGAATATCTATGCCAGTGCGGCCCGCACGATTGCGGCCAGGATTGCCGGGCATGAGCCTGGAGAATTTGACACAGACTTTCCCACGGTGCAGGATGGCGCGCGTGGCGTGCACTTCATCCTGACATCCCTGGAAAGCGGCAGGCAGCGCAAGTGGACAGACGCGGCCTACACTCCACCAGAATAGAAGCAATGCCAAGACCTGTTACGCTGTTCACCGGCCAGTGGGCGGACCTTCCACTGGAGGTCCTTGCCGCCAAGGCAGCCTCGTGGGGCTTTGACGGTCTTGAGTTGGCCTGCTGGGGGGACCACTTCGATGTCGCAAGTGCCGTGGAGGATGACGGCTACTGCCAGAAGCAGCGTGCGCTCCTGAAGCGCCACAACCTGTCGCTCTTTGCCATCAGCAACCACCTGGCAGGGCAGGCGGTTTGTGACCATATTGACAGCAGGCATAAGAGTATTCTGCCGCCCCGCGTCTGGGGCGACGGGGACGCGGAGGGCGTCCGCATGCGGGCCGCTGAGGAGATGAAGCTGACGGCACGCGCTGCGGCGCGTTTGGGTGTCAGTGTGGTCAACGGGTTCACGGGTAGCAGCATATGGCCGCTGCTGTATTCGTTTCCGCCCAACACACCGGAGATGATTGACGCGGGCTATGATGACTTTGCTGCGCGCTGGAACCCTATCCTGGATGTGTTTGACGAGGCGGGTGTGAGGTTTGCGCTGGAGGTTCACCCTACGGAGATCGCTTTTGATATTACCAGTGCACGGCGGGCACTGGAGCACCTTGAGTACAGAGAGGCGTTTGGGTTCAACTACGATCCCAGCCACTTCGGCTATCAGGGCGTAGATTACGTGGCGTTCATTGACGCTTTTGCTGACCGTATATACCACACCCACATGAAGGATGTCTGGTGGTCCGATCGTCCTGCGGCGGCTGGTGTGTTTGGCGGTCATGTTGATTTTGGGCACCCGGACCGTTTTTGGGATTTTCGGTCTATTGGTCGGGGCAGGATAGATTTTGAGGAGATCATTCGCGCCCTGAACCGTGCAGGCTATGGGGGGCCACTGTCTATCGAATGGGAGGATGGCGGCGTGGACCGGGAGCATGGCGCCCGAGAAGCTTGCGGATATATCAAGCATGTGGACTTTGAGCCCTCGGCGGCAGCTTTTGATGCGGCGTTTACCCGTTAGCGCGTATTGGGTGTTGTGGCTTGGTGCTGCTACGGGCTGCGCTGCCCCTGCGGCCATGACACCGCCGCCATCGCCGGGGGTGCCCGGTGAAGAAGCCGAAACTGACACCGTGCTCCCCGATCGTGCGGCCATGACACCGTCACCGGGGGTGCACACGTCGTACACAGTAACTGAGACCATTCCTGGCACGGAGGTAAGCTTCACTATGGTGATGATTCCGGGCGGGCGCTTCAAGATGGGCAGTCCTTCTGATGAGGCGGGCAGAGACGAGGATGAGGGGCCGCAGCGTGAAGTCACTGTGGACGCGTTCTACATGGGCACGCACGAGGTGCTCTACGACGCCTGGTTGATATACCGTTCCCGCAAGCGCGATAATGCCGTGGCGGCGCCGGGCAGTGACTTTGATCCGGATATTGTGGCAAGGCCCAGTCCGCCGTACGAAGACCCTGCGCACGGTATGGGCACAACGGGCCATCCGGCGGTAGGAATGACGCAATGGGCGGCGCTCCAGTATGCGCGCTGGTTAACAGAGAAGACTGGTCACTTCTACCGCCTACCAACCGAGGCCGAGTGGGAGTATGCCTGCCGTGCCGGTACGACCACGCCCTTCAGCTTTGGTGAGAGGGCGCTTGATGCGCATGCATGGTATTCCGGCAACAGTGATGAGACCTATCATCCGGTCGGTGAGAAAGCGCCCAACCCATGGGGCCTGTTTGACATGCATGGCAACGTGGCTGAGTGGACACTGGACGAGTATGATGCAACCTTCTATGAGGACACGTTATCATGGAATCCGTGGTCGATGCCGACACGTCTGCACCCGCGTACGGTGCGCGGAGGCGCCTACGATGACAGCCCTGAGGCCTTGCGGTGTGCCTCGCGGCTGGAGTCCAGCGCCAGCTGGAAGCGGCGTGACCCGCAGGTCCCAAAAAGCATGTGGTGGAACACGGATTCGCCTTTTGTGGGATTCAGGCTCGTGCGGGATGTTGATCCTCCTTCTGCCGAAATGCAGGCCAGATTCTGGAGCTTAGTGCTGGGTGGGTGATTTAGCAGGAGTTTTGGTAAGTTCTGTGCCATTCACGAATACGGAGACTCACTATGAATGACTCGATGTCACGTCGGGATTTTGTCAGGGGTGGCACCGCCGCCGTTGTAGGCTCGGTTGTTGCAAGCCGGCTTCCGCTCTCAGCCAGTGCTTACTTCGGGGTTGACGACACGATCCGAGTTGGGCTTGTTGGTTGCGGCGGCCGCGGTACTGGTGCGGCCTTGCAGGCCTTGCGTGCCGCCCCCAATACCAGGCTGGTAGCTATGGCCGATGCGTTTGCTGACCGCATCGAAACCAGCTACAAAAACATGGCAGAGGACGAGGAGGGCCAGGACGTGGCGGCGCAGATCGAGGTGCCGCCGGAGATGCGCTTTGATGGCTTTGACGGCTACCGGCATGTCATTGAGCAGTCTGACGTGGTTATCCTTACAACGCCTCCGGGCTTCAGGCCAATCCACTTTGATGCTGCGGTGGAGGCTGGAAAGCAGATCTTTATGGAGAAGCCGTTGGCGACGGACGCGCCAGGGGTGCGGCAGATTCTGGCGACCGCCGAGAAGGCCAGGGCTAGAAAGCTGAATGTTGTCGTTGGCTTGCAGCGCCATTACCAGACGGTGTACCGCGAGTGGGTCAAGCGTTTGCACGACGGCGTCATTGGTGACATCCTGGTGGGCCGGGTGTATTGGAACAGCGGCGGCGTATGGGTCCGTACACGCGAGGAGTATGAAAAGAAGGCCGGGCGTCCGCTAACGGAGATGGAGTATCAGATGCGCAACTGGTACTACTTCAATTGGCTGTGTGGTGATCATATTGTTGAGCAGCATATCCACAACATCGATGTTGGTAACTGGGTTATGCAGGGTTATCCGCTCATGGCCCAGGGGACAGGGGGGCGCCTGATGCGTACCGGCAAGGACCACGGCGAGATATATGACCATCACTATGTGGAGTTTGAGTATGCTGGCGGTCGCCGTGTCCTGAGCCAGTGCCGGCATTTTGAGAACTGTCTCAACAACGTGTCTGAGGGCTTTCATGGTACCGGGGGTATAGCACCGCGGAGAGGCGAGATCCTGGGCCCAGGCGGTGAGGCGCTGTACAAGCACCGTGATCAAGACGATCCCAACCCGTACCAGGTCGAGCATGACGAGCTGTTCGCAGCCATCAATGCGGGGGAGTACAAGTTTGCGGACACCGAAAACGGTGCATATGCCACCTTGAGCGCGATCATGGGGCGTATGGCTACGTATTCCGGGCAGGAGATATCCTGGGACGATGCATTGAATTCGGAGGAGCAGCTGGTTCCCGGAACGTTTGCATGGGATGCTGATCCCCCTGTGATGCCTGATGCCGACGGCTATTATCCGGTACCAAAGCCAGGTACGGCCACTGCGATGTGAGGCTGTTCGCAGGTGTTGCGCTTGTTTTTGCGGCATTGTTGCTCCCTGGGCCCGTTGCGGCTCAGGCCCTTCAGCGGTTTGTCTTCGTCCGGCCGCAGATGGGGGTGCAGGTCAACATTGTCATTTTAGCGTCCGACAGTGCGCATGCGGCGACAGGCGCTGAGGCTGCCTTCGTGCGCATCGACACGCTGAACGCAAAGCTCAGCGACTACCTGTCAAACAGTGAGCTGGCGAGGCTGTCAGGAGCAGCAGGGGGCGGCCGACCGGTACGAGTGAGCGACGACCTGTGGTTCGTCCTGGTGCAGGCGCAGAGGTTTGCAAAAGACACGGGAGGACTTTTTGATCCGACCGTGGGACCACTTACGCGCCTGTGGCGGTGGGCCGCCAGGCGCAACACGCTTCCGCCGCAGTCAGAGATCGACGCTGCGCGGAGCCGGGTGGATTTCCGGCTTATGGTGCTGGACCATAGCGCCCAAACCGTGCAGCTCGCCAGGCATGGCATGCGTCTGGACCTGGGTGGCATTGCGAAGGGCTATGCTGCGGACAAGGCTTTGACGGTTCTCAGGGAAGAGGGCCTTGTGTATGCTGTTGTGGATGTGGGGGGAGACATTGCAGTTGGAGAGGTGCCGGAGGATTCGACGGGCTGGACCGTGGAGATCGGTCCTGCTGGCCGGGTGCAGCTGGCCGGCTGTGGCATTGCCGCCTCTGGCTCCACGTACCGGTATACTGAGCAGGATGGCGTCAAGTATTCGCATATCCTGGATCCACGCACAGGCATGGGACTCACACACCGCCGCACGGTTACGGTCATTGCGCCTTCGGCCACGGAGGCCGATGCGCTGGCCTCTGCCGCAAGCGTGATGGCAGCAGACGAGCTGCGGCGCTTTGGCGAGAAGAAGGGCATCAGCCTCTGTAAGGAAGAGTCCGTCGCACGCTGCCTGAAAGCGTGTGGCGATTCGGCCCCTGGAATCATCGAGTGGCAGGAAAGCGTGGTCGGCAATGCGGGGTGGTAACGACATGCCAGGTGGCTCCCCATGGCTTCGGCTGACCGGCAGGCAGCCGATCAATGTGCCGGATAAGCCGCACCTCGCCGGTAAGGACCAGGTGCTTTTCCTGCGTGGCCTGGCGCGGGCAGCGCGTTACTTGGAGTATGGTGGCGGCGGCAGCACCGTCCTGGCGGCACAACAAGGGGTCAGCACGGTGTGCATTGAGAGCGACCGGCGATATGCGGAGGCGTTGAAGTCAAAGATTCAGCCTTTCGACCACCACGTCGTGGTGCACTATGCCGACATTGGCCCGACGGGCCGGTGGGGAAGGCCGCTCAGGGTCTTTGCAACGCCTCGCCGCCGCCGCAGGTACCCAAACTATGTGTATGCGCCCGACCGGTATGCAGATGGCGGATTCTTTGACCTGGCCCTTGTTGATGGACGGTTCCGGGTCGCGTGTGCACTGTACCTGCTGCTGAGAGCAGTCGAGCACAGGATACCGCGCCTGATCTGTTTTGACGACTACGTGCGGCGTCCTCAGTACCATGTCATAGAGGAGTTCTGTGAGCCTTGCCGTGTGGGCGAGAACATGGCGTTTTTCCGGCCTGGCCCTGCAAATATCAGACGACTGCCAGACGATGCGGACATTCGGGCGTTCTGCCGGCACCCGATGTGATACTGTCTCACGCACATGCTGCAAAGATGCCGTGGATTTTTCCAGGATACGCGCTGTGCCAGTGCCCGTCCAGGCCTGCCATACGTGTTGACGGCACAAATTCAGGTTTAAGTTTGGGAATTACATGCCAAACTAGCATGATCTGCGCCTGGTTCGCAAGTGCTCGGCCATGATTGATAATGACGTTATAAATATCTCAGTTTTACAGAGTTGAGCGGAACATCATAGCCCCGCATCCGTGCCAGAGCTGTCACCAGCCAACGGATACAATGGCCCTCAACGCACCAGGAAAACACTACCG
>JAAXGV010000168.1 GCA_012271185.1 Rhodothermales bacterium
ACAGCAAAATAGGGACACAACCCGGACTGGCGGAAGGTGCTGCTTGTGTGGATGCACGATCCTGTCGACAAGGCGCTGGACGTTCCGGACCACCAGGCGCGGGCGGCCCGGTACGCCAGACAAGCTCTTGGTAAGCGCGTGAGGTACCGGGAAATGGCTCGCGCAGCCACGTCAGCGGACGTGTCAGCTGCCACGGCCGACCGGCTCCCCATGCCTTCTGCGGGAGGAGGCAGGCGCTCTGTAGGACCCGGTGGTAGGCGACTCACGATACGTCACCCGGTGAGTGCCCAAGAGGATGAGATCGACGACGTTGCGCTGGACGAAGCGTACGTGTGTGGTGTCATAGATGACATTGTTGGAGCACTGCCCAAGGATCCCCGCACACGGTTTCTGGCCTTGTGGCGTCTTTTGCCGGAGCGGCTGAGGCCAGGTTTAGCTCGCCTGCCGGCCGACATGCGTGTGCCGGATCACACACTGATTCAACATGCCGACATCACCACGGGCATAGCCACAGCCCGGCAGAGAGGGCGTGGCTACACCTATCTGTCCGTTGCTCTGGGACCGGTTCAGGCATTCATAGAGGCTGCGCGGAGCGTCCGCGATCTCTGGTCGGGCAGCGCGCTGCTGTCCAGGCTTATGTTTCAGGGGATGCGACCTGTTCTGGAACGCCTCGGCCCAACCGCGCTGGTTTTTCCTGCTCTGCGCTCAAATCCGCTGGCTGATCTGTGGCTGCGGGACGAATGTGGACTGAAGGATTTGCTGCCGCCTCCATCAAAGAAAGCACGGCGGGCACCGTCTCTGCCCAACAGGTTCCTGGCGCTGGTACCATCGGGAGAAGACGAACAGATTGCCTCAAAGTGCAAGGAGTCTATCCTCCAAGGATGGTACCGGGTCGCCGATACGGTGCACAGGCATCTGGATTCCGAAATGAGGCGATGGAGCACGGACTGGGACAGGCTGTGGCAAACGCAGGTGGACAGCTTCTTCGAGATAACAGTTTCTCTCCTCCCGGAGCCCCCGCTGAGTGACGAGACACTGGCGGGTCTCGTGGGAGGCGTCCGCAACTTCAAGGAGGTGTGGAAAGAGGCGGGGAGGGTTCGCGAGCTGGCGGAGAAAATCCCGGAAGGGGAGCGTCCCCACTACTCGCAGGATGGGGCTGGCCAGTGGCAGGCCCACATGGAGCTTTCGGCGCGAATGATGGAGGCGCGACGCGCAATTCGGCATATCCCTGTGACACGGTCTGGGCGTTTCTCGCCACCGAAATGCAGCCTGCTGGGGTCGTACGAACAGATGGGGCCCATGGAACTCGGGGCCTCTGCACGTTTCTGGCAGCAGGCGCAGAAGAGCCACCTGCGCCTTAGAGCGCGTGAGCGGTTTTCGGCTATTGCGCTGAGCAAGCGCTTTGCTGCTGAAACGTTTCTGTATCAGGAACTTCAGCTGACAAAGGAAGACCTGCGGTTTCCCGATACAGCGACTGTTGCGGCCCAGGCTTGGCTGAAGGAAGCGTCCATACCGGCCGTCGGCAACTGGAATGGCCGGTGGCTGCACCAGAAGAGGCGAGACGATGTGGAAGAAGGTGAAAAGATGCCTCCCGCAGACACCTGGAGGCGCATCAGAGACGCGCGGAAAAGCGACCATCTGGGAAATCCGCCATCCTACTATGCCGTTCTCATGATGGATGCGGATGATATGGGGTTGTGGCTGAAAGGTGACCATGCCCCTAAAGTCTCCGAGGTGATGCACCCCAAGCTGGCCGGTTACTTTCGGCAGCTTGACAGCGAGAGGGTTGAAGCCAGGCGTCCGGTCGGTCCGGCGCTGCATGCGGCCATCAGCGAGGCGCTGAACAACTTCGCCAGCCACCTGGCGCCAAAAATCGTTAAGCGGTACGACGGGACCATGATCTATTCCGGTGGCGACGACCTCCTGGCCTTGGTCCCTGCACGCCGTGCCTTGACGTGTGCAAACGAATTGCGCAAGGCGTTTCAGGGGTATGATGAAGCGTGTCCGGGCTGGCACCGTTACGATAGCGGCCGGCATTTCCTTTGCATGGGCCACAAGGCGACCCTTTCAGCCGGGATAGCCATTGTGCACTACAAGTACGACCTGCGGGCGGCGATTGAAGATGCCCGCAAGGCCGAGAAAGCGTCAAAGAACCGCGGCAAGAATCGCGTCACACTCGGCCTCGTGCGCCGCTCGGGAAACCGGCAGATGCTGGAGCTGGCCTGGAAGCGTGTTCCGTGGCTGGACTCCATTACAGGTGCCTTCGCTGCTGGGGCCTCCGATCGTTGGCTATACACGCTGCAGCGTGAGCTCCCTGCACTTGGTAACGGTGTGCTCCCCGCCGCCGCGATCTCTGCAGAAGTCCGCCGCCTGGTCGCACGCACCCGGGATGCCAGCGTTGGTTCTGAGCTGGACACAGCGGAGTGGTGGGCAGCCTTCTGCGAACTGGGAGAACCTTCCCTTGCGGAGTTCACCGGGCTGTGCCTGGGTGCCTCATTTATAGCACGCGGATATTACAGGTGACAAGACGATGCGGCTTGCGCTGGATATCCGGCCCATCGACACATTGTTTTTTCGTGATGCCCGGCCCTTTGAGCAAGCGAGTCAGGCTTCAACCGGCTTGCCCACACCGCAGACGCTGGCCGGTGCCCTCCGGACCACGCTTCTTGAGCGGCATGGTATAGACTGGGACAGGGTCGCGGATGGCGTGCGTCGCCATGGTTCCGTGCATCGCAGTCTGACCAGCATAGGACACGAGCCGGCCGCTGTTGCGGCCGTGTCTGTCCGGGGACCCTGGATCAGGCGGAGAGACGAGGTGCTGTTACCTGTTCCAGCCAATCTGCGAAAAACAAACGACGGTCCACTGATTCGCCTGGATCCACTGAGGTCAGAGCTGCCAGGCTGGCGACCGCATGCGCCTGGTATGCTGCCGCTCTGGCGCTACGGCAGGAAGTCGATGAAGGCGTTGAAGCCAGACACGTTTATCCGCCCGGAAGGGCAGGAGAAGTTTCTCCATGGGAGTATACCAGATGCGTCGACGCTGGTACAAGGAGAAGATCTGTATCAGTACGATGTTCGTACTGGCATAGGGATGGACGCAGCCAGCGGGACGGTGAGCGAAGGGCTCATCTATTCCGCACAGCACCTGGTTCTTCGGCAGCACGTCAGCTTCTATGCCGAGGTGGCGGGCTCTGAACGTGCCCTGTCACCGCTGCTGAACACAACGGTACTCATGCGGTTTGGTGGCGAAGGCCGGTGTGTGCAGGTCAGCGCCTCGAAAACGCTGTATGCGTGGCCGGGTGCTCCCGGACATACTAAGCGTGGCAAGCTGCTGCTGCTCACCACGCCGGTTGCGGTTGACGGCTGGAAGTCCGCGGGTCTGGATCTGATAAGCGCCGCAGTGGGCAAGCCACGCGCCGTCTCAGGGTGGGATATGGCACTTGGGGGCCCAAAGCCAAACCGCTTCATGGTACCGGCAGGAACGGTGTATTTTCTGTCCGAGCGCGCGCGTGTGCCATCATGTCTGGGCAGCGAGGAAGATAGCCAGATTGGCTGGGGTCACTTTTTAGAAGGCATTTGGAGCTATGTTTGACAAGGCGCTGATGTTTATCCATGCTCTGACGGGATTGCACCCGGGTGGAGGCACCTCTCTTGGCGTAGTAGACCTTCCAGTACAGCGGGAGCGTCATACGGAGTGGCCAATTATTCCAGGCTCAGCGCTCAAGGGCGTTCTTCGTGCCGCGTGCAACCGGCGCTCTGGGCGTGGTGTCGATCAGTGCCCGGAGGTACTGGCGGCGTTTGGACCGCCCACCGGGTCCGCGTCCGAACATGCCGGAGCCATAACCCTCTCCGATGCGCGTATACTCGCGTTTCCCGTCCGCTCGCTTTCGGGCGTGTTTGCCTGGGTCACATGCCCCAGTGTCTTAGAGCGCCTCAAGCGAGATCTTGCCATTGCAGGCCGCGCCGACCTGCCAGAGATTCCGAGGCCGGCACAAAACAGTGCATCGTGTGCACAAGGAAGCCCGCTCGTCCGGGGACAGCAGAAGATGATTCTGGAGGAGTTTGAGTTTTGCTGCGAGGATCTTGGCACTACCGCTGTGGCCACCTGGATAGCAGATGCTGCCACGGCAGACGACGGCACACGGAATCGTTTGAAGACACACCTTGCCGTGCTTCATGACGACGACTTCACGCACTTTGTGCGCAATGCGACGGAGATCGTGGCACGTATCGGTCTGGATTACGACACCAAGACCGTCCGTAAGGGCGCCCTGTTCTACGAGGAGTACGTTCCGGCCGAGACGCTTTTCTACTCTCTTGTGCTTTGCCGTGGCAGTTACCGCAAGGATCATCCTGCTACAGGGGCGGAGATCCTGGAGTGGCTTCAGGGCAGGCATATAGAGCATTTGCAGATAGGTGCCGGCGAAACGGTGGGCAAAGGCATTTGCGCTGTCCAGTTTGCTTCTTCTTCCAGTTAAAGGCCAGCAGAGATGACCGGTCATGCCACGCTAGACCAGCTTCGGGCACAGCACGCATGGCGTGTTGTGGAAGACGTACGTACCAAAAAGGGTGATACGGGCAAGAAATATGCGCAGGAAGCCAGGCGGCTTGCCGTCAGGATCCGTATGGCTGGACTGGGGCAGGCATTGGGTTTCCTGTATGCGAAGTCCGACTCATCCGATCATGATCCAAAGGGACTTATCCTCAAGCATCTGGCTGATTGGCTGCTGGACCAGAGGGAGCTCGCAGCGTGTCCTCCCGGTGCGCATAATCGCAACGCAGTGATACGGGCAATTATGGATGGTAATGCGGATCTGCTTCGCCGCCTGACCGAGGAGGCGCTGCGCTACCTCCAGTGGCTTACGAGGTTCACTGAAGCAGAGTTTGGATCGGACGACTTTGATGGCTAAGCGCCGGACAACAGAAATTATCCTGCCGAAGTCCACGCGGCAGAACCTGGAGGATTTTCCGCTGACCTCGCGGCATCCAGGGCTGCAGCTGGACAAGTTCGGGAAAATCCCGGAAGGCGAGAGCAGTGGCGCGATGGAGCTCCAGAAGCGTGCTATCCGTGAGGTCACGAACGTTGAGGGCGACCGCCGCATGCTGAAGGCGCTCAATGACAGGCGTACTGCCATGCTTCGGGGGCTTGGAGCCCGCGTGACCAGCATGACTGCCGCTGGTCCTCTGACACTGCACCTGTCACGTCCCGGTACATGGGAAAACGCAGGGATCTGCTTTCATCCCGTCTACGGATTCGTGTATCTGCCCGGCAGCGGCATAAAGGGTATTGTACGCAGCTTCGCGGAAACCGTCTGGGCAAGTGCACAAGAAGACAAAGAGCAGGCCTGGGACAAGATAGACGAGATCTTTGGCTTCAGCCCGCGTTCCGAAGCGCACAAGTTCCGAAGCGAGGAGCGACCTGGCTGGCGTCCTGCATCCATTCGGCCCAAAGATGGTGGGGCAGCAGGCAGAATCGTGTTTCATGATGCTTGGCCAGAAACGTGGCCGCCGCTTGAAGTGGATATTGCGAATAACCACCATACGGGCTACTACGGCGAAAAAAATGAACCTGGCGATTGGGAATCTCCTATCCCGGTTTCATTCCTTGCTGTGCCAGCGGGTGTACGGTTCAGCTTCGCCATCTCCGATCGCAGTCCACGGGAAGATGCCGCCTTGGGCCTGGTCGTCACATGGCTCCATGCTGCGTTGCAGGTGGAAGGAGCAGGTGCGAAGACCGCCGCAGGGTACGGACGCTTTGTTGGAGATGGAAAAGCAAGTGCCGTACTGAAAGACTACTGCAGTCAGGAGTATGCGCTGAAACTTGCTTCCCCAGCCTTTTTGGCCGGAGCATCACAGAAAGAAGCCGACTGCAACTTGCGGGGTGCCACCCTTCGCGGTTTGCTGCGCTGGTGGTGGCGCACCATGTACGCCGAGAAGGTGGACATCATCACACTGCGCAAGCTGGAGGCAGCCGTCTGGGGAGACACAAAGCAAGGCAGTCCGGTGCGCGTCGCAGTCCGGCAGGCAGGTGCCCACACAGCAAAATCATTCTCCCAATCCCCGCAGTTCAAGCACGAGCATGGAATTGGATCATCGGGTTCTCGCAGAGGTCGCACAACTCTCGGATTGTACTATGCCTCTTATGGCATGGCCGAGAAGAGGCGCTGGTACCGGGAGGCAGGGTCTGCATGGCAGGTGACGGTAACAGCCCGCTCCGGGAGGTTGTGCCAGCCCGACAAAAACTACATTCCGCTGAGCGCAGAAACACTCTTGGCCCAGGCTGCCGCCTCGCTGTGGCTTCTTGCCCGGTATGGGGGTGCAGGTTCAAAATCACGCAAGGGATTCGGCTCGTTTTTGAGCATCGAGGTTCCCGGCATCTCGTCGCGCTCGGATTGCCACGAGCGGGCAAGAAGCTTTCTTGCTCAGTGCGAGATTTCGCATAGCTCTGACCGCCTGTATGCTCCAGCCTTGGGCGCTGAGCTGTCAGTGCCCGAGGTCAAGACAGCGTGGGTTGATGCCTGGTATGCATGTCACCAGGTCGGCGGGGCGATGCAAAAAGCCATACGGTCACTTGATAAGGGTGATCGCGCAGCAATCGGGCTACCACGTCGGGGTGCAAGGCGAGCGTTCAAGCGCAAGGGTGATCGACACGCCTCCCCGGTTCTCTGGAGCCTTGACCGTCGCCCTGACGATAAGCTTTCTGTTCGGCTGATTGCGTTTCCATCGCCATGGCTTCCGAATTTCGAGGATAGCCGACGGATCCTGCAGGATTTCCTCCGCACAGCGGAGCGGGAGCTGAACCGGTGGAAGGACACGTATCCAAGGAACTTAGCACGTGAGGTTCGAGAGCCGGACGCTGCTGGCCAGGTGGCGAGGCCCGCTGCAATCCCAAAACAGGGCACGCGCGTCAAGGTCGTGCTGCTGGAGGAAAAGACCAAGAAGGGAGGGTGGAAAGCTTTGCACGAGCCAAGTGGGTTCCGTGGTGTCGTACAGGATAGCATTACTGGCGAGGTCGCGCCTGGGCAGGAGGTAGAGCTGCATGTGCAGTACGTCAACAGAGACAGAAAAGAGATAGCCTTCCGCTGGAAAGCGCAGAGCAAGACGAAAAGGCCTACAAAATCCAGTCACAGCAGTCCACAGGGCGGTCGTGAAAGGAGCCGTCGGAGGCGAAGATGAAAGAACACGCTGGCTCTTATGTCCTTGTGCTGACGGTCGGCACGGGCAATCGCGATGACTTGGAGGGGTCTCTCTATTCTCCCCTGATCAAGAGTATCAGCACTGGTCATTGGGACCACGTGGTGCTCCTTCCTTCCCAGTCCACCGTTGAGCAGGCCGTTGAGCTGAAGAAGCGCATACACACTTCGCCAGTGAAAATCCGGCCGATTCCGGACCACGGTGACGAAAACGATGCGGACGCCTGCTTTACACACTTTGATAGTGTGCTTGGCGGCACTATCGCTGATGGCTTTTCTCCGGCTCAGATCACTTTGGACTTCACGCGCGGCACGAAGGCCATGAGCGCTGCGCTTGTTTTGGCCGGCGTTGGAAGGGAAATTCCTGTGCTGCGCTACATCCAAGGCATGCGTGGTAGAACCGGGTCGGTACAGCCGGGAACGGAAAAGATCAGGGAGGTGCGGACGGAGGCAGCTAGCGCCCGGCAGCAGCTTGACCAGGCCGAGCGACTGATGAAGAGGGGTGCTTTTGAAGCTGTCTGTGCGCTGCACAATGACCGTCATCCTCTACCGGATACAGTGCCTCGCGAGCTGCGGAACAAGTTCGAGTCTTTCGGTGCTGTAGCTGACATCTATGCGGCATGGGATCGCTTTGATTTTTCCGGTGCGGCTGCAAAGCTTGAGAAGTACCTTCAGCGTGCGGGAGCATTCACTCCGACGCCGGACATGGAGGATTGGATTGCCACGTTGTCCCGAGAGGTAGTTCCTGCCAAGTATGCTGAAACAGCCTTGCATTTGCGGCACTTGGTATGCGATATATTGGCCAGTGCAGAGCGGAGGTTGCGCGATGGACACTATGAAGATGCCGGTATCCGGTGTTATCGCGTACTGGAGCTGGTAGGGCAGGTACGACTCTTTGATCGAGGATATGACAGCAGCTGCCTTCCTGGAGATGATCCAAAGGTGGAAGGATTCCAGAAGAAGCAACGCAAGAAAAAGCGAAATCCGCTTTCCGAAAACACCAGCAAGGAGCTGCAGGGTACGTTTAAAGCGGCGCGCAACCAGGTCGCGTTTTTCCTTAGCTTCCTTGGGGATCCGCTTGCCAAGAAGCTTATCATGTTTGGCGAGTCTGAGGAGCACGTTAAGGCCCGCAATGTGGGGATTTTGATCCACGGATTTGAAGCCAAAGCAGCCAGGCTGGGCACTCAGCGTCTGGAAGAACACATTTGCAAGCTCGAGGCACTGTTACTTGAGGATGATCCTGGTGCAGCGAAACGCTTGGCTGTGGCCCGTTCACTGGACTTTTCCGGGACATAGCCGGTATGCCCACTCTGTATGTCACTGAGCCAGGGGCAGTAGTTCGCCGATCCAAGGGGTCCATAGTTGTAACGATCGACAAGGACCCAGACGGACCTGGCCCTTTGCGCAAGAAACGGCGTGAGCTGGCTGAAGTCGAACCTCACCTGCTTGAGTTGATCGCGCTGGTTGGACGTTCTCATATCACATCGTGGGCTACACATCTATGCTTGCAACAAGGCATCGCCGTCGCGTGGTTCAGAAGGAACGGGGACTTTCTTGGCCGTCTTGTGCCGGAGCTGTCTCGTACCGCGGACCTCAGACTTGCGCAGTTTCATGCAGTGACGGATGATGCCCGGGCACTTCACCTGGCCCGAATGTTCATAGCCTCCAAGGTTCGAAGCGCCATTGCGGTGCTGTCAGTCATCCGGTCCAACCGGCCTGGCAAACCTGAGCTCGGCCAAGCCATGCGAGCGCTGCAGGCCATGACCGGTGCCGTTCAGAACACCACCGAAAAAGATGCACTTCTTGGGTTCGAGGGCAATGCTGCACGGATTTATTTTGAAGTATTCCGCGTAGGTTTTGTCGGCGGCATATTGTTCACTGGCAGAGCACGAAGGCCGCCTCCTGATCCTGCAAACGCGCTGCTTTCCTTCGGTTATGTGATCCTGGTCAACGCTGTTGCCAGCCTTTTGGAAGCGCGCGGGTTTGATCCTTACCTTGGCTTCCTGCACACTGTGCGATCTGGGCGTCCCAGTCTGGCGCTGGATCTCACAGAGGAGTTTCGGCACTCTGTTGTGGATCGCTTTGCACTGCGGGTCTTTAACAGGCGGCAGCTTCGCCCGGAACATTTTGAAGCCGATGAGTCGCGTGGCGGTGTCAAGCTGACGCGTGAGGGCATGCGATCGTTTTTTCGTGCCTGGGAGGAGTTTATGGACAAGCCATTGCCCGGACTGGCTGACGATATTTCTCCGGAAGCGCTGATGCGGCGTCAGGCTGACCGGCTTGCGGCTCATATCCGAGGACGAGAGGAATACCTGCCTGTGTTTCCTGGCTAACCTACGGCCGATGCCCAGATACATTATCAGCTACGATATCGCGAATGACACGCGGCGCCGCAGGGTCGCTGACTGTCTGGATTCGTACGGTGATCGCGTGCTGGAAAGCGTCTTTGAGCTCAAGGTGAGTCAGGCTCTCCTTGGACGCTGCATGCGTCAGGTCAAGGCGCAGCTAAACCTCGCTGAGGACGAAGTAGCCGTATACCGTCTGTGCGCAACTTGCGAAGCCGCAAGGTCGTATCTTGGTGCGAATCAGTCCAAAAGGGAGATTGGCGATGAGCAGGTGTTTATCGCGTGACAAGAGCACTCGTAACCATTCCAAGGCGGGAAATGCCGGCTTGATTACGAATCGGCGAGAGTGCCTGCAAACATTGCGCTTTCGAGGCTTTGAGACAACCAGCCGGGTGCCCGGGCAGTGGTTTTCGGTGAGCCGCGGCGGACATTACGAATTTTCCCGGATGGACCTCTCCTGCCGGTGTGCTTTACAGCGTCATATACCTATGAGTCTAACACTGCACTTTTCTCAATGCCAGTGGGCATTTTCGCGCAGTTTTGGCGCCGTCAGCAACGCCCGTTTGCAAGGCTTAACAAGATGGTCTCAGAGGGCGATTTTCAGGGGGCCCTTGCAGACTACGCCCCGCTTGACAGGGGATTGAAACCGGAGAGGATCATCGTCTGGGGTAATTCTTGCAGCCTATGCCCACCTAGCAGGGGACTGAAGCGACAGGCAACGTCGGGATCTCGGGATCTGTTGCAATCCGGATACTCCTCCAACACCCTGTCAAGGAGATACCCAATGGTGCGGACAGGGAGGTTGTGTTCTGCTTGCGTTTTTACAGCAAAGTAGGGGCGCAACTCCTCGCGCAGCGATAGCTTCCTTGTGCCTTGCCTGACAACGGAAAAGTAATGGCAGGCGCGAAGTGGGTCGGCCTCAATCAGCCGCACAAGCCCCTACTGCATACAAGGTCGGTCATGGCACACGAGCTGTTCCGGCTTGTACAAGGTGCCATCGCCGTAGCGATCCCACCACAGGAAGGCGATGTTGTCCGACCACACGATGCCCCCAACTGAAACGGACTGCGCATCCGCAGTCCGGCAGCTGAAAGACCTGCTGGATGGTATACAGTTCGAAGTCTGGAAAATGCGGCTGGAAACCCCGCACGTTTATGCGACAACGCCCATGCTACGGGGAGTATGGGGACGTGCGCTCAGGCTCGTGGATCAGCGCGCGTATGATGAAATCTTTGTTGGCCTTGGCCCAGACAACAGGCGTGTACCAAAATACATCATCCGCCCGGCGCCGCCTGATCCGCGTACGGCACCGGCCATTGATCTGGTCCTAATCAATGTTCCGTCTTCGCTCAGGCCCGCAGTGTGGGAAGCATGGCTTGTAGCCTGCGGCATGGGCCTGGGCAAAGGCAGAGTGCCGTTCCGCATACGGGAAAAGATCCCGATCGCTTCGACATCGGAGGGGTTGCCGCCAGACTGGGCCAACAGTGGCAACCCCGCAACAGCGCCTTGCCGCCTCACCTTTCCCACGCCTCTTCGGCTCATGCGCAAGGGCACGCTGCTGCAACATCCTGCGTTGCAAAATATTACCACCGCGGGCGTGCGGCGTGTCTGCCACCTTGCGGGGATGAGCAGAGGGCCTGGCTACCAGAGCATTCAGCGGTGTACATCCGCACTGGCAGCCGAAATCCGGGCCAGTCCGTGGCAAGGCAAACGAAGCAACCTGGTACGCTGGTCGGCAGTCCAGCAGCGGGAGCTTGAGCTGTTCGGAGTTACGGGAACGCTGACATTGCCGAATGGACCGGGTGCACTGTTGCCGCTGCTCAATACACTCCGCTGGCTGCATCTCGGCAAGGGTACCGTGTATGGCATGGGTCAGCTTACTGTGACATCAATGCGGTAGCCCCGGCAGGTTCAGCCGCCCCTCCCCTACCAAGACACGTTGACCCCACCGGCCAGACGCCGGTCATGGCGGGCCCGCACCAGCAGGTCCACCCGCCCCGCCGTGCGTTGGGCCTCATACAACGCAAAACAGTCGGCCTCCTGGTCCATGACACTGACCACGCGTATCGCCGCCGGCAGCGCAGCTCCGCATGACCTTGGGTCTGACCTCCGTACAGAGTACCCCGCTCCTGGCATTCAAAGGATGATCATGCGCGCTGCCGGCACCGTAACGACAAACACCTCGCCTTATCCGGCCAAGGTGGCTCCAACAGGTATGAGCTTCTTGTGAAGCTCCGGTTGCGGCCGCAAGGGTGGGTCTTTATCTGACGTATCGTATCGGGCTTGCGGCTATATCTCATAGTAGTCCAGCACAAAGTCGCTCCCGTTCAGCCCGGCTACGCGGCCGATAGCCGTGACCCTGCGCCCTGTACCGTGACCGGCGATGTGCACTACGCAGTGCACGGCCTGAAGTACCATGGAGTGCTGGTCTGCGCCACCTGCGCCTTCGCGGGCCAGCTGTGCCAGACGCACCAGCGCCCGCTCACAGTCCTCACCATGAACCGTTCCACACCCGCCCGGATGACCCGTGATCCATGCATCCAAGAGGTGCTTCGCCGCACCGTCCCGCACCTCACCGACGATAAGCCTGTTGGGTGTGGAGCGCAGGCTGTACTTGACCAGCTGCTGCATGGAAACCGTGTCCGTCGTATACAGCCGGAGGTGGTCACGCCCGGTGATACGAAGCTCCGGCGTGTCCTCCAGAACCAGCAGCCTGTCTTCTGGGAACTGGCGCGAAATTTCCGCGAGGAGGGCATTGCACAACGTCGTCTTGCCACTGGCAGTCGGACCGGCCACAATGATGTTGCGCCTTTGGCCGATGATGCGCCGAAGAAGCTCATGCCCTGCCTCGCTCAACACACCCTGTGCAACGTACTCCTCCAGCGGAATCAGCCGGCGCGGCGGCTTGCGGATAATAAGCGCCGGGCCCTCTGTGATCGGCGGAACAAAGCCCTGGATGCGGCACTTGCCAAAACTGCGCGGCAACGCAGCCGCCAGGGAAGGACTGTCAGTGCTGATGCTTCGCCCTGCCTGCGTCGCCACAGCCCTGAGGAAAGACTCCACGTCGGCTGCGCGCAGACGCAGCGGTGTGGCATAGCGCCCGCGAGCATGGCTGACATAGCGCACCACACCGTCAGGGTTGACATAGATCTCTTCAATGTCATCATCGTAGAGAGCTTCGAGGTTGGCCTCGCCCAGATACTGTCCCATCAATACCGCCAGACGCGCTGCATAATCACTCATGTTCCTGCAACAGCATCTCCGCTGCAGCCAGCCGCTGCCTGGCCGCAGCGGAGATAGGGGTCAGCACCAGCACGGGGGGCATGCAGCGCACTGGCCCAAAGTACCTGCTGTCATAGCTCTTCCGGCTGTATGTGCTGAGTACAAAGCACTCACCCTGTCCCAGCACGCGCATTCCTTGTGCGCCTTCGATCAGGCGCCCGCGCGTGTCGCGCTTCCGGATGGGTGCCTCCACAAAAAGCCGCGACCCTATGCGAATTCCCTTGGCGTCCACGTGCACCGTATCACCAGGTACACCTGCCAGCACCTTTCCAACAGGTGCAGTACCCCCGGCACACATACCTGGGCCGACATAGCCGCGCGCCAGCGCAACCGGTGCAACCTGCTCTGGCACGCAAACGCGGAGGATGTCGCCACGCCGCAGCGTATCCACGATCGTGGCCTGGTACAGGCCACGCGGGAGTGAAGAAGAGGTATTGTAGTGCAGCGGCAGCATAAGGCTGTGCCACGGCGCCACATGTACGGCCACGACCAATACAGCGAGACACGCGGCCATGGCACGCAACACGCGTATCATGCCAGGCGCTCAAAAGCAGCCAGCCGATAGCCTGCACCCTTGACCGACAGGATGTGGCGCGGTTTCTTCGGATCCTTGTCGAGCTTGCAGCGGAGGGCATAGGCATGACGGTCAATCGTGCGTGTCTCTATGGACGCCGGGATCTTCAGGACATGCACATTGAACTCCTGGCGGGAAACCACCCGGCCCTCTCTGTGGGCCATATGCCGAAGCACGCTCCACTCCATGGGCGTGAAGTGTACCGGCTCAGCGCCGCGCATAGCAGTAAAGGTTTCAAAATCAACGACCACATCGCTAACCCTGATCTTCTTCGGCAAGGCGAGCCTGGTTTCACGCCGCCGCCGCACAGCGGAAACGCGAGCCATAAGCTCACGAGAACTGAACGGCTTGCAGATATAGTCATCAGCGCCCATGTTGAGCCCCGCGACGCGGTCCGACTCCTTAACCTTGCCGGATACAATGACCACCGGCACATCAATACCAAAATCCCTTGCCATGCGCAGCACCTCCAAACCGCTCATCTTCGGCATTATGACATCAAGGAGAGCAACATCGTAGGGGCCGCACTGGACGAGCTGATGTGCGGCATCGGCACCGTTTTTGCAGATGACTACCTCGTAGCCATCGCGCACGAGGGTGGCCTCAAGCGTTTTCGACATGTACCACTCGTCCTCGGCAATGAGGGCGCGCGGCTTGACTGTAGTGCTTTTACTGCTGTTTGTATACATGACGATTGACGGGTATAGAATGAATGTCTCCGTTTGCTGACCGACCGGCCGGCAACAGCACACGAAAGGTGGTGCCGCCTGCAGGCACGCTGTCTACCTCAATATGCCCCTGATGTGCTGCTACCAGCCTTCGGGTGATGAAAAGACCCAGTCCCGTGCCGGAGCCTTGCTGATCGGCCCGGTAGTAGGGATCGAAAAGATGATGCCAATGCTGTGGCGCAATGCCTGGGCCCTGGTCCTGCACCTCCAGAATGACATATGTGCCACCTTGACGGCGATGCGGGAAAGCGCGCAGAATAATCTGGTGCGGCTCGCTGTACTTGACCGCATTGTTCAGGAGGTTGTCCAGAATGCGGCCAAGCGCAACACGGTCCCCAAAGATGTAGGGCAGGGCCTTGGGGATATCCAGAGCAAATGTGAAGCCTTGACGACTGTGCAGGCTGGCGTGCAGATGCATGGTCTGCTCCAGCAGATCCTGGAGGTTGACGCCGTCTTTGCGCAGCAGGGTGTCAGGACCCAGGCTTTTGCCCGCCAGCGCATTGGCCAAGTCTGTCAGGCGTTTGACCTGAGCAGAAATGCCGTCGTGGAACGCTTGACGCTCTTTCGAGTTCGGCTCCATATCCTGCAAGAGGTCGTTGTACAACTCAATAGCGCAGAGCGGAGACTTCATATCGTGCGACAGGCTCGCCAGATCCAGGCTTGAAGGTCTGTTGCGGTCAGGTTCCGTGACGCGCATGGCTGATGGAAGCGCAGACATAGGACAGGTCTATGAGTGTGTTGTCAGAGATACCATGCCGCACAAAGACACCACGGCGGACCACAAAGTGGCTTGCCAGTCAGCTATCGCATGCAGCTCATGACCTGCCATGGCAGTGCGCAACTCAAGTACACTATGATTATACATAAAAATCAGTAGATTGACATGTGTGATGTTGTTTTTAATGTAACGATCCGGCAAAACAGCACACCGGTGCACTGCACCTGTCCATGGCCTTGCCTGCAAATCAGCTGCGTATTATGCCCAGTTCATGTTGTCAGGGTGTAGACGAGTTCTTCACGTACCGGGTGGCATCGCGGGAGCTGCGGCGATATCGCCTCAAAGGACCGGTAGCATCTTCCAGGAAGCTGATCGGTGCACTGCTGTCCGAAGGCGTAACAGGGCGTACGCTGCTGGACATTGGCGGTGGTATTGGAGCCATTCAGCATGAGCTGCTCCATGCCGGCGCGGCATTCGCAGTATCTGTAGACGCATCTGTTGAATACCTGCGTGTCGCCCAGCAGGAGGCTATCCGGCTGGGTAACCGGCTACGCACCACCTTGCACCACGGCGACTTTGTGGATCTGGCAGACAAGGTCGACAGCGCAGATATCGTTGCGCTGGACCGCGTTCTATGCTGCTACGCTGACGCAGAAAACCTTATCAAAGCCTCGGCAGCAAAGGCCAGACAGCTGTACGGACTGGTCTACCCGCGCAAGTCGGTTTTGTCATACCTGAGCATCGTGTTCTTTAATGGATTCATGCGACTGACCCGCAACAAGTTCCGCACCTTCTACCACCATCCGAACAAGATACACGACTTGGTAACTGCCTTGGGGTTGTCCAAGGTCTACAGTGCGAACACGCTTCTCTGGCACATAGCAGTCTACAAGCACGCCAGTGTCTTGCCAGATGAGCCGCAGTCTTGAAGCGTGTCCGGACCCTGAACACCCGCCGAGGCGGGCATGGATTTTCCGGAAATGCCATGCCGCAGCAGGCCACCCGACCCACGCCTCCATGCGAGCCCTCTGGCTGTTCATACCTGCAGTGCTCACCCTGGCCGCCTGCTCGTCTCTGAAGCAGGCACTGTCCAACAAGGAGTGCAGGCTCCAACCGGAGCGTCCCTACGACGTGGTTACCATTGACCCGGATCATCATGCCATCGAACTCGTCTGGAAAGATGAGAATGGCGAGCCCCTTCAGACATTGATCAATGCGCTGTCGATGCTCCAGGCGCGGGGTGACAGTGTGGTGGCACTAACCAATGGCGGCATATACACGCGAGCGCTCGTGCCTCTGGGGCTGTACGTGGAAGACGGCAAAGCGCTGGTCCCGGTGAATCACGGGGACGGCTATGGCAACTTTTACCTTAAGCCTAACGGAATACTGATGATTTCCGGGAATAACGTGCGCATCCTGGAAACCAGCCAGTTCGATGACGCGATCCGCACGCCGGAATACGCGCTTCAGTCCGGGCCGCTGCTCGTGCATAATGGCAGTGTTCACCCGGCCTTTACGCCGGGCTCAACGAACTGCCGCCTGCGAAGCGGTATTGGCGTAGACAGAGAGGGTCGCGTGCACCTGGTGGTTTCCAACGGTGCAGTCAACTTCCACGACTTTGCGACGCTGTTCAAACAGAATCTGGGATGCGATAACGCGCTGTACCTTGACGGCGCCATCTCTGTGCTCTATGCGCCGGTGATCGGGCGCCACGCGAGATCCCGGACGCACTTTGCAGCGTTCCTGGCTGTTATCGCCAAGGCGCGGGAAAGCGTTGCCCCGCCAGGATTCGAACCTGGAACCTCCTGGTCCAGAGCCAGGCGCTCTGCCAATTGAGCTACAGGGCAATGGCCGGCTATAATGCTGCCTGACCGTCGCCGGTTCCGCGTATGTAATTCCCAAAGATACTGGCGCCGCACCGGGCGCCTACGATTGAGCGGATGCGTACGCAGGAGGCGCTTGCGTGCAGGACGACACAGACATCAGTTTCAGCACGCGTCCGCCCTAATACACCTCGAGATCCAACGCCGATACCACCCGTCCCCCATACCCCGCTTCGCGAATCTCGCGCACCAGATCCTCGTCGGAGACGCCCCAGTAGAGCTGGTGGTACAGCACGAGCAACTCCGGGCGCGCCCGCCCGGCTAGCTCGGCCAGCTCCACCGTGGAGGTGTGAGAGCGGATGTGGTAGGCCTGCCACTCGGGGGAATGGCGTTGAAACGTCTCCGCCGAATACACTTCGTGAACCAGCACGTCGCATCCGGCGCATGCCTCCACCAGCGATTCGCTGGGGCGTGCGTCACCAGAGATCACGATGGAGCGGCTGCCGGCTTCGAAGCGGTAGCCGAGCGGGTGCGGCCACGACCCGTGCAAAACCGGGATTGCGGTGACGCGCACGTTTTCGTCTTCGTAGATCACGCCGCCGGTCGTCTCGGTCACGAGGGTGCGGTAGGCGTCGGCATTGGCGTCGCGCGGCTCCAGCCCGAAAAGCCGCATGTGGATGTCTTCCTGCCACGCCTGCTGAATGTGGGCGGCCATGGCGGCCGTGCCGGGTGGGCCGATAATGCTGAGCGGCTCGGGGCGGTCGAGAACCCACGGCGAGAGGATCAGGTCGGGCAGTCCCACGGTGTGATCCGAGTGCAGGTGGGTGACGAAGAGGCGGTCAAGCCTCTCGGGAGACAGCGCAGCGATCTCGTGGTCGCGCGCGGCCGCGGCGGCCCGGCGCACCACCCCCGCTCCGGCGTCTACCAGATAAGCCCTTCCCCCGGCCACGACGGCCACCGCCGGGCCCCATCGGTCGGGATCGGCGTTAGGCGTTCCCGTGCCGAGGATAACGACACGGGCGGTGGCCGTGTCGGGCAGCTGCGCAAGGGTAGGCGACGCTGGAAAATCAACGAACGTGCCCACGTTCCGGGTGGTGTTGGTGGTCGGGAGGGTGGCGAGAGTGGTGGCGAGTAACAGGATGGAAGGTCTCATTCGTGTTGAGTCCAGCTCGGAGTGGCCACTGTGGTTTACAGAATGTGAAGCGCAGTTAACGCACCAGGCGGTCTGCCGGTCTTCCTGGCACGGGGGGTGGCTTGCGGCGCTCCGTCCACCGTTTGAGGATAATCTGTTCCGCCACGGAAGGTACGTCCCGAGCATCATGTTGCCTGGAGTGTGCCGGTCGTTTGACTGGAAGAATCGGTCGCAAGGATCAGTAAGAAGATGGGGAGGAGACACATGCAGCCGCCGCTATGGAGTCAGGCCTGGCGTGGCACCAGCACGCAACCTTGGAGAACGCGTAACGTGCGCTCGGCGTTACTTGAAAAAAAAACCCTTGAAACACGACCAGGACCATCCCCGACACGCCAGATGGATCCGGCAGTGCCTCTCGCTGGCCGCGCGCGGCCAGAGCCGCGTAAGCCCCAACCCGCGTGTTGGTGCCATCGTCGTGGGCGAGTCGGACACCGTTCTGGGTCAGGGCTGGCATCAGCGGTTTGGCGGCGACCATGCCGAACCTGTGGCCCTCCGCGAGGCACGGCAGAAGCATGGCGCCAGCGCTGTGCGGCGGGCCACGCTTTATGTTAACCTTGAGCCATGCAATCACCACGGCAGGACACCACCCTGCACGCATACGATCCTGGAGTATGGTATCCCTCGCGTGGTGGCGGGCATGGCTGATCCCAACCCCAAGGCTTCGGGAGGCATAGAGACGCTGCGCCTGTGCGGTGTGGAGGTCGCTGCGGGCGTCCTGGCAAAGGAATGCCGCCGCTTTAACGAGCCCTTTATTCACAGCCTGTCCAGTACCAGGCCGCTCGTAACACTCAAGGTGGCCCAGACGCTGGATGGCCGGATAGCCACCGCTACCGGAGACTCCCGGTGGATTACCGGTCCGGAGGCCCGGCGGCTCGTTCATGCCTGGCGCGCGAATGCCGATGGCGTCCTGGTTGGCAGTGGTACGGCCCTGGCGGACAACCCCGCACTGACCGTGCGGCATGTCCAGGGGCCCAACCCGATGCGCTTCGTGCTGGATCGTCGCGGCACCCTGCCTGCCGGCCTGAAGCTCTTTTCCGATGGCGGCCTGACGACCGCCGTGGTGGGTCCGGCAGCCGATCCACCATACATCCGTCAGTTACGCAGGCACGGTGGCGCGGTATTGCGGGTGCCAGAGCGCAACAAGCACCTGGACCTGGCAGCCATGCTGGAGAAGATGACGATCCAGTCGCTCCTGGTTGAAGCCGGCCCCCACCTCGCAGGCGCGCTGCTTCAGCAGGAGCTTGTGGACCGCCTTTTCATCTTTATTGCGCCGAAGGTGCTCGGAAGCGGCATCCCATCTGTTGACGGGCTTGCCACTGAAACACTGGACGACGCAATGACCTTCAAGGAGCACTGCTGGGAGCAGATCGGGGACGATATGCTGCTTCGAGGGTACCTGCGCACATTATCATAGGCCCATGTTCACAGGCATCATTGAGGAAGTAGGGCGTATAGCCAGCACAGCCAGTGACGCTGGAGGCAGGCGGCTGCACATCAAATCGGGCTTTTCCGATGCGCTCAGGCCGGGACAGAGTGTCTGCGTAAACGGCGCATGCCTGACGGTGACGCGCGCGCTTCCCGACACCTTTGAGGTCACCGTGGTCCCTGAAACCCTGTGCAAGACCACGCTGGGGCAGCTGCGCCAAGGCTCGCGCGTAAACCTGGAACGCGCCATGCCGGCCACCGGACGGTTTGAAGGGCATATCGTTCAGGGTCACGTTGATGGCATATGCTGCATCAGTCAGGTGATGCAGGAAGGCAGCGACCGGTGCTACACCTTTGATACCGCCCCGGACCTTCGGCCCTATATCATACCCAGAGGTTCTGTCACCCTGAACGGCATCAGCCTGACCGTTGCGCGCACGACGCCCGACTCACTCACGGTGGCCATTATCCCGCACACGTATGAGCAGACCACAGCCTGTGACTGGCAGGAAGGAACACGCGTAAACATCGAGTGCGATATTGTGGGCAAGTACGTGGCGCATTACCTGGCTGCGTCAGGTAAGTAGCCCGGCCCTTGCTACATCGGGTCTGCCTTGAGATTGCTGACGTGCACGTTCAGGGCATGATTGATGCGGAGCCCATACGTGCCCTGTGTATTGACCTCTGAGTGGGGCAGGCGTGCTACTTGCTGGTCGTTGACCCAGAAGATTACGTCCTGTGGTCCGTTCACTACCGCAAGCTTGTTTTCCACCGAGCTTTCGCTGTCCGCGCCGTACGTTGCAATAGCGTCATGAGCCGTCCAGTCATTGATGATCACAGTCTCTGCCCCTACGCGGCGCTTGATCAGAAACTCTCCGGAGTTGCGCAGGAGAAAATAGTCGTAGGTGATGTCGTCGGTATCCAGGTCTCTGCCGGCAAAGAAGACCCCGTAGGCCTCACGCCGCTCCCCAGGGTCAAAGAGATGAATCGTCGCTTCAATGCGATACAGACCATCCGCGATACTGTACGGATGGTAGAAGATGGCCGCCGGCCCCGTGGTGATGTGCCAGCCCGGTGTCATGTTCACGAACCATATGTCTACGCTGTCCTTGACGGCGCCCACCTTGACATCTGGCATGGCTCTGTCAGTCCGGACGACCCAGGTCGGCGGCGTAGTCATGTTGTTACCCTCAGGATTCTGCGGGTCGGGCTGGGCATACAGCGGCAGCGCAAAGAGCGCCGACATAAAGAGAGTCAACAGGCGTCGCATTGGAATAGCAGGCTGGTGGACGGTCACTGCAGAATAATATACCGCCCAGGAATCATTTTTGGTGGGCGCCACTGATAACGGGGCGAAGCGACAGGTCGTCGGGCCGTTCACTTCGCTGATGACACCGCCTGGCACTGTGAGGGGATGTGCGCCAGGGGCGGCCCTGGCGCTGTCAGCGCCCGTACCGGTTGTGAGTAACCAGTACGGGCAAGAGGGGTGCGTCCTTTCATGAACCCCATGTGATTTCAGCACGCTGTTTAACCCCGGGTTGAGCCCTCGCGGCACGCCCGTTGATGCATGTCGGACGCCGTCCTGCCTGAGAGCGGAGCGAACATAATACGTCTGTGGTGCGTTTCCAGATGCTGATCTGCTGCGATTTCCGTGCTCCACGAGATTCCCATACTGGACGACGTTGATGCCCGTAAGCTCCCCTACACTGAATCGGGCGGAGCGAAACAGGTGTACCTGGAGACCTACGGTTGCCAGATGAACGTGTCTGATTCCGAGATCGTGGCAGCGGTGCTGCGCAAGGAGGGCTACGGGCTCACGCGCGACGCCCGCAGCGCTGACGTGATACTGCTCAACACGTGTGCCATCCGCGAAAATGCCGAGCAGAAGGTGCGACACCGTCTTGGCCACCTGCAGGCGCGGAAGCGCAAAGTCGGTGGTGCACTCAGAATTGGCGTCCTGGGGTGTATGGCCGAGCGCCTGCGCCACAAGCTGCTCGAACAGGAGAAGCTTGTGGACTTTGGGGGGGGACCGGCCGCGTCCCGCGCCCTGCCCCGCCTGCTCCGGGAGTCCGATGAGACGGGGCAGGCCGCGATCAATGTTCAGCTCTCCAGAGAGGAAACCTACGCCGATATTGCACCGGTCCGAATGGACTCCAACGGGGTGACGGCGTTCGTGTCTATCATGAGGGGCTGTGACAACATGTGCGCCTTCTGCGTTGTGCCGTTCACACGCGGGCGCGAGCGCAGCCGGCCTGTGGCCACGATTGTCGACGAATGCCGCCAGCTGATCGACGACGGCTACAAAGAGGTGACGCTCCTTGGCCAGAACGTCAACTCATACCGTGATGGCGCCGTGACCTTTGCGGAGCTGCTGCTCCGGGTTAGCAGCCTGGCTCCTGACTTGCGCATACGATACTCCACAAGCCATCCCAAAGACTGCACGGACGAGCTGCTGCATGTCCATCGGGAGCGTGCCAATGTATGCAACTACATCCACCTGCCTGTGCAGCACGGCAACACGGAGGTGCTGCAGCGCATGCGGCGGGGGTACACGGTTGATGAATATCTGCGCCTGATCGGACGGGCACGCGCCATCTGCCCGGATGTGTCACTGTCCACGGATATCATCACGGGGTTTTGCGGCGAAACCGAGGCCGAGCACACCGACACTCTGGCCCTCATGGAAGCTGTGCGGTACGACCATGCATACATGTTCATGTACTCGGAGCGGCCCGGTACCTATGCCGCGCGAAAATACACGGATGATGTTCCGCAGACAGTCAAGAAAGGGCGTCTCTCGGAGGTTATTCAGCTGCAGACCAGCATCGCTGCAGAAAACAATCAGCGCGAAATCGGCCGCATTCACACTGTCCTGAGTGAAGGCGGCAGCCGTCGCAGCACTGCACAATTGCGTGGCCGCACCGACACTAACAAGATGGTGGTCTTTGATCGCCAAGGCTATGAGAAGGGTCAGTACATCAGCGTGCGCATCACGGCCTGCACCTCGGCCACGCTCATGGGCAAGGCTGTCGGCATGACACAACAGGAGCGCTAGCTGTACATTCTACACTTGGGATGGATCGTCAGGCCGTACAGGAACGCTTTGGGATCATTGGCACCTCACCCGCGCTGCGCCATGCCATAGACCGCACGCGGCTGGTGGCGCGCACGGATGTGACGGTGCTCATCGAAGGCGAAAGCGGCGTGGGAAAAGAGCTTATCACCAATGCCATTCACGGCCTGAGCCTGCGCCGCCACGGACCTCTCCAAGTCATCAACATGGGTGCGATCCCTGAGGGACTGATAGAGGCGGAGCTCTTTGGTGCCGAGAAGGGGGCATACTCCGGCTCGGTGGAGCGGCGGATCGGCTACTTCGAAAAAGCCAACGGCGGCACCATCTTCCTGGACGAGGTCGGAGAAATGCCACCCGCCGCCCAGGTCCGCCTGCTGCGGGTGCTGGAGTCGGGCACCTTTAATCGCGTAGGCTCTTCCACCATGCGCTCTACGGATGCACGTGTTGTCGCTGCCACGAACAAGGACCTGGGGCACGAAGTGCAGGCGGGACGGTTTCGCGAAGACCTGTATTACCGCCTGAGCACGGTCATCATCCGCGTACCGCCGCTCAGGGAGCGCAAAGAGGATATCTACCCGCTCTTCAGGCGGTTCTTTCGCGAGTTTTCGGAGAAGTACAGTGCCTCATTGCGTCGCCTCACTGATGATGCCGTCGAGCTGCTGAACCGCTACAGCTGGCCAGGCAACGTTCGTGAGCTCCGCAATGTGGCAGAGGCGGCCATCATCACCAGCACTGAGGTCACGGTCAACGCCGACATGCTGCACCCCCTGCTGCGCGGCGTGACGCAGAAGGGCTCTACCGCGCTGGTCCCTGTACACCGGCAGGAGCACGCTGAGCCGTCGGCGGCGCAGGAGCGCGCAATGATCTATCGCGGGCTGCTCAATCAGCAGGTTACGCTGGAACAGCTGAATGAAGAGGTGCGCAAGTTGCGGGAGGGACTGAGCGAAATCGCCGGTTACCTCCGATCCAATGGGGGTGTGTACCGCATCACAGCGCCTGCATCGGCGCTGCCCATGCTACCGGAGCGCTCGGCTCCAGGCAGTGAAAAGTTTGTCGAATACGAAGAGGCGCAGGAAGCCGGCAGCGAGCCAAAGGAAGAGGAGGTCATCCCCACGCTGGCCAATGCGGAGCGCGCCCTCGTTGCCAAGGCACTGGAGCACTTCGGCGGCAACAAACGGCGCGCAGCAAAAGCCCTGGGTATCAGTGAGCGGTCCCTGTACCGCAGGATCAAGGACACGGACCAGTCGCGTTCCTGACATGAAAAGGGCAGCATGGAGCCTGTTGTCCCTGTGGGCTTTGTCAGGGTGCATGTACTACAGCTTTAGCGGCGCATCTATTCCGTCGCACCTTGCCACCATCGCCATCCCGCTGGCGGAGGATAACAGCACCAGTCCGCTGACAATCCTGGACGAGGCGCTGACGGAGCTTCTGGTAGATCGCTTTGTGCGGCAAACCCGACTCACACTGGTCGAAGATCCGGCCGAAGCAGACCTGCTACTCACCGTGTACATAGATCGGTACACCAATGCACCCACGTCCGTGACCGGGCAGGAGCGTGCGCAGTTTAACCGGGTGTCGCTGTCGGTCCGCGCGCGCTATTACAACCGGGTCGATGACGATGCGCTGGAGCGGAGCTTCAGCAACTTCGACGACTACGACCCGTTGGCAGGAGGGCTGGAGGCGGAAGAGGCGGCTGCGCTGAGTGCACTGGAGAATATCGCGGATGACCTGTTCACTGCTGCAACATCCAACTGGTAGCAAGCGATGGTTGCAATCCTCTATGGACTCGCCATGGCCGTGCTGGTGCTGTACGGGGTAAACCTGCTGTACCTGTCGCTCGTGTTTGTTCGACACGAAAGAACGAAGTCCGGGCGGGCATGTGCTGCCACGCTTCCACGCAACGGGGCCGTGATGCCGATGGTCACTGTGCAGGTGCCGCTGTACAACGAGGCACTGGTAGCCAGGCGCATCGTCGATGCCGTTGCAGGCCTTGCCTATCCGAGCGACCACCTTGAGATCCAGATCCTGGATGACTCCACAGATGATTCCCGCACAATCATTGCGCAACGCGTAGGGCACTGGCGCACCTTGGGCGTTGATATCACACACGTTCGACGCCCCGGCCGCGAGGGCTACAAGGCCGGTGCACTTGCCAACGGGCTTGCTCTTTGCCGGGGCGCGTTCATCGCAATGTTTGATGCCGACTTTGTGCCGGATCCGGACTTCCTGCGTCGCATGATGCCTGCATTTGATGACCCGGAGGTAGGCATGGTGCAAGCCCGCTGGGGACATCTGAATGCGGACGCGTCCCGCCTGACCCGGCTGCAGGCTTTCGCACTGGACGGACATTTTGCACTCGAGCAGGCTGCACGCTATGCCGGTGGATACTTCATGAGCTTCAATGGCACAGCCGGCATCTGGCGGCGTGCCTGCATAGAAGACGCCGGCGGCTGGCAAAGCACGACACTGACAGAGGACCTGGACCTGAGCTACCGGGCCCAACTCAAAGGGTGGCGGTTCCGGTTCCTGGCAGACTCCGAAACCCCCGCCGAGCTCCCGCAAGACATCAATGCATGGCGGGCACAGCAATTCCGGTGGACCAAGGGCACCACGGAAACCGCCCTCAAGCTCTTGGGTCGGCTCTGGCTTGCTTCCCAGCCACTGGCTGTCAAGATCCAGGGCACATTGCACCTGACGGCGCATGTGGTCTTTCCATTCCTGGTGCTGGTAACACTGCTTCACGCACCACTCCTTGTCATGGAGCACGCTGGATACGGCCCCGGCCCATATTACTTTGCTGTGATGGGCTGCTGCCTTGTAGGGCTCCTGGGATTCTTTCTGGCGCAGCTTTTTGCGCAGCGCTCACTGTACCCGGACTGGGGCCGGCGGATGCTGTTCTTTCCTATGGTGATGGCCGGCACCATGGGCATGGCCTTGTCCAATACGCGGGCGATCTGGCAGGCCGTACGCCAGCATCGGACACCGTTTGAGCGGACACCCAAGCACACGGACCGTCCCTGGTGGCAGTCCCGCTATGCACAGCGCAGCGTTACCCCCGTTATGTTCGGCGAAGCCGTGCTGGCCCTCTATTCTATAACCGGCCTGGTTGCCCTGACTTTGCTGGGTGCTTGGGCCGCGCTGCCGTTTCAGGCAGTGTTTGTGCTTGCGTTCACCTTTGTCACCTCCTGGAACGTGCAGCAGTATCGCCGCACACGCTTTACCTCGTGAGTACCCAGTCCCTTGCAAGCGCTATGGCCCTGATTGAGGCCGGGCGTACCCAGGAAGCCGTGGATCGGCTTGTCGCGTTTACGCAGACCCATCCAACGCATCTGGGGGTCTGCTATGTGCTTGGGCACGCGTATGAGATACTGGAGCGGTGGCCCGAAGCCCGATTGAGCTGGCTGGCTGCGGTACGCCTGGCTGGCGAAGCACCAAAGGGCGACGTGGAGCAGATCCTTCTGGCGATGGAAGCCGGGCATGCGTCCGATACCCCCCATGTGGAGCACTTCGATGTGCAGGAGCCGACGCTTAGCGATGATGATGTGGTAACAGAAACCTGGGCACGTATCCTGGCCGGACAGGCGCAGTATGAAGAGGCTGCCAGGGTGTACAGCAAGCTTGCGGAAAAGCACCCGGACGATGCGGACCGCTACCAGGCGCTGGCCAGCCGCATGCAGGCGCAGGTCCAGAGCACATGAAGCCGCCACTGCGCAGCCCACGGCTGGTAGCCGGGGTCATGAGCGGCACTTCTCTCGATGGTGTTGATGTGGCTATCGCCCAGCTTTCGGGGCATGGCCCGTCTGTTGACATCAGGCTGCGTGGTTTTGCCATCACCCCGTACAGCGC
>JAAXGV010000189.1 GCA_012271185.1 Rhodothermales bacterium
GTTTCCGGGTCGGGTTTTACAGCTATGCGGCTCGACTCCTTGTATGAGCTGAGCGCGACATTGGTATGCGTTTTTGTAACGCCGGGCCAGGCCTGGATCCGCGACAGCAGGTTTTCCAGGGCAGTGGTGTTCTTGGTGCGCACCTTGAGGATATGTGACCCTTCGCCTGTGATGGAATGGACTTCCAGTATCTCGTCGCATTCGCACAGGTAGGTTAGCATGGGCTCATAGCGGCTGGACGTGTCAACGGATACGCGGATGAAGGCTGTGATGTCGTAATGAAGCTGCTTGGCGTCCAGTACAGCAAAGTATCCTTTAATGATGCCGCGCTGCTCGAGCTTGCGTATACGGTCGCTGACACTCGGCAGGGAAAGCCCCACGTGTTCCGCAATGGCGTTGCGCTTCATGCGCCCTTTGTTCTGCAGCAGTTGCAGTATGGTAGCGTCGATATGGTCGAGACGCTTCGTCAACCGGCGAATATGCTGAGCTCGCGAAGCACTTGGAACAGCGTGCACTGCCTGCCGGATCCCAGGTTCTGCAGGGAGTGGGAAGATGGCGGATCTGCTGTGGCAGGACACTTCCTGGTACAGGTGTGCTCCTGCTGATCCCGGAGGCCGCGTCAGCATGGTCCGCACCGCTGATCACCTCGCCTGCAACCTGTTACAGCTGCGCAAGCACGGCAGCTGCCGGGAGCCAAGGCAGAACGTGCGCTTGTGACCTCGATCAGGCAGCAGCAGTGCAACCCACTCGCCTGCCGCAGTCCTTATGATACCCGGCACATTGCCGTCTTGCAGACCACCGCACCTCGCGCATGATAGAACCAGGTATTACCTGACTATGGCGACTATGCGCAGCGGACCACCGCTGCCTCCGCCGATCTTCATAGGCAGCGCAATGACATCAAAACCTGTTTCCGGAAGATTGCCGAGGTTGGCCACGTTCTCAAACACGGGTATATTGGCCGCGAACAGCGCCTGATGAGCCTCGAAAAGCGAGGACTGTCCGTAATCGATGCTGGGGGTATCAAGCCCGATGGCGTGGATGGAGCGCTCAGAAGCCAGCCAGCGCGCCGCCTCGGGATGCAACCCGGGAAAATGCAGCGCAGGAATAGCCTCTGGACCACGCAGGTCGGTCCCCAGGTACTCTGCACGGTTCGGCCAGAGCTGGAAATAGCCCGTCCTGATGATGACAATGCTGCCGCCCGGCAGCGTACCGTTGGCGGCCTCCCAGTCCATGAAATCCTGTACCGACACCTGATAGTCCGGGAATTCCAGCGCCTTCGCCGACACATCTACAACAACGGCAGGCCCCATCAGCCGATCCAGTGGAACCTCGTCTGTGCTCCACTGGCCCTCCGAAAAATGGACTGGCGCATCCAGGTGCGTACCGCCATGTTCGGCCGCCTCGAAAGAATTCGCCTCGTAGTAGTAACCCGCCTCTTGCCAGCCCTTGCCCCCTTCGTGCAGGATGAAGCCGGCTTCAGTGGGCCAGTAGATGGTGGAACCGTCAAAGCTATGTGTGAGGTCTACGATCGTGCCCTGAGGCCACGCCCCAGGCTCAGTGGTGGATTGTTGCCCGGGGCTTTGGCACGCCGCAAACGCCAGCGCATACGCGGTGGTTATGACTAGGGACTTCATCATTCTTTGGTGCATGCCGGGGGTTGCGTTGAACTCGTGCATGGCAGAATGCGTTAATCGTATGCTATCGGGCCCATAGCTCAGTCGGTTAGAGCAGCGGACTCATAATCCGTAGGTCGGGGGTTCAAGTCCCTCTGGGCCCACTGTGCTGCCCTTGTAATTTACGAAGAGTTTTGGCAGAATTGACTTTGGGGCAGCGAGGCGGAGGCCTGCTTGCATACAGCTTGCGGAAGTCACACGCTTCGGGTGTGCCGGTGATTCTCTGTGACTCGCAACTCCCTCATGGAGTCCCACCTGAAAAACACACGCAGAGAAGACACTGCCCACGCACCACAGGGGTATGTCTGTCGTTCCCCGGCCTCCTTAGCGTGCTTGCATGATGAAGTGCATCCGTTGGTCCGCCGTCAGTGCCCAAGTCCCGGACATCAAACCCAAGGGCAGCAGACACGATGCGAACTTGTGCCTGTGCCGTGCGTCCGCTGAGCGTGTCCTTCTAGGAGTCTGTAGAGTGGGCTTGGCGGCCCGAAGGCGGAAGCGTTATCCTTACGATGTTGATACTGGAGGCAGGAATGAAGTGGAAGAACGGGGGCTATACAGACACCGGCGGTTGTGTCCCTGCTCTACTGTAAAAACGCAGCAGCAAAGTAGGAGTGCAGCCTGCTCCAGAGGCAGTGTTAATGCGCCTCCAAGGCCCTGAAACCAAAGCGGTGAAGCACCTCCACGCGGCCCACTGCCACCGCACAAACGGCCTCAACACCACGCTGAAAACCGCAAAAGAGGTGAATCAGAGGCTCCCAAGCATACCAGCACCCCTCAAGGAGATTGAAAGGGATAGCAGACACAACCCTTGTTGCAAAAACGGTGCCTCCTGCCTGTGCTGTTCACACGACACTTGGAGGGGGCGACTTGATGAAAACAGGTCATCGGCACGCCCAAGGCGTACGACTTCCGCATGCTATATGCAGGCAGGCCTCCGTCCCAATTCTGCAAAAGGCGCTTCGCAGATTACGCACCTGCATGCGAGGTGGTACGGGCTATGCGAAGCCCAGCAGCCGGCCGCCCTGATAGATGATCAGGGAAAACAGGTAGGCAAGGGCTGTCATATACAGCCACATCACCGCCGGCCAGAGCCACGTGCCGGTTTCGCGGCGTGCAATAGCCAGTGTGCTCATGCACTGCAGAGCGAACACAAAAAAGACCAGCAGGCTGACGGCCACCAGCGGCGTGAATACAGGCCGTCCATCAGGATACGTGTCCGCCTTGAGCTGGTCTCGTAATGCGATATTTGACTCATCTGCCTCCTCACTGACACTATAGATGATGCCGAGCGTGCTGATGATCACCTCGCGTGCCGCAAAAGCTGTGACAATGCCTGCACTCATCTTCCAGTCAAAGCCAAGCGGCGCCATAACCGGCTCGAGGGCACGCCCCAAAAGCCCGATGAAGCTGCTGTGTATCTCGGCGGTCTGTGCTGCATATACGGAGTCTGCTGCCGGGCCAGCAGCCACCCCGGACGTATTGACTTCGGTGGGACCGGGCTTCGGGAAACTTGCCAGAAACCACAGCACAACACTGCAGGTGAAGATGATCTTGCCCGCGCGAACAGCAAAGATTTGCGAGCGCTGAACCATCCGCAGGAGCACCTGGCGCAGCCGCGGGCGACGATACGGGGGAAGCTCCATCACAAAGTACCCCTCCGAACCCTTGAAAACGAATCGCCTGAGGAACCAGGCCGCAATCACCGCCATAACGGTCCCCATCAGGTACATCGAAAACATCGCAAGCCCCTGGTAGTCTGCGAAGCCGAAAAGCTTTCCCGACGGAATGAATGCCGCGATGAACAGCGTGTAGACAGGGAGCCGTGCTGAACAGCTCATCAGTGGCGCAACCATGATGGTGATCAGACGATCGCGCTCGCTGTCCAGCGTACGCGCTGCCATGATGCCCGGGATGGCACACGCATAGGAGCTCAGCAGCGGCAGCACTGACCGGCCGTTGAGCCCGACCCGCTTCATGACCTTATCCATGATGAAGGCGGTACGGGCCATATAGCCGGTGTCCTCCATCAGGCCCAGAAAGAAGAACAGCAGCAGAATCTGAGGCAGGAACACGACTACGTTGCCGACACCTGTGATAACGCCGTCTGCAAGAAGGTCGACTGCCCACCCGGAAGGCAACAGCGCACGCACCGTGCTGCCCAGGCGCCCAATACCTTCTTCGATCAGGTCCATCGCTGGAACCGCCCACGAGAAGACCGCCTGAAATACCAGCGCCAAAAGCGCAACAAAAATGATGGGGCCCAGCACACGATGCGTCACCACCGCATCAACGCGATCCGTGAAAGACGGCGCATCTGACGGCCGATGCGCCTTCGTTGCCTGGTGCACGATGGGTTTTATCCACTGGTAGCGCCCGGCCACCTCCGCATACCGGTATGGAACATTGCGCCCCTTCAGAAACTCCTGCGCCTGTCGTACGGCAGCGACAAAGCGGGGTGCATCGGTCCATCGTTCCAGTGCCGCTTCTTCAGTGAGCGAGCGGAGGGACTCCATGCGTCGCTGCAAGTCAGTGAAGTCTTCAACCTCCAGAGCGGCGGCAAGCGCCGGCAGGCGGGCTTCGACCACAGGCATGAGCGGCCATCGCCAACCCTCAGCCACTGGAGGCGGACACCTCACCTGCGCCCTGAGCTCATCCAGTCCGTCTCCTCGACGCGCTACCGTCGGAATCACTGGTACACCCAGCGCTTTGCTGAGCAACTGCACATCGATGGTCATGCCCGCCTGCTCAGCCGCATCCACCATGTTGAGCGCCACAATCAATGGCAATCCCAAGTCCATCACCTGTGTCACGAGAAAGAGGTTGCGCTCCAGATTGGTGGCGTCCACGACACATACCACTACGTCCGGCACCTGCTCAATCCGGCCAACGAGCATGTCAAATGCGATCTGCTCATCCATCGACTTGGGTGCCAGGCTATACGTGCCTGGAAGGTCAATAACCTCTACTTGTGGAGCACCAACAAGCCGGCCACTCTTGCGCTCAACCGTTACACCAGGATAGTTGGCCACACGTTGCTTGAGCCCTGTGAGGTAGTTGAAGACTGTTGTCTTCCCCACATTCGGGTTGCCTGCCAGGACGATACGTCGGGGCAGTGGAGCCTGGCCAGAGGACTGTGCCATGGGTTACGGGCCCTGCCGCTCCACGTTGATCAGTGCCGCTTCAGCTTTTCGTATAGACAGGCGATAACCACGGACGCGCAGGTCCATTGGATCCCCGAGCGGCGCAAGACGCAGGACCTCGACGACTGTCCCGGGAAGTAACCCCATCTCCAGCAGGCGCACAGGCGCATGCTCCTCCACAAAACCAGTGATTGTGCCCCGCTCCCCCGATCTGAGCTCCTTCAGTGTCATTCAGTGACAGGTGTCCCGAGCACCCTGCCTGCCATCTCTCTGCGCAAACCCACGCGGCTTCCAGCCACCCGCACAATCACGTCGCCCTTGTTCCTGAGCACGTTCAACAGTGCCCCCTCACGGACACCCACGTCGCGCAGCCGCTCGGCAGCCTCCCCCTGGACGACCTGAACCAGGAAACACTCCCCGTCCTTGCATGCCGTCAGGGCAAGCTCCGGGTTGCAGTATGGACACCGCTCCTTCATCGGGCTAATTATACCTATTTAGATTGAATAAAAATAACGTCCGCTGCATATTTTTGCTCTTTTGCGGCATTAAAAGCCTCTTTTCGTGTGAAATCCCGTAGAATTGAGGCCCTGAAAGCCCGTGTGCTTGCCGGACACTGCTACCTTGACGTTTCAACGAGACTGACTGCTGTGCGATTATCCTCCTTTTTTGGCCAGACGCTGCGCGAAGTTCCTTCCGAGGCTGACACCGCATCGTACGAGATGCTCCTGCGTGCCGGGTACATCCGCCAGCTGGCGGCCGGACTGTTTTCCTATCTGCCCGCGGCTTGGCGCTCACTGCGCAAGATTGAGCAGATCCTGCGTGAGGAGATGGGCATCATTGGCGGGCAGGAGATGTGCATGCCCGTAGTGCATCCTGCTGAGCTGTGGCAGGAAAGCGGACGCTGGTATGAGATTGGTGACCCCATGGCCCGCTTCAAGGATCGGCGTGGACGCGACCTGGTCCTGGCAATGACGCATGAAGAGGTTGTTGCCAGTCTCTGCAAGACCGAGATCCGGTCATACCGGCAGCTCCCTCAGATGGTGTACCACATACAGACAAAGTTTCGAGACGAACCGCGGGCGCGCGGCGGGCTTATACGTGTGCGGGAGTTTGTCATGAAGGACTCCTACACACTGGACCTGGACTTTGAGGGGCTGCAGGCCCAGTATGAACGGCACTACGACGCCTACTACCGCATCGGCGCGCGCTGTGGACTGAAACTGGTGGCTGTGCAGAGTGACCCCGGCATGATGGGCGGAAAGATGGCGCATGAATTCATGTATGTGAGCCCCATTGGCGAGGACGCGCTGGCCATCTGCGAAGCGACGGGGTACGCCTCCAACCTGGAGATCGCAGAGTTCAGGAAAGAGCCGGACGACAACGGGCCGCCTGCACCCCTGAAAAAGATCCACACCCCCGGCGCGTCATCAATAGAGGCGCTGGCAGCCTTCCTGGGTATCGCCACGCGCCAAACCGGAAAAATTGTCTTTTTCATGGGCAACTTCGGCTCGGATAACCCGGAAAAGCTTGTTATCGGCGTCGTCCGTGGCGACATGGACGTTAACGAGGTGCAGCTTTGCTATCAGGCAGGCGCCCGCGAGCTTCGGCCGGCTGAGGCGGAAGAGATTGCAGTGGCAGGCGCCGTCCCTGGATATGCTTCCCCGCGTGACATTGACCGGTCAAAAGCTGTCATCGTTGTTGATGACCTCGTGGCAGCCACAACCAATCTGGTGGTGGGCGCCAACGAGGCGGGATACCACTTCACGGGTGCCAACTACGGACGGGATTATGAAGCCGATGTTGTAGGCCCTATCGCAGCAGCCTATGAAGGCGCGCCAGACCCCATCGGGGGTGAGCCGATGCACATCACACGCGGCGTGGAAGTTGGCAACATATTCCAGCTGGGCACCCGGTACAGCGGATCACTGGGCGCGATGTACACGGACGAAAGCGGTCAGGAACACCCGATCATCATGGGCTCGTACGGCATTGGTGTAGGCCGGATGCTGGCCTGTGTTGCGCAGGAGCACAGCGATGAATATGGTCTGGACCTACCTGTCTCAGTTGCGCCCTGGCATGTTGTGCTGGTGTCGCTGGCACGCCAGGGGTCCACCCGAGCCAAGGCCGAGGGCCTCTACCAGTCGCTTCTTGATGCCGGCGTGGAAGTTCTCTACGACGACCGCGATGTCAGCCCCGGAGTCAAGTTCGCCGATGCGGACCTTCGCGGCACACCGTTTCGGATGACGATCTCCGAGCGCTCCCTTAAGCGCGGGGGTGTGGAGTTCGGACGGCGTCGCGCCAGAAAGGTGGAGATCGTGCCTCTGCACCAGGCGGCATCATGCGTACGGGAAGCTGTCCAGGAAGCGTTCGACGACCTCTCCCGCTCGCTGGAGAACCTGCCCACCTGGGGCACCCGAAAGCAGGGCGCTTAATCAGCTGCGAAGCTGCCTGCCACCTTGCAGCTTCGCGTCTTAGCTGTACGCCTCTTCAGCCCAAACATTGTATCGAGGTCGCCTTGGCATGCCAGCCGAAAGCTGCCATGTGATCCTGAGCCATGCCAGCACCATGCCGAGACATGCCATGCTACACCAATGGGTGTATCCGCACGACCCGAAGGTGCGGATCACGAAGATGAAGTGGGCAGACTCCTAGGAGTCTGAGCGTCAGAAAAGTATTAGATTGAGAAATCACGTGACTTATATTTGTATATATACTTTAATCACTTTTTAAGCCATCATGGCTACTACGTTTCTCCCGTACGCTCCTGACCAGCCGCACCTGTTCCCGCCCAGTCCCGAGGAATGGTTGCCAAAGCAGTACCTGGCCTATTTTGTCAGTGACGTGGTCGACACCTTTGAGATGACCTTACGCTCCCTATCTGGGAGATGGACGGCGCAACTCCCCTTATGAGCCTCGCATGAGGCTGAAAGTGCTGATCTACGCCTATGCCACAGGCGTCTTTTCCTCCCGCAAAATCGATCGGTGTCTCGGGGACAGTGTTGCCTTTCGCGTGCTGGCCGCGGGCCATCATCCCAAGCATCGTACGATCTGTGACTTCCGGAAGCGTCATCTGGAGGATTTCCGGGTGCTGTTTGTGCACGTTGTGCGCATGGCTTGTGAGATGGGAAGGGTGAGTTTCGGCACGCTCTCCATTGACGGTATGAAG
>JAAXGV010000198.1 GCA_012271185.1 Rhodothermales bacterium
TACAGCACGATTGGGACTTGACTGCCTGTAATCGTGAACGCGAACGACACCCGACAGCAGTACAAGGTCATGTGGTACCGGTTCCGGCGGGTGTGTTCCGCAATATACAAAACACAATCATGGCAAGTGGCGTGCAGGCCGGCGCGTACAGCTTACTGTCGTGTCACCGGCATTTCCGCAAGCTGCCGGGCATGCAATACGGCAGTTGATCCGATACGTGGCATGTGTCAGTCTTGTCTCCTGTCCGGGATGATGTGCAATTCGTTGTGGAGCAGGTTGACTGCGGTGTCCGGCTCCTCGTGATTCACAGGTCATACACCACCTGTGCAGCCGTCAATGGGGCTTCCAAGCCGATGCCAGGCCTCAATCTGATCCGGTAGGCTCCTCAACAGTCACTTCCTTGCGCTGGCGTTCAACCATGTCTGCCACATCATGCAGCAGGGCTCTTGCGTCAAAGATGATACCGTCTTTGATGGTGTACCGGATTCCGCCGACACGCTCAACCTCTCCCGTGGCGTCGTTGAGCTTCATGGCGCCCGTGCCATAAAGGGTCTTGAGGTTGTGTAGCGGGTTTTCTTCCAGCACCAGCAGGTCAGCCCGAAGACCTGCGCGAACCACCCCATACTCGATGGGACGGCCTGACGGCTTGAAGATTTCCTGTGCACCATGCATGGTAGCGGCGCGGATGACCTCCAGCGGATGAAACCCCGCCTCCTGCAGGAGCTCAAGCTCGAGGATAGTGCCAAAGCCGTAGAGCTGGTAGATATACCCGCTGTCCGAACCTATCGTGACCTTGCCACCGCGATTCTTGTATTCGTTAAGAAAGCGCATCCATATCTGGTAGAATCGTTTCCAGGCTACCTCATCGTGCGTGGTCCAGTCGTAGAAATATGAGCCATGGTCGCGTCGGCTTGGATCAAAGAATTGCTGAAGGCTGGGCAGCGTGTACTGTGCATGCCAGTCAGCGTTACGGGCACGCATCACATCCCTGCCCGCTGAATAGATGCCCAGGGTCGGGTTGATATAGAAGTCCAGCGAAAGAAACTCTTCCATCAGCGCATTCCACTTCTCTCCGCCGGGCGTCACCATGCTCCACTGGCGTGCCACCTGGCCAAAACGCAGCTGCTCATCATTGTAGTCCATCGTGACAGGCCACGTCTGCACGTCGCTGTGGTCATACATGGCCTCGAAGAGGCCATAAAAGTGTGTCATGCTGGTCAGACCCAGACGTGCCGCATCGAGTGCATTCATCTGAGACACACCCATCTGCCCCAGGTGCGCCGTGGATCCCATGCGGTGCTTTGCAGCTTCATCCAGGAGTGCGGCCATAATGTCCGGGCGGTAAGAACCCAGCTTCAGGCCGTCCACTCCCTTCGCGGCTGCGTATCGTACCCATGCACGTGCGTCCTGAGGCGTTTCCAAGGGCTGATCCCAGCCGCTTCCCGGACGGTGGTACGATACGATATGCGGTGCTGTGATCTCGTTTCGTGCACTGCGCGCCTTCTCTTCCAGAGACCAGTCCAGCGGGCCTGTTGGTACGCCGCGGACCGTCGTGATGCCGTGAGCCAGCCACAGCTTGTACACGTATTCGGCCTCGGGCACTTTGGGTACGCCGCCGGTATGTGCGTGCAGGTCAATGATACCTGGCATGACATACATGCCATGTGCATCTACCTCCCTGGTTGCCTCGTCCGGCCTGCGTCCTTCGCTGATCTCCAGCATTGGAGCGCCTACGCTGACAACCCGGACAATCCGGTCATCTTCAATGACAATATCCACAGGGCTCCGTGGCGGTGCGCCGGTGCCGTCAATAAGTGTGGCACCGCGAATGATGAGACGCTCAAACGGGCCTTCTCCTTCATCATCGCCCCGATCTGGAGCACCAAGGACGTCCCTGCGCTGTTCCTGTGCACTGGCCGGATCCGGAGAGTGAATACTTGCAAGGAGCCATCCAAGCGCAGCGAGTACAAAAGCCGCACGAAGTGAAGAGGTCATAGCGGTGAAAGGTGGTCAGATCTGCGAAAAAGCCGTAGGCCTCAGGATAATGCCGGTGATGTTTGACACGGTATCCGCGTACTGGGGATCATCTCTGAGTGCGTGCCAGTCCGGGTCGTCCAGAAAGCGTTGCCAGGCCGCATCGCGTGCTGCCAGGCTGTCAAAGGCAAGCATGTAGGTGAGGTTGGGCATGGCATGGCCAAAAAGCGTTTCGCCAAAGAAGACAGGCGTCAGCCCTGTCTTCCTGAATATGGCGATTTCCCCGCCCTCATTGAACATCTCAATCTTCTTCTGGCCAGCCTGGACGCTGTGGCTCTCATAGACACGCCACTCGAGGATGCGCCCGTCATCTGCAGCGTCGCGGGGTGCTTCCAGCCTGGGCATGCCGGCAAAGGCCACCATGAGCTGCCGCTCTTGCCGTATGTATGCGGGATCTGACAGTGGCGCCCCGAGGAATGGGGCCCCGTCTTGCCGGTAGGCTTCGTCACGTCGAAGCCGGCTCTCAGCGGAAAGGACAGACGCTATGGTGTCGTGAGCAATGAGCACGTAGAGCGACGGAGCTGTGGGGCCGTACATGACGGTGAACACGCCTACCGGACCAATGCCCAGACGCTCGTATGCGCCCAGCGCCACATCCCTGTAAAAGTCCGCTACCCTGTCCCTGCGTTCCCCCACGTGCAGGTGGTAGATGATGACCTCCAGGTACTGGCGTTCACTGGTACGGCTGGGCACGGAGACGAGAGGGGCCGTGGCAGCCGCCAGAAAATTGCGTCGATTCATAAGGGCATAAATCCGGTCGGCGGTTAGTATAACGATCTTAATAATGGTACGCGTGATGCAGCAGCTGATAGATGACAGCCGGGCTATTTTTGATGCGGCAGTACGAAGCGTGCAGCCGGATCGACTTATGACCGACTGGGATCTGGAGTCTGCCGCCGGCAGGCCGCCGGATGCATTCAAGCGGATCCGTGTCGTTGGTGCAGGTAAGGCAGCGATGGCGATGGCCGCTGCACTGGAGCAGGCCTTGCCTGGCTGGATTATCAGCGGACAGGTTGTTGTGCCGGAAGGCTACGTGGATACGCTGCCTGGTGCGCAGCGGCACCCGACGGTTGTCCGCACTGTTCAAGGGGGTCATCCGCTGCCCAGCAGGGCGAGTGTTGAAGCTGCCGGTGATGCCCTTATTGTCGCCTGCAGGTCAGGGCCGGGTGATCTGCTGCTGGTGTTGCTTTCCGGGGGCGCCTCCGCACTCTGGTGTGCGCCTGTGCCGGGCATAAGCCTCGCAGACCTTAAGCAGGTAAGCGACGTGCTGCTGCGCTCTGGTGCGGATATTCATGAGATGAACTCAGTGCGGAAGCACCTTTCGCGCATCAAGGGTGGCAGGCTCGCTGCAGCGGCATGGCCCGCCACTGTGCTGACATTAGCGATCTCAGATGTGCCGTCTGATGATCTGTCCGTCATTGGGAGTGGGCCTACCGTGCCGGATCCTACCACGTTTGGTGATGCACTGAACGTGCTGCACAGCTACTCGCTGTGGGACGCTTTGCCGGCGCCTGTTCAGGTGCACCTGCAGTCCGGCGCTGATGGTGCGATACCGGATACGCCGAAGCCCGGCGCGGCTTACCTGGCATCCTCACGCGTTCAGCTTATTGGTTCCAGCCGGCACGCGCTGGCTGCGGCCGCGCGCCAGGCCGAAGACCTGGGCTACTGGCCGCAGGTCCGTCATGGAATTACCGGAGAGGCGCGGCGCACCGGCGAAGCGCTGTCCCGTGCTATCCTTGCCCAGCCCGGGCGGACTTGCCTGCTGTGGGGTGGCGAAACAACTGTTGCAGTCACAGGCAGTGGTACAGGCGGGCGCAATCACGAGGCCGCCCTTTCTGCCGCCTTGACGCTGGCAGGGTCAGAAAGAGATGTGGTCGTGTTGAGCGGCGGAACCGACGGCATTGACGGTTCGGCCGATGCCGCCGGCGCATGGGCTACGCCACAAACCCTGGCAGCGGCTCAGGCACAGGGTATGGATCCAAAGGCTGCACAGCAGAACAATGACTCGTATCCTTTCTTTCGGGCGGCAGGTGGGTCACTACACACAGGCCCTACGCATACGAATGTGATGGATGTGCTGATAGCACTTGCGGCATGAGGTGATGCTATGGCGAACCGGTTAGCGAAAGAGCAAAGTCCATACCTCCTGCAGCACAAGGATAACCCGGTGGACTGGTGGCCCTGGTGTGAAGAAGCATTTGAAGCTGCGGCATCCGAAGATAAGCCCGTTCTCTTGTCAATCGGATACGCCACGTGCCACTGGTGTCACGTGATGGAGCGCGAGTCATTTGAGGATCATGAAGTGGCAGCCCTGATGAACAGAGCGTTCATCAACATCAAGGTGGACCGGGAGGAGCGTCCAGACATCGATGCCGTATACATGCCGGTATGCCAGATACTCGGTATGCGGGGAGGGTGGCCACTGACGGTCATCATGACGCCTGAGAAGCGGCCGTTCTTTGCGGGCACGTATTTCCCTAAGCGGTCAGTGCCCGGGAGGATCGGTATGCTGGACCTTGTGCCGGGAATATCAGAGAGGTGGCGAACGCGGCGCACCAGACTGGTGGCGGATGCAGACCTGCTTAAGGCTGCCCTTGTTGCCGTAAATGCCGTGAAGACTGAGGATAACGAGCCCGGTGCGGAGCTGCTGGATAGGGCCTATCGGACGCTGAGGTCCGAATTTGATGCGGTTCATGGCGGCTTTGGGGGCGCACCGAAGTTTCCGGCGCCCTCCGGTCTGCGCTTTCTGTTGCGGTACTGGAAGCGTACGGGCAGAGCAGATATGCTCCAGATGGTAGGGCAGACACTGATGGCCATGCGCCAGGGTGGTATTTATGATCACGTCGGCTGGGGCTTTCACAGGTATGCAACAGATACTGCCTGGACGGTGCCGCACTTCGAAAAGATGCTGTACGACCAGGCGATATTGGCACTCACGTATACGGAAGCGTACCAGGCTACCAGCGAAGCACTGTTCGAAAAGACCGTCCGTGAAACGTTGTGCTACGTGCTGCGGGACATGACGGACCCGCAGGGCGGCTTCTACTCGGCTGAAGACGCCGACAGCGAGGGCGAGGAGGGCAAGTACTATGTCTGGACATACGAGGAGCTGTGTGAGGTGCTTCATGAGGAGCAGGTTGCGCTCCTGGAACGCGTGTGCAATGTGCGTCCAGGCGGCAATTTCAGGGACGAGGCCACTGGGCGGTTCACGGGAGCAAACATCCTCTATCGTTCCGGTGCAGACTGTGACGAGGACAGCCTGGAAGAGGTGCGTCTCGCACTTTTTGCACACCGCAGGACCCGCGTTCCTCCGCTCAAAGACGACAAGGTCCTCACTGACTGGAATGGGCTCATGATTGCGGCGATGGCGCGGGCTGCCCGCGTCTTCGATGAGTCGTCGTATGTCCATGCCGCGGAGCGCGCCGCCGCCTTTGTGGAGAAGCATCTGACGCGCGATGGATGTTACCTTATTCACCGCTGGCGCAGAGGCAGCGCCAAGGTGTCCGGGTTTCTGGACGACTATGTCTACATGACCTGGGGGTTACTGGAGCTCTACGAGACAACGTTCAAGGCACGCTACCTGGAAACAGCCCTTTCCTACTCCAGGGTCTGCCGGGAATGCTTCCGGTCAGGCAGCGGCGGTTACTATCTTACTTCGGATGATGCTCTGGATGTCATTGTTCGCACCCAGCCCTTTCACGATGGCCCGCTACCCTCAGCCAATGCGGTGATGGCGATGAACCTCATGCGCTTGGGACGCCTCACATCGGACAAGGCACTGGTGAGCGAGGCCTGGAGTGTCCTGCGAGCGTGCGCAAGCCGTTTGCGGTCTTACCCTGTGGACTCCGCAGCGCTGGCGTCCGCATTGGCCTATGCGCTGGGTCACGCCTCTCAGGTTGTTATCGCGGGTAAGCCCGAAGCGTCAGATACCCGGGCACTGCTGCGCGCGCTTGGCATCAGATACCTGCCGGATACCGTGACGCTGTTTCGTCCGGTGACAGACGCTGGCGAACGGCCACCGGTCGTATCACTGATTCCGGCGCTGGAATCGTACTCGATGATAGACGGGGCGGCTGCGGCCTACGTCTGCCAGGATTTTGCCTGCCAGTCGCCCACCACAGACGTGGCTGCCATGCTACAGCAGGTTGGAGCTGCCAGTCCTTCTTAGACACTGCCGAAGAGGATGCAACACGTGTATATCGTGGCAGCGGCCCGTACGCCCATAGGCCGTTTTGGCGGCTCGTTCAAGGCCTGGGGTCCCGCTGAGCTCGCGGCACCAGTCCTGCAGGCGGTTCTACAGCGCGCACGCGTTTCCGGGAGTGCTCTGGATCTGGTGATCCTCGGCAATGTGCTGCGTGCCGGGCGCGGGCAGCTGGTAGCCAGGCAGGCTGCGTTCAGGGCTGGCATCCCAGCGTCTGTAGATGCGCTGTCTGTTGACATGGTGTGCTCATCAGGGATGATGAGCATCATCACTGCAGCATCTCATATAAGGGCAGGGGATGCGCACGTGATCTTGTGTGGTGGTACGGAGTGCATGTCAAGCACGGGCTTCTATCTGTCCGGAAAAGCGCGCTGGGGGTACAAGTTTCTGCCCGGGGGCGCAGAGCCGTTAACCGATGTGCTGCATGGTGACGGGCTGTCGGACCCTCTCACTGGTGAAGCCATGGGAGAGCAGGCGGAGCGGCTTGCGGCCGAAGCGGGTGTCTCGCGGATAAACCTGGACGGCATAGCCCTTGCATCGCATCAGCGTGCCGACGAGGCTACGCGCAGCGGTCGCTTCGCAGACGAAACCGTACCCCTGACCCTTCAGGGCCGCAAAGGCACGCATGAAATCACCCAAGACGAAGGTATTCGGCCCGACACCTCGCTGGAAGGACTCGCTGCTCTCAGGCCGGTCTTTGCCAAGGGCGGCAAGCTGACAGCAGGCAACAGCAGTCAGATCAGCGACGGAGCTGCAGCGGTCTTGCTGGTCAGCGGCGAAGCCGCCGGGGCGCACGGCCTGACCCCTGTTGCCCGGCTTGTGTCGGGCGCATGGGCGTCAGGCGAACCATGGCGGTTTCTGGAGGTGCCTGTCGCAGCGTCAAGGCGTGCACTGCAACAGGCGGGGCTAAGTACAGTCGACGTTGACTTGTTTGAAAACAACGAGGCTTTCGCGCTGAGCAGTTTCCTCTTCCACAAAGAGCTGGGTGTGTCGTACGATGACCTTAATGTTCACGGTGGGGCTATCGCCCTGGGCCATCCCATAGGCTGCTCAGGAGCCCGGATCGTGGTGTCCCTTGTCAGTGCGCTCAAACAGAGAGACCAGCAGCTGGGCCTTGCTGCAATCTGCCACGGCATGGGCGGCGGCACCGCCGCAGTTATAGAACGCGTTTGAGGTGTGACGCCCGCTTCACTTGGCGGCACGAACAAGGATCCGTCCGTCGCCGGTTATTTGCGCACGGACTGCTTTGCCGCCACCGTTGATCTTACCGCTGGCTTGGTTAGGGCTAAGCTCAATCTCCCCGGAAAAGCCCAGCTCCGGTTCGATATCAATGCTTTCGCCCGTCAGCATAAGATCGCTAGCGTGATCTGCAGGCAGGGTGATTACAATATCCCCGTTTGATGTAGTGGCATTCACGGAGATGGACCCAGTCAGTTCCAGGTCAATACTCCCATCGGTGCTTGATGCTGCGATGGAACCTTCTTTTTGTATGACGGAGATGTTGCCGGCTGAAGTGCGTATCGTGCTGCGGCCAGCAGATTGCAGCCAGTCAATGGTGACATCTCCGTCTTGCGTTGTGGCTTGTCCGGTGCCTGCCAAGGACTTAATTGAGACATCACCATCAGTCGCATTGATGGCAAAGCGCTTGGCGCTAACCTCGCCGAGTGCGATGTCTCCATCCACCGTTTTGGCGGAAATTGATTGAACTTCGACGCTTTTGACGGTGATTTCCCCGTCCGAGGTGTTGAGCTGGGCTTGATCACCTTTGATGGAGCCGAGCATAATTTCTCCGTCAACGCTCTGGGCGGAGACGCTGCCCTCAACTTCCGTGAGGTGGATGTCACCGTCGCTTGTACGTACCGTGGCGTGGTCTGTACGCAGAACACCGATGGCTATGTTTCCGTCAACGGTGGTGACTTGGCTGGACCCCATTGCGGATTCAAGGGAGATGTTGCCGTCAGAGGTACGAAGAACCAAGCGTTTGGCGTGGACGGTGCCAAGCTCAATATCACCATCCACTGTTCCCACGTGAATGGAGTTGCCACTGACATTTTCAGCGGTGATATCACCATCTGAGGTGCGCAGCTCCACTTCATCGCCATCCACGGCCCCGACAGTTATCTTTCCGTCCTGTGACTTGATGTGCAGGTCACCCGCAAGCCGGTTGATGGCGACATCACCGTCGATGCTGCGGATGCTGACAGTGAAGGACTCTGGGATATGCACCTGTACGTCAATAAGAGGAGAAGCTTGACGTTCTGGCCGGTTCTGCGTACGCAATTCCCTCTGGCTGATAACGCGTACCGTACCATTGTCAAGGCGCACGGTATAGTCCTGTTTGTCAAAATACTTGCGGTTTAGCGCAGGGTCTTCCCCCGCTACGGTCACTGTGACACGAATGTTCTCGACAGGTCCGGATTGTATGTTTACGTCGGCGTCGATCACGTGGACTTCCAGGTTCTCGGCTATGGACTGGTCAAAGGTCGCGTCAATCATGACCTCGGACGTTTCTTGCGCTATTGCGTTCGCAACGAGCACCATGCTCAGCGTGGCTGCAAAAAGAAGGCCGGAGAGTTTCATTGGCAGTGGCATTATGTTTCGAGTTCTATAACCACTACGGAAACTTGAGCAGAAGGTTCCGGATATGGGCTGTCCTGAGGTTGTACGCTCACGCGGCTTTCTTCGCACAACCCACCCGTCCGGCACTTGTGGATGCCACCGTCTGAGACTGCGACGCAGAGCGGGTCGGAATGTGCTTGACTGGCGAGAGGCGTACCAGGCACTGTCAGCTGGACGGACATTGTCGCGCTCTGTCAGGCTCGGCGCGCACGAGGGTCTCATACTGGTTTATCGAGAGTCAAGTCCCAATGGTGCTGTAAATTGGGACCTGACTCTTCACAGCCTGATTCACCCGAAGGCTGTCGCCCGCGAAGTGCGTGTACTTGAGGTCAGAACAACACCATGCTGATCCGGCCAGGGCCCATTGATGCAGCCGGTGACCTCAACGCTCCTGCAGACTGGGGCCGGACAGTACGTGAATGATGGTGACTGCCGGTTCGTGTACTGGGCAGCGTTTCGCGTCCGGACCGGGGAAACGTACTGCTTGGCAGTCACCCGGTCCGATGGCGAAGCAGCTTCGGCAACTGCAACCATCCCCGGCCCCATCGGACTTGAAGTATTAGAGGCGGAGGAGATCATCATTGCGTGCGGCAATCCGCCAGTCATGCCTCGCACAGGTGGTTATGACAAGCTTGGCTGAGGGTAGCAGTGAGACCATTTTCAGGCTGATCTTCTTCGGTCATCACGGGCAGGACGATGCCTTTTGTTGGAGATTGACATGAGCGGCGGTTCCCTGGTGATCTGCGAAGCGTGATCAGATCACCCTGTCACGACCGGAGTCACCGACCTGTGCGAAATCAAGCTCCCTATACACGCAGGCGACTCCGGCGGGACGCCCTCTGCTGATGTCTTGGGTACGGACTTCCTGGTGGACCCTGGGCCGTTCTCCAACGTCGAAAACGGGTTTGGTCCCGCCTGTGCTGGTTCTGCCGCGTTCTGGCTGTTCGCCAGGCTCCACGTTACAGGCGGAGACTGGCCTGTCAGCCCGCGATCAATGAATGCGCCCACTGTTTGACGCCCATCTTGATCTGGCCTGGAACGCGCTCTATTTTGACCGGGACCTGGCCCTTCCACTTGCGTCGCTGCGTGTTGCCGAAGCGCACATGACCGATGTCCGGTGGCGCGGACGTGCTACCGTGAGTTTTCCCGAGCTGCGCCGCGCACGCGTGGCGGTGTGCGTCGTCACGGTTCTTGCCCGCGCTGGTGTTTCACCAGAAAGGCGCAGCGCCTTCAGACGTGTAGATGTTGACTACAATACCCCGGCCGCTGCCTTTAGCCACGCCCAAGGGCAGCTTGCATATTACAAACTGCTGGAAGCGCAAGGCATTGTTCGCATCTTGCACACCGCTGCCGCGCTTGATGACCACTGGACTCAGTGGCAGGCTCACCCTGAGGCCGCGCCCACGGGAGTTATCTTAAGCATGGAAGGCTGCGACCCTATTACAGAGCCAGATCATGCGGCGTGGTGGTTTCATTGCGGGCTTCGCGTGGCTGGCCTGTCGCACTACGGCGAAGGGCGCTATGCTTTTGGCTCGGGTACAGAGGGGCCCCTCTCGGATGCCGGACGTGCACTCCTGCGGGTGTTCGAGCGGCTCGGCATTCTGCTTGATGTTACTCACCTTAGCGATCAGTCCATGGAGGAAGCGCTGGACGCGTTCGATGGACCCGTCCTGGCAAGCCACCACAACTGTCGGGCACTCGTTGCAGGGTATCGGCAGCTCACGGACTATCAGATCCGGCGCCTCGTGGCGCGTGGTGCCGTCATTGGTACCGCCATGGACGCATGGATGCTGTATCCCGGCTGGGAGCGGGGGGTCACCTCGAACGCAGTCGTGGGGCTGGAAGCCGCTGCCAATCACATTGATCACATCTGCCAGATTGCGGGGAGTGCTGATCATGCGGCTATCGGCTCAGACTTGGATGGCGGCTTTGGAAACGAACAGACGCCGTATGACCTACACAGCATCACGGACCTGCACAAGCTGGAGGAACTGCTCCTGGTCCGCGGCTATTGTGCGAACGAGGTTGATGCAATCTTCCATAACAACTGGCTGCGCTTCTTC
>JAAXGV010000157.1 GCA_012271185.1 Rhodothermales bacterium
TCAGGAAAACAAGTTAACGCTTATGGTGAGATTCCCCCGGGCGACTCGACCGAGTTTCACGTGTCAGGCTGCTGGAGCAACACGGGTTTGCGGAGGAATACGTGTCGCGCGTTCCATGTGGAAAACCGGGGATTCCGCCGAGGGTGTACTTCCGGATTGATGGGTGTACTTCCGGATTGATGATGGGGTGTTGGTAATGCGAGTTTAAGGCAGCAGAGACGTTCAATACTGGGTGGTAAGCCCGCGATGCAAAAAGGAGGCATCGCGGATCCGGAATTGTCAAACAGATCACAATCGATGATCAGTATGATTTTGTTGCCAGTCCGCAGGCTTCCGGGCACGTCTGATCCTGCAGCAACACCCCGGCCGCGCCTCCTGCAGGCGGAGAGGGAGGGATTCGAACCCCCGGTACCCGACTAAGGTACACTCGCTTTCCAGGCGAGCCCGTTCGGCCGCTCCGGCACCTCTCCAGTTAAATCTCCATGATCGCCTGCTCCTTCATGCGAAGGATGTCATCAACCTTGCCGACGAAACGGTTGGTCTCGTCCTGCAGGCGATCCTCAGCCAGATAACGCATGTCCTCCGACAGCTTCTCTTCTTCTTGTGTGGACTTGACATCGTCCTTTGCATGACGACGGATGTTGCGGATCGCAATCTTGGCCCCCTCGCCCAGCCGCCGGGCATTCCTGACAAGGTCACGCCGGCGCTCTTCGGTAAGTGGCGGAACCGGTACGCGAATCAGCACTCCGTCATTTGACGGGTTAAGCCCGAGGTTGTACGCCATAATCGCTTTCTCCACCAGCCGCAAGGTGGTACGGTCCCAGGGCTGTACAACAAGCAGGTCGGGCTGCGGGGCGGTAACCGACGCCAGATGGTTCAGCGGCATCTGCCGGTCGTACGCCCGCACCTTGACATCCTGCAGCATCAGCGGTGATGCACGCCCGGTCCGGATGCCCTGCAGCTTGGCCTTAAGATCCGCGATGGTCTTGTCCATGCGCTCCCGGGCATCGTCCAGGATCAGTTCCAGCATCTCATCAAGCATTGGTATGCCCCCAAGATCTACGTGTCCCAGTGTACCATCGTGCCCACGTGCGCGCCCTGTACAATGCGGAGCAGGCTGCCAGGTGTGTTGACATCAAAAACGATGATCGGCAGCTTGGATTCCTCGCAAAGTGTGAACGCCGTCATGTCCATTACACGCAAACCCCTGCGGATAACCTCTTCCCCGGCAATGCGCTTGTAATGTATGGCAGAGGAGTCCTTTTCGGGATCCGCCGAATAGACACCGTCAACACGTGTGCCCTTGGCAAGAATCTCCGCGTTGACCTCGAGCGCGCGCAGCGCAGCGGCGGTATCCGTAGTAAAGTATGGATTGCCTGTGCCGCTCCCGAAGATCACGACACGGCCTTTTTCCAGGTGCCGCAGTGCCCGGCGCCGGATAAACGGCTCCGCAATCTCCTCCATGGCGATGCTGGACTGCAGACGTGTTGCCAATCCGCGCTGCTCCAGCGCGTCCTGAAGCGCCATCGCATTGATCATGGTCGACAACATGCCCATGTAATCGCTGCTGGCACGGGTCATGTTAACGGAAGCTTCGCGGATGCCACGGTATATGTTGCCGCCTCCGATAACCAGCGCTGTGCTGACCCCCGCATCAACAACGCTGTGTATCTCTTTCGCGTAGCGTTCCAGGACCTCCTTGTCGATCCCGAAGGACTGCCGGCCCAGTAGTGCGGCGCCGCTGAGCTTGACAAGAATGCGGCGGTAAGCCGGGCCGGACGTGGGTTCCACCAGTATGCAGTTTCCGGGGCTAGCCCCCGAGCTGGTAGCGGACAAACCGGTGGAGCTCAGCCCCCGCCTGCGCCAGGATGTCCCGCACGCGCAGTGAAGCATCCTTGACAAACGGCTGTTCTACCAGCACATGGTCTTTGAAGTAACGCTCAAGCTTTCCCCTGGCTATACGATCAAGGATATGTTCCGGCTTTCCTTCATTGCGCGCCGCCTCGCGGGCGATCTCCATCTCCTTGTTCTGAATCTCCTGCGGCACGTCCTCGCGGAATGCTGCCGCCGGGTTCAGTGCAGCCACCTGCATGGCCACGTCACGGCCTGTGCTGTCCACCTGGCCATTGCCTGAGAGCTCAACCAGTACGCCAAGCCGTGATCCAGGGTGCACATATGCCACGACACGCCCCAGCAGGCTCGTCAGGACGGCAAAGCGGCGAATGTCAAGTTTTTCGCCGACCTTGCCGGTGAGCTCCGTAAGGGCCTCCGCAACTGTGCGGCCATGGCCGTAGTCAAGCGCCATGAGCGCATCGTGACTGGTCGGTGCGGACTCCAGCACAATACGAGTTACACCATCAGCAAAGGCGGCGAACTTATCGTTGCGTGCTACAAAGTCCGTCTCGCAGTTGATCTCTGCCAAGGCGCCACGCTGGCCGTTGCCGCTGATCCTGGCTACGATCAGGCCCTGCAGGGCCTCCTTGTCCGCTCGCTTGGCCGCAACCTTCTGGCCCTTCTTGCGGAGCAGGTCGATAGCAGCCTCAAAGTCACCTCCCGCCGCGGCAAGAGCACGCTTGCAGTCCATCATGCCAGCTCCGGTCATAAGCCGCAGCTTCTTCACATCTTTCGCAGTAATCACCATGGCTTTGGGTATCAGGTCTTCGCAGCGCGCCTGCGCTCACGACGCACTCTGCGTTCGGGTTGGGGTTTCGTCTTTGCCGTTTCGCGCTGATCGCGTGCACGCTTTGCCTTCTCCATCCGGCGTGTCTTGAGGTCGATCTCGTGCTGTTTCTTGCCTTGTGCCACCGCATCAGCCATAACGGCAGTGATCAGTGCTATGGACTTCTGAGCATCATCATTGCAGGGGATCACATGATCAACCAGATCCGGGTTGCAGTTGCTGTCCACCATTGCGATGATGGGGATGCCGAGCTTTCGGGCCTCGGCGACCGCAATGTGCTCGCGGTTGATGTCCACGATAAACAGCGCCCCCGGCATGCGGGCCATATCTGCGATACCGCTCAGGTTGCGCTCCAGCTTTGCCCGCTCACGCGCCTTCATGAGGCGCTCCTTCTTCTTGAGCTGGTCCAGCGTGCCATCCTTCTCCATCTTGCCGAGGTCCTCCATGCGCCGGATGCTCTTCCGGATAGTCTGGAAGTTCGTCAGCGTGCCACCAAGCCAGCGCTCCACGACGTACGGTGAACGGCATTGGATAGCGCTTTCACGTACGGCCTTTTTGGATTGCTTCTTGGTGCCGACAAACAGTATCGCCTTGCCCTGCTTGGCCAGACGCGCCGCCACATCGGCAGCCTTCTCCAGACACTGCTGCGTCTGCACCAGATCGATGATGTGAATGCTGTTGCGCTCCATAAAGATGTAGGGGCGCATCTTTGGATTCCATCGGCTGGAAAGGTGGCCAAAGTGCGTGCCCGCCCGCAAAAGCTCCTCGATCTGCACACGGAACGGGCGTTCCGCCGGCCCGGGTTTCTGTTCTTCCATGAATGTAAACTGGGTTAAGCCGCTACTGCCCTCGTATGCGCTAACAAAACCGGAAGGTCACCCTGTCAGGCATCAGGCGGTATGGGGAGTGATGGGATCTAGCGTTTGGAGAACTGGAATCGCTTACGCGCTTTGGGCCGGCCGTACTTCTTGCGTTCAACCATGCGGGGGTCACGTGTCAAAAGACCCGCATCGCGCAGAGGTTTGCGGAAATCCTCGCCCGCCTTCTGCAACGCGCGCGCAATGCCCAGGCGGATCGCTTCCGCCTGCCCGGTGAGGCCGCCTCCATGCACGTTCACCACAACATCGTAGCTGCCAAGTGTGTCCGTGACCCGGAAGGGCGCCAAGAGTGTACGCTGCCGCACCTCCATGGGGAAGTACTGATCCAGCGGGCGCCGGTTGATCAGTACGGACCCCGAACCGGGGCGCAGGTAGATGCGGGCAGTGGAAGTTTTGCGCCGACCTACGGCGCTGTACTGTGTAACGGTTGCCATAAGCTATAATGCAAGGACCTGGGGCTTCTGGGCCTGATGCGGATGGTCGTTTCCCGCATAAACTTTGAGTTTTTTCAGCATCTGCCGACCCAAGGGACCCTTAGGCAGCATGCCTTTGACGGCGTGCCGCACCAGGTACTCAGGACGGCGCCGACGCATCTCTTTTGCCGTGCGCGAACGCAACCCGCCCGGATAGCCGCTGAAGCGGTAGTAGAGCTTGGCGCTCTCCTTGTTGCCGGTAAAGCGGACCTGGTCGACATTCACGATGATGACGAAATCGCCCGTGTCAACATGCGGGGTAAACAGCGGCTTGTGCTTGCCGCGAAGGATCGAGGCGACCTGCGAGGCCAAGCGGCCTACAACCTGCTGCTTCGCATCAATAACATACCATGCGCGATTGATATCCTGCGCCCGGGCACTCCTGGTCTTGAAGCTCCGAATATCCATTCTCTCCACACGGATTCCAAAGGGTAGCACATAGAAACGCATACCCAGGGCCAAAGGTTCACGCGCGGACAGATTTAACCTGATCTTGGTCAGGCGTACTTTTTCAACATCACAGGCATGACCAGCGTGAAGAGATCGAAGCCATCCTCCTGCTCTGTCGGGATCACGAAACAAGGCTTCTTATGGTCTCCAAAACTGATGACGATTTCCTCGGTGGGGATATGCTGCAGTACGCCCAGAAGATAAATGGCATTGAAAGCGAGATGCACAGTGTCTGTCACGCTCGACTCGTCCTTCAAGTCGCACGGCATCGTTTCGTAAGCGGAATGGGAGCGCTCAACATCCTCTCCGATGATCTTCACGCTGCCGTCCTTAATTTCGAGCCGGATCTGCTTTGTGCTGGTACCGGCAAACAGCGATGTACGCTGTACGGCTGCCACAAACATCTCGCGGTTTATCCGGATACTGTGTTCGTGTTTCAGGCTGGTTGCCACGCGCTCGTAATTCGGGAACGGCGAATTAAGCAGCGACGCAATAAGGAACGAGCTGCCAAAGTCGAACTGCGCGTGTCTCTTGCTGATCGTAATCGTGCAGGTGTCCTGTCCGGAAAGACGTTCCAGCGTTCTTAGTGCGGGACCGGCCACGACCACGTCTCCGGAGGATGAGCAGTTGAGATTGGCCAGCTTGCACCGCACCAGGCGGTGGCTGTCAGTGGCTACGACACGAAGGCTGTCTTTCCTGACCTGAAATAGATACCCCCGCATGCCGGGACGCCCTTCATCGGACGCGACCGCAAACCTGGTTGTCTTCACAGCTTTGATCAGGAGGTCTCGGGGAACCTCAATCTCATGTGTTTTATCGACCTCCTGGACGGCCGGGAAGTCCGCGCCATCATAACCGCTCATGGTGTACTCGCCACGCACGGTCCGGATCTTAAGCGCGAAGCGGTCAGAGAACTCGAACGTGGCCGGCATGTCGCCCAGACTCCTGACGGTATTGACCAGGTGCGAGGCCGGCACGGCAATGCGTGCAGTCTGTTTGTCAGGCGAGGCGCTGAACTGAACCTGCAGGTGCTCAACGATCGTGAGTTTATGCAGATCAGTGGCTGTGAGGCGGATGTGGTCGTTGCCTTCCCGCTCAAACAGGATGCACGTCACGATAGGCAGCGTACTCCTTGTCTTGACAGCAGGAGACACGCAGTCAAGCACACTGGCAAGCGCCTTGGTGTTGGCAGTGAACTTCATGGACGGTGCAGGAAACGCGCAGGACAGGTAAGTTAAGAAAAAGGTTGCGACTGTCTGTCAGGGCAGGCTGGACAGCAGAGAGCTGCGGATCTGCTCCACCATATCGCGGTACTGCTTGTTGGTTTCCATCTGGTCGGCCACAGCGTTGTTGGAATGCACCACTGTGGAATGGTCTCGTCCACCGAACTGGAGACCGATGGTTTTCAGAGAGTTCTGCGTGAGCTTCCGACTGAAGAACATGGCAATCTGACGGGCTTGAACGACCTCGCGCTTGCGCGTCTTTTCACGCAAAAGATCCTGGTTCATATCGAAGTACTCACAGACAATCTGCTGTATGTGGTCTATGGAGAGGTTTGCAGGCCGATGATGAATGAGGTCCTTGAGTGCGGTCTTGGCCATGGCCGTGTTGATTTCATCATTGAGCAGTGTAGCATGCGTCATGAGCCGTACCAGGGCCCCTTCCAGTTCACGGATATTGCTCTTGATGTTGTGCGCAATGAAGTCAATCACGTCCTGCGGCAGATCAATCCCATCATCACTGGCCTTGCGCTTCAGAATCGCCATCCGCGTTTCGAGTTCTGGCACCTGCAGGTCGGCGGTAAGTCCCCACTGAAACCGTGACAAGAGGCGCTCCTCAATACCCTTGATCTCTTTGGGTGGCCGGTCAGCGGACAGGATGATCTGCTTTCTTATCTGGTGCAGCTCATTGAAGACGTGGAAAAACTCTTCTTGTGTCTTCTCCTTGCCACCGAAGAACTGCACGTCGTCAATGATCAGGACATCAATGCTCCTGTAAAACGAGGAGAACCGGCTGATCTGGTTCTGCTGTATCGCCTGCACAAAGTCATTCGTGAAGCGCTCACTGGACACGTACAAGACACGCTTCTTGCCGTGGTTGGCCCGGACGTAATTACCAATAGCCTGAATGAGGTGTGTCTTGCCGAGACCGACGCCCCCGTAAATCAGAAAAGGATTAAAGGAGGTTTCCCCCGGATTCTGCGCTATGGCCACAGCGGCACTGCGGGCCAGTCTGTTGCAGTCACCCTCGACGAAGTTGTCGAAGGTGCGGTTCAGACCAAGGTTGCTCTTTACTGGTGGCAGTGCAGGCCTGTCCACAGGTTCCTGGGGTACCTCACTGCGTATCAGGGGCTGCGTGCGCGGTCTCCTGCTGACCGTGCGCGCGGGCAGCCGCATGGCGGCCTCCTCTTCCTCCTCTTTAGCCAGGATAATCTTGTAGTACAGACGCGCATCCGGCCCCAGAACCTTGGCGAGCGTCGTGCTGATCAGCGCGTAGTAGTGCTCTTCAAGCCACTCGTAGTAGAACCGGCTGGGCAGCTCAACCGTGAGCAGGATCTGGGATCCCGACTTCGCCAGCTCCACGGGCTTGATCGGGGCGAACCACGTCTGGAAAGAGATGGTGTTCTCGATGTTGTCTTGGAAAATCTCCAGGCATGACTGCCAGGCTTCAGAAGGAGAGGGAAGCATACGGTACTATACAGTTCAGACAGGTCTGGCATAGAAGGGGCAATGGCAAGGTACAGCGCGTACAGCAGCTTCCGTAATGACCCGGTCTGGCTGGGCCGTTACGGAAAACGCCTTCCGCGCATTCAAATCGGAAGTTACAGTATTGAGCGCAGAGGATATTAACAACTTATCCACGCCCGGGCAGTGGAAGCGCAGGCACCAGATACGCAGGCAGCTCGTTATCCACACTCGATATTCACAAGTTATAAACATGCGCAAATACCTGATAAAAAGGAACTTATAACGATTTTGATCTTCAAAACAACGGGCTAATACGGCAACATCGGTGATTCTGTGGGTCCATTCTGCGCTCAAGTGGCGTTATCCACATTTTATTCACCCTGTGTGAATTGCCGTATGGCGCAGGCCTGTGTGCTGCTGGGGCATGCCCGAAATGGAACACCGTGCCGCAGGAAGCTGTTCAAATTACGCAATGGACATGCAGCGCGTCGACCTGATCGCGGGCACGCAGTGCCGTTTTGAGCCTGGGGCGCAGGCCCTCGATCTGGATCCCGCAGCGTTCACTCGCATACTGGTAGATGTGTATGTGTTCCCCCACGGCAAGGACCTGCTGCTAACGCTGGCCGCATCGGCTGATGCGCACCTCATCTGTGACCGTACGCTCGACGCCTTCACGATGCGCGTGTCAGGCTCGTGCCGGATACTGCTCACCACGGATGAGCAGCGCACGAATGAAGCGACATACGATGAGACGGTGGTTTGGCAGTTATTTCAGCGCGAGTTTGATGTCACCGGTGTGGCGCGGGATACGCTCATGCTGGCGGTTCCGACCCGCAAAGTGGCGCCGCATGCTGAAGATGCTGAGCTGCCATGCATCTTTGGTGCGGCCGAATCCGCTCCTGCGCTGCACTGGGCGCCTCTGCGCAACCTACAGACTGACTCCCGATAGATTTTATGGCTAATCCAAAGCGCAAACATTCAAAGGCGCGCACACGCAAGCGTCGCAGCGTGTACTATGGTGGTTTGAGCCGCCCTGACACCATGCAATGCGAGCGCTGCGGCAGCACCAAGCTGCGGCACCGCGTGTGCCCCAGCTGCGGCACGTACCGGGGACGTCAGATACTCCAGATGGAGGAAGCTGCTTAGTGCCCGGCCACAGGTGTAGCTCACCGCACGGGGGCTGAGGATGGCAGCCCGGATAGCCGTTGACGCGATGGGTGGCGACAACGCACCCGGTGTCGTTATCGAAGGCGCTCTGCGCGTTGCGAGCGGTGACCTGCAGCTCCTGTTGTTCGGCCCGCTCCGGGTCCTTCAGGAGGAGATGGCGCGACACGCGCCAAAGGGGCATCCATACATTGCGCTGATCAATGCGCCTCAGGTGATCGGCATGGGCGACTCGCCCGTTGCAGCGGTACGCGCCAAGCCGTACTCTTCCATGCGCATCGGGCTCGCATATCTGCGCGACGGCAAGGCGGACGCGTTTGTGAGCGCCGGTAACACGGGCGCCCTCGCTGCAGCATCACTCTTCGTGCTTGGTCGCCTGCTAGGCGTGTCACGGCCATCTATTCCGACCTACTATCCGAGCATCAATGGCGTTTGCCTCGTCCTGGATGTCGGCTCCAACATGGACAGCAAGCCGGAGCATCTGCTCCAGTTTGGGCAAATGGGGACGGCCTACGCCCGGCGTGTGCTGGATATTGAGCAGCCGCGCGTGGGTCTGCTCAGCGTAGGAGAGGAACCGGCCAAAGGCAATGAGCTGGTCCGCGCAGCGAACAAGCTGTTTTCGGCGGCTACCAGCATCAACTTCGTAGGCAACATCGAAGGAGGCGACATCCTGCACCATGCTGCAGACGTGGTCGTCTGCGACGGATTTGTGGGCAATGTCATACTAAAGCTTACCGAGAGCGTGATGACGGCACTGCCGGTGATGGTCGGCCAGGAAGTTGCGGCCCAGGGCCTGCCCCCCAGTGTGGCCGACAGCTTCAAGTGCATCGTAGGAGGCCTCAAACAGCGTTTCAACCCGGAAACCTATGGGGGCTGCGCGCCGCTGCTGGGTGTCAATGGCACAGTGATAGTTCTGCACGGCAGCTCTGGCGCCCGTGCCTTCGAAAAAGCCATACCGCTGGCCGTTCGGATCGCATCGGCAGATGTCTCAGCGGCCATCCGGGTCTTGGCCCTGGGTACTGCCTAAGTGCGTTATCATGATTAGAGCAGCCATCACCTCCGTAGGGCACTTTCTGCCGGAAGAGCGGCTTACCAACGCCGACCTTGAAAAGCTTGTGGACACTTCTGACGAGTGGATCAGGGCGCGTACAGGAATAGAGGAGCGCCGCATCTTGCGCGACAAGGACAAGGCAACCACCTACATGGCGATTGAGGCATCGAAAGAAGCGCTGGAAAAGCGCGGCATGGATGCCGGAGAGCTGGACGTGATCATCGTTGCGACGGTGACACCCGACATGTTCTTTCCCGCAAACGCATGCCAGGTGCAGGCGGCCCTGGGTGCCCCCAAAGCTTGGGGCTTTGACCTTTCGGCGGCGTGCAGCGGTTTCCTGTTTGGCATCAACACAGCGGCGTGCCTGATAGAAAGCGGCCGCTACAGGAGCGTGCTGCTTGTGGGCAGCGACAAGATGAGCAGTATCACGGACTACACCGACCGCAACACATGCGTTCTCTTTGGCGACGCGGCAGCCGCTGTTCTGCTCGAGCCAGACACGAACGGCAATGGCCTTATCGACTCGGTGCTGCGCACTGACGGCAACAACTGGGAAGCGCTCTGCATGCAAGGCGGGGGCAGCCTTAATCCGCCGACGCACGAAACCGTGGACCGCAAAATGCACTATATCCATCAGGATGGGCGCACGGTCTTCCGCTTTGCGGTTTCGGCTTTTATCAACGTGGCCGCTGAGGTGATGCAGCGCAACGGGCTGCACAGTGAGGATATACGCTACTTTGCGCCACACCAGGCCAACCAGCGTATCATCGATGCGGCGGCACGCCGCATGGGAATCTCTTCCGATCGCGTTATGCTCAACATCAGCCGGTACGGCAACACAACCGCGGCAACGATTCCACTGTGCCTGTATGACTGGGAGCATGAGCTGCGCAGAGGCGACAACCTCGTGCTGGCCGCATTTGGAGGTGGGTACACCTGGGGCGCCGCTTACGTGAGATGGGCCTACGATGGCGTGGCCCGCCCGCCTGTGGCTGCGAAAGAAGCGGAGGCTGTAGCCTGAAATACGGAGGGATAAAGCGGTGAAGGCGTATCTGTTTCCCGGTCAGGGATCCCAATTTCCAGGGATGGGACGCGACCTCTATGAGGCGTATTCGGAAGCGCGCGCAGTCTTTGACGAAGCCGATGAGGTGCTGGGGTTTCCACTGACGGCATGCTGCTTTTCGACGCGCGAAGACGCGATGCGGGCCTTGACGCAGACCGACGTGTGCCAGCCTGCGATTTTCACACATTCCGTGGCAGCGTTCAGAGCGCTGAAGCAGGCGCCGGACGCTGTCGCAGGTCACAGTGTAGGCGAATACAGTGCCCTCGCGGCTTGCGGCGCCATCAGCCTGCCCGACGGTCTGCGCACCATACGTGTGCGCGCACAGCTGATGGCCCAAGCCGGAAAAAAGCGCCCGGGAACCATGAGCGCGATCCTGGGGCTGGACCATGAGATACTCGCGACCATCTGCAGCGAGGCATCCCAGGGAGACCAGGTCGTGCAGCCGGCAAACTTCAATGCCCCCGGACAGGTCGTGATATCTGGCGACACGGGAGCGGTACGCCGAGCGGGCACGCTGGCCAAAGAACGGGGCGCCATGCGCGTGATACCTTTAAATGTGAGCGGAGCTTTTCATTCCGTGCTGATGCAGGAGGTGCATAAGCGCTTTATGCGCCAGGTAGCGGGCTTGGCTGTAACCAGACCTGCCAGCCCCATCTACCTGAACACGACGGGGTGTGCTACCACGGATACGGACAAGATTCGGACGAACATGATACAGCAGCTGACTTCGCCGGTTCGCTGGATGCAGTCACTGAAGGCGATGCAGGCCGATGGTATCACTTCATTTGTCGAGGTTGGGCCCGGCCGCGTCCTGACGGGGCTGGTACGGCGCACACTCGGCAGAACGACATCAGCAATACAGGCGGGGACGAAGGCGCAGATAACGGGAATGCATACGGTTTTATCGTCATGACGTTTGGCGGCAGATCTGTCCTGGTTACAGGTGGTACACGTGGTATCGGACGCGCCATCGTGGTGGCGTTCGCCGAGGCCGGCGCACGTGTGGCTTTTACTTACCGCAGCTCGGTGGATGCGGCGGCGGCGCTGGAGAACGATCTGCGTACCGGCGGCGCTGACACGCTGTCTTTTCAGGGGGACGCGGCGGCAATGGCGTCGGCCACAGAGGCTGTGGAAGGTGTCACAGGGGCTTGGGGCAGGCTCGATATCCTGGTGAACAACGCCGGCATAACACGCGACAACCTGCTGCTCCGCATGAGCGAGAGCGACTGGGACGATGTTCTGGGCGCAAATCTTCGCAGCATTTTCAACTTTACCAAGGCAGCGTACAGGACCATGATGCGGCAGCGCAGTGGCCGCATCATCAACATCTCATCCATTGTCGGGATCAAGGGCAATGCCGGGCAGGCCAACTATGCCGCATCCAAGTCGGGAGTGTTTGGCTTTACCAAGAGCCTTGCGAAAGAGCTGGGGGCGCGCAAGATCACAGTCAATGCAGTGGCGCCTGGCTACGTGGACACGGACATGACACGGCAGCTGAGCGACCAGATGCGGAAGGACCTGCTGGGCCAGATTCCGCTCCGGCGTGTGGCCACCCCGGGCGAGATTGCAAAACCGGTGCTGTTTCTCGCCTCCGATGCCGCCAGCTACATCACCGGTCATACGCTGGTGGTAGATGGAGGGATGGCAATGTAGCCGGGATGATCAACAGGTACACGAAGACAGTTGATCTGACATCGCGCGGGCTCCGCAGCGAGAAAGAACAGGAGGCGCAGCGCCAGTTTCCACCCCCGGAACCTCCGCTTCCACCCGCCACCAAAGACACCCTTCCCCCTGCCTCCCGGACCGCTTTTGATGCGTCAGGCTGGTCTTCGCTGATGCCGGTCCAGGCCAGCGTGATTCCTTATATGCTTGACGGCCGCAACATGATCGTGCAGTCGCGCACCGGCAGTGGCAAAACTGGCGCATTCCTCCTGCCGCTCTTTGACAGTCTGAACCCGGCTCTGCCGCATACGCAGGCACTGACAGTGACGCCTACCCGTGAGCTGGCCCGCCAGATCCATGGCGAGTTTGAGCGTATGAACGTGAACAAGGCGCTTCGCAGCGCTCTGGTGTACGGTGGCGTAGGGTATTCAGCTCAGAACAAGGCGCTTGCAGGAGGTGCCCACCTTGTGATTGGTACGCCAGGCAGGCTTTTGGACCACCTGCGGCGAGGCACTTTTACGCTGGAGAACCTGACGACGCTTATCCTGGACGAGGCGGATGAGATGCTCTCCATGGGATTCTTGCCGGCCATGCAGGAGCTGCGTGACTACCTTCCTGCTGCCCGCCGCTCGTACATGTTCAGTGCCACCATGCCGCCCAGGGTGCGTGCGCTTGGGCGCATGTTTCTTCATGCGGCATCATTTCTGAGCCTGAGCGAGGATCGGATCAGTGTTGACACCATTCAGCACCGGTACTACCGTACGGACCAGATACCCAAAGAACGGTGCCTTATCCGGCTTCTGGAGGTTGAGAACCCGCCGTCGGCCATCATCTTTGCCAACACCCGATATGAGGTGGGTTTCGTGGCGGCGGTGCTTAGTAATTACGGATTGGTTGCCGCAGCCTTGTCCGGTGACTTTACGCAGGGAAAGCGCGAAAGGACCATGCAGCGGCTGCGCAGTGGCCGGCTTCGCATACTGGTGGCTACGGACGTGGCGGCGCGCGGCATAGATGTCAGCGAGCTAAGCCATGTCATCCAGTATGAGGTGCCAAATCAGAAGGAGAGCTATATTCACCGTACAGGCCGTACTGCACGTGCGGGGCGTGCAGGAACGGCCATTACGTTGGCCACCTTTGAAGAGGAGTCACGTCTGCAGGCTATTGCCCGCTTTTATTCGCTGGACATAGAGAGACGCCCGTTGCCCACAGAAAAAGAGACCACCGCCCGCATGTTAGCGCGCACAACAGAGGTGCTGGAAGGGATACTGCGGGGTAAGAGCAACTTGGAACGTGAGCGCCTGCAGCGTTTCATTCCCTGGGTGAAGGCGCTGGCGGCTAAAGAACCTGAGCTCTTGGCGATGCTCGTAGATGATGTGCAGCACAGGCGCGCACACGGGGCGAAGACACGCCGCAGTGGCAGGCGCCGCCGCCGGCCTGCAGGCAGGCGCAGACGGTGACAATGGTCATGCGTGCCCGTGTGGCGCTCATAGCGCTGGGCGCTCTGGCGAGTGCCTGCACCCAGTCGGACCAGTATCTTCAGTTTACGGCACCTGTTGACGTGGCAGGTTTCATTGATGCGGCCACAAGTGGGACGCGCACATGGACAAGGGAAGCCCTTGCACTGCGGTTTGGTCAGCCGGTACGTGAGCGGCAGCGGTCTGCGCAAACGGTTCTGGAGTACCTCGGCCTAGAGCTTGGCCTGGAAGGGGACACGCTTGTCCACATAGCCCTGACCGACAGCCGGCACATCGGGCCGGAGGGCGCCCGTGTAGGGTATGCCGTGACACACATTCGGCGGCAGTGGGGACCTCCACTGACAGAGGCAGCGGCACGATGGACCTATCAGACCGGCGGCGCACTGCTGGTGCTGTCTGTAGCCGGCGGAGTCGTGAGCCGTGTGGAGTGGCGCTTGGGAGAGGGTGGGCGATGAGGGATTCGAACCCCCGGCCTCCTGCTTGTAAGGCAGGCGCTCTGAACCAACTGAGCTAACCGCCCGGGTGAGCGGGAAACGGGGTTCGAACCCGCGACCCTCAGCTTGGGAAGCTGATGCTCTACCTGCTGAGCTATTCCCGCCGGGAACCAGCTCTAACGCGCATGTGTCGCAGCAGTTTGTGCGGTGGAGACTTTTTGCCTGATTCGCCGTTTACAGTCCGATTCCAGCCACAGCCACGAATGAAACGCACGTACCAGCCTAGCCGGCGCAAGCGCAGGAACAAGCATGGCTTCCGGATGCGGATGAGTGACAGGAACGGACGCAAGCTGATTGCCCGTCGCCGCAAGAAGGGTCGCCGGTCGTTGACGGTGAGCGATCGTTATGTAGGCAAGTAGGATGGCGCGTACGCCTCATGCGTGGCCGCGCGTGACGCGCCTGAAGCGCCGACGACTTATTCGCCCGCTGTTTGCGCATGGTGGCATTCAATCCGGCATCTCGATAGGCTCGGTGCGACTCCTGTTTCGTACCGTGCCGCGGCATCTCACGGGCAGCCCTGTACAGGTTGGGTTTGCTGTCACCCGCCAGCGAACGGCAGTGCGTCGCAATGCCATCAGACGCGTACTGCGCGAGGCATTCCGAACCAGTCCGCAGCGTGCGATGCTGTGCATGCCGTCGGATCAGGCGTTGACGCTTATGGTGCTCTGCCACGGCAACAGCGCCACAACCAAGGCAATGCTGCGGGCAGACTTGGCGCAGGCGCTGGATATCCTAGTCAGGCGCCTGACGGCGTAATACTCCAATAAGTTGCGAGGGCTCTTGTGGACCGGAATGTAATTACGGCGACGATTCTGATGGCGCTGGTCTTCTTTCTCTGGCTGTACCTCTTGCCCAAGCCCCAGCCTGCTGTCGAGGAGGTGCCGCCGCCAGACTCCGCCGTCACCACAGTGGAACCGGAAGCACCGCAGCAGGTGGCACGCCCTGTGCCGATACAGGATTCGACCGTGGTGCTGACGGGCGAGGAGCGGGCCATCTCCGTGGTTACCCGGCTTTTTGAGGCTGAGCTGTCAACAAAGGGGGCCACACTGACCCGCTTCTCACTGCGGGAGTTCCGCCAGTTTGACCAGCAAACCCCGGTCCAGCTTGTTGGCGACACGCCCGCCTTAGCGCTCCGGTTCCAGTCCCCTACAGGCCGCAACCGCGATACGCGCGACTTTTTTTACGAAGCGGACGTGGAGGCTAACCGTTTGGATGTTCTGGACGGGCCGCAGTCGATCATGTTCACGGTGCCAGCGGGTCAGGGCCTGATACGCAAGACGTATACCTTCAGCCCCGATTCGTATGAGGTGGGTCTGAAGGTGGAAATGATAGCGGCGTCATCATTTCAGACCGCTGACGGGTATGAGCTGGTATGGGATGGAGCGTTGCCTTTCAGTGAGGACCCCAACAACAGGAAAGAGGAGTTGACCAAGGCAGGCGCGTGGGCGCGCAGCGGAGGCGAGGTGGAGGGCGTCAGCCTGGGGAACCGTGAAGAGGATGCAGCGACACTGCGTGGTGATGTCTCATGGATCAGCGTCAAGAACAAGTACTTCACGGTCGCGGCCATTCCCAGTGCGCCCGCACTTGAAGCCTACCTGGAGGGTACGCGCACAGGCGAGGCGGATGACCCGGCGCTGCGGCTGGGCCTGTCGGCCGGCCTGTTCATGGGTTCGCCAAGGGTCGGGGGTGACAGCTTCCGGCTGTATCTGGGTCCACTTGACTACCGCTACATCAAGCAGTACGACGGACTGTACGGCATGGTGGACTATGGCTGGGACGCGTTTGAATGGATGACCAGGCCGCTGGCAAGGGTGATCTTTATTCCGGTGTTCACCTTCCTCAGCTCCTTTATTGCAAGCTACGGCCTGGTGATCATTGTCTTCTGCATGCTGATCAAGGTGGCGCTCTTTCCGATCACGCGCGTCTCGTACAAGTCTATGGCCGGCATGCGGGAGCTTGCTCCAAAGATGCAGGAGATCAAGGAGAAGTATAAAGACAATCCGCAGAAGCAGCAGCAGGCCACGATGAAGCTTTACAAGGAGACGGGTATGAACCCGCTCAGCAGCTGCCTGCCGATGCTGCTTCAGTATCCGATCATCATTGCGCTCTGGCAGTTCCTGCAGCAGTCCATAGAAATCCGGCAGCAGAGCTTCCTGTGGGCGCTCGACCTTTCAGCGCCCGACGCCATCTTGCAGCTGCCTTTTACTGTACCATTCTATGGCGATTACGTTGCGGGCTTCACTGTGCTGATGGGTATTTCGCTGATCATCCAGATGCGTATCCAGTCCACGCCGGCAAGTGGTATGCAGCAGAGGATCATGATGTATGGCATGCCACTGTTCATTTTTGTCATTTTCAACCGGTTGCCATCAGGCCTCAGTCTGTATTATCTGTGTTACAACATCTTTACAGCCGCGCAGCAACAGGTTATCAACATCGGGCTGAAGAAAAAGAAGCAGGAGGAGCCCCGCAAGGGCGTCATCCGCAGTGCGCCACAGCGGACGAAGGGATCCCGCAAGCGTAAACGGTAGTAGTGCGCCGCACAGTTAATGACAGCTTCTGACACGATTGCGGCTGTTGCCACGGCCCGCGGCAAGGCTGCGTTAGCCATTGTGCGCGCCAGTGGCCCGGAGGCCACGGCAGTGGCCGCACGCTGTTTCAGAGGTGCGAACCTGGCCACCGTGCCTTCTCATACGCTCCACGTGGGGTTGTGGCACATGCCCGCAGGCAAGGTCATTGACCAGGTCGTCTGTGCAGTATACCGGGCGCCACGCTCCTTCACGGGCGAGGACATGGTCGAGGTGTCTTGCCATGGCGGTGACTATGTTGTGTCCCTGGTCCTGAAGAGTCTTCTGGCGGCAGGCGCACGCCTCGCAACCCCAGGTGAATTCACCCGGCGTGCCTTCGTCCATGGCAAGCTTGACCTGGCTCAGGCTGAAGCGATTGCTGACCTTACCCAGGCGGCTTCAGCGCGCGCCCACCGGGCATCGCTGAACAGCCTGCGAGGACGTTATTCAAAGGCTATGGGCGAGTTGCGTGACGCGCTCCTTGAAGTCTGCGCACTGGCTGAGCTGGAGATAGACTTCTCTGATGAGGATGTGGAGTTTGCTGATCGTGCTCGGCTGTATCAGCTGCTGCAGAAAACGCAGGCTCTGCTTTCAGAGGTGCTGGCGTCCTACACGCTGGGCGAACTTGTGCGTGAAGGAGTCCGTGTGGTTATCGCTGGTCGTCCCAATGCCGGCAAGTCCACGCTGCTCAACGCGCTTGTAGGCGAAAGCCGCGCGATAGTCAGCGACACGCCCGGCACTACGCGCGATACCGTGGCGGCAGATAAAGAAATCGGGGGTCTGCTGTTTCGTTTCATTGATACCGCGGGGTTGCATGACACGGCCGATGTCATTGAAGCTGAGGGTGTGCGTCGTTCACGGGAAGCTGTGGAGCGAGCTGATCTGGTGCTGTATGTGTATGACCTGACTGCTGGACTTGCGGCAAATGAGCGGAGCTTTGTAGACGCAATAACAGATGCCAAAGTCCTGATCGTAGGTAACAAGGCGGATCTGGTGAATGCCCGAGAGGGTCTGGTCGTGTCAGCACGCGAGGCCCTTGGGAATGTGTGGGCACTGGAGGATCTTCGTGCAGCGGTAGTCGCAGCCGTCGTTGAAAACGAAGCAGACCCTGTCCGGCTGGTGACCAACGAGCGGCACCGTCAGCACCTGCGTGCTGCGGCTGATGCCACGAGCCGGGCCTTGGCAGCTCTGGAAGACAAAGTGCCGGTAGACCTCCTCACACTGGACCTGCGCCAAGCGCTGCACGAACTCGGATGCATTACTGGCGCGGTAACGAATGAGGACGTGCTGGAACAGATTTTTTCACGCTTCTGTATCGGCAAGTAGTGTGCGGCGTTGCCGGCTGCAAGCACGCTATGCTCTGGTGGCAGGCCCTCTTCAGTACTGTGCAGCCGCGAGGAAGGGCACACTGCCCGCCGGTTGCGGGTTGTGTCCCTATTTTGCTGT
>JAAXGV010000195.1 GCA_012271185.1 Rhodothermales bacterium
TACGTGTGGTGATCGTTGGTGGCGGTGTGTCACAGGCGGGCGCACATATCCTGGAACCAGCCCGGGAGGTTGTGCTGCGTTACGTTAAGCCCGGCATGCGGAACGGGGTCATCATCCTGCGAGAAACCCTCGGCAACGAGGCTGGTATGCTTGGTGCTGCCTGCCTCGTGTTCGAGCACACCGACTCGCATGATTCCTCCGCCAGGGGTACGTAGCATCCGTCAGGCATATTTCCCGTTTGTCCTGGCTCTGCTGATTGCACCGCCAGGCATCGCGCAGCAGCTGACCGAACCCGTCACCTTTAGCGCCACGGACTCGCTCGTGCTGCGCTTCTCGGATGAGTCAGGAGACCAGGGTCGTCTGGTCGGTGCGGCGTCCGTATCCTACGGGGACGCCAAGCTGGATGCGCATGTCGTCACCATCCTTTTCGATGAGGAGGAGCTTCGGGCACAAGGCATGCTGTCTGATTCCGGTGTCGTAGGCCGGCCGCGGTTCACCCAGGGTGGGGAGTCGTTTGAAGGCGCCACGCTGGCTTACAACATGGGCACAGGACGTGGCCGCATCACGAAGGGCAGAGCCCAGTTCAGTGAAGGCTTCATCGAAGCCGGCATTGCCAAGGTGCGAGAGGACAGCACCATCTTTGTGCAGGGAGGCGTCTACACCACGTGTAACTGCGCACCGGACGAAACGCCTTCCTATTCCCTTCGCGCATCAAAGATGAAGGTCGTTGACAAGAAGCGGGTCTATACCGGTCCGATACAGCTGTTCATATACAATATCCCTATGCCGTTCTGGCTTCCGTTCGGATTTCTGCCCTATCAGGAAGGGCGCCGCAGCGGACTCCTTGCACCGGAATACGGGGAGGACCAGCGTGGCTTTTACCTGCGCAACTGGGGCTGGTACTGGGCTGTCAATGACTATATGGATTTTCAGGCGCGGTTCGGGCTCTGGACCAAGGGAAGCTGGCAGATACATCCGGCCTTCCGCTACAACAGGCGGGACCGGTACACGGGCGCCCTGGACTTTGACCTGGTGCGAGAGAGGAGCGGTGAGCGGGAAGACCCGGATGTGGTCGTGCGCAACAGCATCCGGGTTGTGTGGTCACACAACCAGACACTGAGCCCGGGTGAACGCCTGACAGGCAATGTCAACCTGACAACCAGCAGCTACCTGCAGACGGTGTCTGACCAGTACAATGACCATGTGCGCCAGTCAGTGGGCTCATCGGTCAGGTACAGCAAGCGGTTTCGGGGCGGCCGTTCGCTGGCGGTCAACATGCGTCAGAACCAGGTCTTTTCCACGGGTACCACAGACCTGGCTCTTCCGGAGCTGACATTTTCGCAGAGCACCAGGACACCCTTTCAGCGCGGGGCCGCTACACGCGATCCCCGCTGGTACGAGCGTCTGCAGTACAGCCTGAACTCCCGGCTTTCCAATCGCTTTAGCTACACGCCGCTGAGTGAGGCGGAGCTCATTGCGCGGGGTGACACGCTGGCAGATGGCACACCAGTGTCGTACGAGTGGTGGGAGGCACTCTTCGACCAGTCGAAGTATGAACGTGCCACGGGGCGCGAGGGAAGCGGGCTGGACTTCCGTGCGACGCACCGCGTACCCGTCTCAGCGCCGTTTGCGATCAACCGGCTGCCGCTGGTAGGACAGTTCCGGTTCAATGTGTCACCAAACATCAACTACACGGAGGACTGGTACCTAGAAACCGGGCGCCGCGCAGTTGACACCACCGGAGTAACGCGACACGAGCGCGTGCCTGGCTTTTTTGCGCTGCGGCAGTTCAACATGGGAGTGTCGGCGAACACGACACTATACGGGCTGTTTCCTGTACAGTGGGGCCAGTACCGGGGGCTCCGCCATACGGTCCGGCCCCGGCTGGGTTTTTCATGGCGCCCGGACTTTGCTTCGCCCGGCTGGGGCTATACGCGTCAGCTGTACGATGCGGAGGAGCTTCCGGTGGTGGACACACTGCTCACGGGCGAGGCTGTACCGCAGCGCTACGGCATCGTCACGGGCATACAGACAGGATTGTCACAGGCCATCTCCTTTGGCATAGACAACACCTTTGAGACCAAGCGGGTGTATGCTGACTCGACAGGCGAAGAGAGGAGCCGTGTGCTCAAGCTCTTCACCCTCAACCTCAGAACCAGCTACGACATGTCTGCGGACTCGCTGCGGTTGTCGCCCATCAATATCTCGGCTCGCACGAATGTGCTGGGCAAGCTCAACCTGAACATTTCAGGAACCTTGTCCCCGTATGCGCTAAACCAGGCAGGAACCCGCATGGTGCAAGACTATGTGTTTTCTTTGAAGCACTTTCGTTTTGCACGGCTGACGCAGCTCAGTGTGCGGGGAGATTTTCAGGTCAGGGGGCAGACGCAGCGCCAGGCTGCGTCTGCCTCGCCGCGGGATATGCCGTCCTTTGACGCCTATACATCTGTTGGCGTTGGCAACCCGTTTTCCAGCAGCCTCGGCCGGGCTTCCGTCCAAGGCTGGACCCTTAATGTGAGCTTTGGTTACCGCATCAGCCGCCCGCTTTCGAAGCTGACACGCAGTGCCACGGTAAACACACGCTTTGCGTTCCCTCTTACACCGACATGGCGTGTTCAAGGACAGACGGGCTACGACTTTGAGCGGGCCAGACTCGTTACCACCACGCTGAACATTGCCAAAGAGTTTGAGTGCTGGGACATGGGCTTCCGGTGGGTACCGTTTGGCGCGTTCCAGTCCTGGGGCTTTGACCTGCACGTCAAGAGCGGGCGACTGAGCGAGTTTCTGCGTCTGCGTCAGCCGAAGGCGGAGCGGGACCGGGGGTTTGACCGCCAGTTCTAGTGTGGTGTCCGTTTGGCCGGCACCATCCAGGCATCGGTAACGACTTCAAGCCCTTCGTGCCTGAAGAGCCGGCCGAGGTTACCGCGTACCAGCAGGTCCGTGCCGCGGCAGCGTTCGAGGACAGACAGCACAAGCAACCTTCCTATGCCGAGCCCCTGAACGTCTGGTTCAACGGCCAGGTCGACGAGGAAGCTGTACAGCACGCCATCGGAGAGCACGCGTGCAATGCCCACAAGGCGGCTGCCTTTCCAGGCCGTGAGCACCAGAGAGGCACGCTCGAACATGGTCCTGAGTTTGCTAGGATCTGATACTGGCCGAAGGAGTGGTGCCCGGCGGTACAGGACCGCAACACGGCCGGGCGTGACGCCTTCAAGTCCTTCGCGGATTTCTATTTCGCTGGAAGCCTGCGGAGAGGCAGTGCCAGGATTTGCGGTGCGCGTCATGCTGCGAGTGCGAAACGCACCTTCATGGACGCGTCTTCAAAGTGCGTAGCGGTTTGCAGGACCAGGCCGCTTGCCTCCAGGACACGCCGCCCTTCCCCGGCATTCGTCCCCTGCAGGCGCACAATGAGCGGCAGGCTTATGCCCACATTCTTTGCAGCCTCCACCACGCCGCGCGCTACGCGGTCGCAGCGAACGATGCCGCCAAAGATGTTCACAAGGACGGCCTTGACATTGCCGTCACGCAGGATGATTCTGAAGCCTGTTTCGACCGTGGTGGCGCTGGCAGTACCACCCACATCGAGAAAGTTGGCCGGATTGCCGCCGGACAGCTTGATGATGTCCATGGTGGCCATGGCCAGCCCGGCTCCGTTGACCATGCAGCCCACATTGCCGTCAAGTTTGACGTAGTTCAGGTGGTGTCTGCCCGCTTCCACCTCCAGCGGGTCTTCCTCATCGAGGTCCCGCATCGCCGCAAGCTCTTTGTGCCTGAAGAGGGCGTTATCATCCAGAGACAGCTTGGCGTCAAGCGCAAGCACCGCGCCCTGCCTGGTCAGCACGAGCGGGTTGATTTCCGCCAGTGAGGCATCGCTTCCAATGTAGGCGCTGTACAGCGCCATGATGAATCCGGCGGCGGCCCGGGCGGCCTTGCCTTCAAAGCCCAGCCCGTAGGCCAGCTTCCGCGCCTGAAACGGCATCAGGCCGCTGCCCGGATCAACCCAGGCTTTCAGTATCTTTTCCGGCGTTTCTTCGGCAACCTTTTCTATCTCCACACCGCCTTCTGTGGACGCCATGATGACGTTCATGCTCCGGCTCCGGTCCAGCGTGATGCCGACGTAGTACTCTTTGGCAATATCCACAGCCTGAGCCACTAGGACCTTCCGCACATACTGTCCCTGCGGGCCGGTCTGGTGCGTGACCAGGTTCATTCCGAGAATCCTGTCTGCCGTTGCCTGCACACCGGCAAGGCCCCGGGCCAGTTTCACGCCGCCTCCCTTGCCGCGGCCCCCTGCATGAATCTGGGCCTTGACCACGAAGCGGTCCGCACCGTCGGCAGCGAGCTCTTTTGCGGCCTGCACAGCTTCTGCCGCTGTCGAGGCCACGGCTCCGGGCAGCACCGCCACACCGTACGATTCCAGAATATCCTTGGCCTGGTACTCATGAAGCTTCATAGGAAACAGGGCTGGGTGAACAGTGGAGGCCTGCAGTTGTAAACCACGGTCGGACCCGAGTCAGTAAACGCCGCGTGACCACTATTGATCGCCACATTCTTTTGCGCGTGCTCCGGGCATATGTGGTGCTAATGGCGGCGCTGGCGGTCTTTTTTATTCTGCTCCACTACCTGGAGTATATCGACGACTTCCTGGACAACGATGCGCCGCTGGATCAGCTCTATACGCGCTATTATCCCAGCTACATTCCGGAGATTGTCCGTCTCGTTTCGCCGCTGGCGCTGTTTCTGGCCGTGATTTACATCACGGGATCAATGGCCCAGTCACTCCAGATCGTTGCGCTGCAGGCAGGCGGCACATCGCTGTATCGTCTCTTCATGCCCTATGCCTTCACGGGTATCTGTGTCAGCGCCGCAATGGTGGTCTTTAACGGCTATGTCACGCCGGTAACGAACCAGGTTGTGCTGCGCTGGGATGCCATGTATCTGAAGGATGCACCCAAGCGTATTGATGTCAGCGATGTTCACCGTCAGAACAGCCCGGGCAGTGTCGTATCCGTGGGATACTTCGATCGCAGAGCGGAAACAGCACACCGGGTCGTGCTGCAGCAGTTTGACTACGACGGCCACCTGGTCAACCGGGTGGACGCGCAGCAGATGATGTGGCGTGATTCTCTGTGGCACATGCCGTTTGCAACAGTACGCACGTTTTCAGGCGACGCAGAGCACCGGCACGAAGTGGTCAACCTCGACACCGTGCTGCTGGTGTATCCGCGTGATCTGGCCCGCACAGAGCGGGACATTGAAGCGATGACACTGCCGGTGGCGGCAGACTATGTTGCTTCACTAAAGCGCAGCGGCGCCACCAACACCGGCCCGGCCAAAGTGGGGTACTATACTAAGTACACTTACCCTCTCGCAAACCTCGTCCTGGTACTTATTGCTGTGCCGCTGGCTTTCAGGCGGCAGCGCGGAGGACAGACAATCCGGATCGGGCTGGGTCTGCTGCTGGCTTTCTGCTACCTGACAGCGCAGAAGCTGTCTGAGCCCTTTGGCTATACCGGGGAGCTTCACCCTGTGGCTGCGGCCGTTGTGCCGCATGTGCTTTTTGCGCTCCTGGCGGCTGTCATGATCACGCGCGCCCGAACGTGATGCGGAAGGTGCACGACTGAACACGGGGAGCATCCGATGCTGTGTTGCACCTCGGGTTCCGGGCAGTGCGTGTTGCCGGCCTCGTGACCTGAGCTGCTCCCAGGGGCCGCACCGGTGCAGCGCAAACTGTGCAGGCCCTCCATGTGCAACCGTATGATGCCGGTGGACCATGGCACAGAGCGTTGCTGAAAAGCCCTGGTTGTCAAGCTGCTGAAGGCGTCACATGCTCATGCGATATCCGCCCTTCCAGACAGAACGCGCACCGTTTTCCCAGATACGCTCGCGAGAGGGCAGCCGTGCATGCTCAGGCTTCGCCTACCGCGCCAGCACCGAACTGGATAGATCCATCAAGGGTGCCACGCTCAACGATCTGCCCGTACGCTTTTTCGTAGCGGGAAATGTTGTCGCGAAGCGCACGCAGGAAGCGTTTAGCGTGCGATGGCGCGATGATGATCCGACTCTTCACCTGTGCGGATTCAAGGCCTGGCATGATGCGTATGAAATCCAGGATGAACTCCTCCGTCGAGTGGGCGATCATGATGAGGTTGGAGTACTCACCATGTGCGATCTCTTCGGTGATGTCCACGTTGGGGGGATTCGTGGGGTCAGGCGGTCGCCGAGTGTTCTTCATGATTTGAGTGCCTTGTTGCGGTCTGCGGCCCAGGTACGCTACAGCAGATCATGCGCACGCATCCAGTCGTCGTTGTACGTTTTGCTAAGGTAGCGAAAACCACTGTCCGGCAAGATCACCACAGACAGATCCTCCGCCGTCAGTAATGCTTTCTCCATCCATTGCAGTGCGCCTGCCATCACCAGTCCGCTGGACTGACCCGCAAAGATCCCTTCCTCCCGCGCCAAGCGCCGGGCCATCTGCATAGTCTGCTTATCATTGACACGGATGTAATCATCGACAAGGCTGAAATCCATGTTCTTCGCCATGATGTCTTCGCCAGCGCCTTCGGTCAGGTAAGGCCGGATCTCGCTGAGATCAACCTCCCCCGTGTGGAAGTACTTGTAGTAGAGTGACCCGAACGGATCCACGCCAACAACCTTGACAGCAGGGTTCTGCTCCTTCAGGTACCGCGCCACACCGGAAATCGTCCCGCCTGTGCCGGCTCCTGAAAACAGGTGCGTGATGCACCCCTCGGTCTGCTGCCAGATTTCAGGACCTGTTGTAAGATAGTGCGCCTTGGTGTTGTCCAGGTTGTCGTACTGATTCATGTAGCAGGAGTTGGGCGTCTCACGGGCCAGGCGGCGCGCAACGCTATAGTAGGACCGGGGATCATCGGCCTCCACATCATTGGGACAGATGACAACCTTAGCGCCTAGCGCTTTCAGCACGTCAATCTTTTCCTGGCTCTGCTTCGTGGTGGTCGTGCAGATGCACTTGTACCCTTTGGCGATGGCCACGATAGCGAGACCAGCACCGGTGTTGCCGCTGGTTCCTTCGATGATGGTTCCGCCGGGCACCAGGTCGCCGCGCGCCTCGGCCTCCTCTACCATCACCACAGCAATGCGGTCCTTGAGGGATGCGCCCGGGTTGAATGACTCCACCTTCGCCAGGACCCTGCAAGGCAAGCCGGCCGATAACCGGCTGATCTGGATCAGGGGCGTGTTGCCAATGGCGCCCAGTACATTCCTGTGCCACATAAGGGTATCGTTCCTGACTGGACGGGTTCAACGTACCAAGTGTATTTTTGTCGCAATCTCCGCAGCGCCAGGCAAACTGGACAATCTGGCAGAGTGGCGGCTTGGCTTGATTTTTGACAGACGGCATGGCTGTGGCCATGCAAACTCAAGTCTGACAAGGAAAAAATGATTCTAGAGCTTGGACACGACGATGTCATAGAACACAACATCAAGCTGCCAACTGCGGCAGAAGAGCAGAAGATGTATGAGGCGAGCGTTCCGGAAACGCTACCCATTCTGGCACTCCGGAACATGGTGCTGTTCCCAACCGCGGTAGTACCCATCACGATAGGGCGTGACTCTTCACAGGAGCTTGTACAGAACGTGTTCAGCGGCAACCGGCTTATCGGCGTTGTATCCCAGCGCAGGCGTGATATTGAAGAGCCGGAGCCCAACGATCTGTATTCCGTAGGCACGATGGCATCGATCATCAAGCTGGTCAAGCTGCCTGACGGGTCCAAAAGCATCGTGATACAGGCGCTCCGCAGATTCAGGATCACCGGCTTTGTGCAGGAGGAGCCCTACCTCAAGGCCATAGTGGATCCGGTATCGGAGCAGATGTCTGCAGGCGATTTCCGCAAGCTCAAGGAGCTGTCCGTTACTCTGAGAGAGATGGCCAAGGAGCTTGTGTCTGCCTCACCCAACCTGCCGAAGGAGCTCGCCATGGTTTTTGACAGGATCAGCTCCCCAACCTATCTACTTCATCTGATTGTCTCCAACTCGGATATCAAGCTCGATATCAAGCAGAATATGCTGGAGATTGACTCTCCGGCGGAGCGGGCGGAAATGGTCATCCAGCACTTGGAGCAGGAACTCAACGCACTCAAGGTGTCTCAGGAGATCCGCTCGAAGATGAAGGATGAGGTGAATCAGCAGCAGCGCGAATTCTTTTTAAGACAGCAGCTCAAGGCCATACAGGAAGAACTTGGCGAGGGCGAGGGCTCAGGCGAGCTGGCCTTGCTGCGCCAACGCGCAGCAGAAAAACACTTGCCGGAGCACGCCCAAGAAGCTTTCGAACACGAGATGAAGAAGCTGGCACGGAGCAATCCGGCCACTCCGGACTTCGCGCTCACGCGCAACTACGTGGACTGGCTTCTGGACCTGCCTTGGACGGAATACACAGAAGATCAGCTCAACATCGCCAACGCCGAAAAAGTGCTGGACGAGGACCACTACGGCCTTGAAAAGGTCAAGAAGCGTATCGTGGAGTACCTGGCGGTGCTGAAGCTCAAAGGTGATATGAAGGCGCCGATCCTGTGCTTTCACGGGCCCCCAGGGGTAGGTAAGACCAGCCTTGGCAGGAGTATCGCGCGTGCGCTGGGACGCAAGTTTGTGCGGATGAGCCTGGGAGGCGTGCGTGACGAGGCCGAGATTCGCGGGCATCGCCGCACCTATATCGGTGCGCTGCCCGGACGCATCCTCCAGGGAATCAAGAAAGCGGGCTCCAACAACCCGGTCTTTATGCTTGATGAGGTTGACAAGACCGGCTCATCATGGCACGGGGATCCTTCCAGCGCGCTCCTTGAGGTGCTGGACCCCGAGCAGAATACTGCTTTCAACGACCACTACCTGGAGCTTGACTACGACCTTTCCAACGTGCTGTTTATAGCGACGGGCAACTTCCTGGAGAAGATCCCCTCTCCGTTGCGGGACCGCATGGAGATCATTGAGATCACCGGCTATACGCAGGACGAAAAACTTCAGATCGCCAAAGGCTACCTGGTACCACGCCAGATTGAACGCAATGGCCTGCAACGGCGGCAGCTCTTCATCGCCGATGAGGCCATCAGTGCCATGATCGATGGGTACACACGGGAGTCCGGGGTGCGGCAGCTGGAACGCACCATAGGAGGCGTGGCCCGTGGTGTCGCCAAAAAGGTCGCCGCAGGAGAACGCAAGCGTGCACGCATCCGGAAAAAACATCTGGAAGAGTATCTGGGTGCGCAGCAGTTTTTCAGCGAGGTGGCTGAGCGCACCGAGGTGCCGGGCGTAGCCACCGGTCTGGCCTGGACGCCAGTGGGTGGGGATATACTGTTTGTAGAGGCTTCGGTATCACCCGGATCCGGCAAGCTCCTCCTCACAGGAAAGCTTGGCGATGTCATGAAGGAGTCGGCTCGCGCGGCGCTAAGCTATGTCAAGGCCAAGGCGAGGGAGCTGAATATTCCCGCGGAGGCCTTCAAGCGCTGGGACCTCCATGTGCATGTGCCTTCCGGCGCGGTGCCAAAAGACGGCCCCAGCGCTGGCGTGGCTCTGCTGGCTGCGCTCGTATCCATCTACACGCAGCGTCGCGTGAAGCATGATGTTGCCATGACTGGTGAGATCACCCTGCGCGGACTGGTGTTGCCGGTCGGCGGCATCAAGGAGAAGGTGCTGGCAGGCAAGCGGGCAGGCATCAACAAGGTGATCCTTCCCTACAAGAACGAGAAAGATGTCAAGGAGATACGCGGCGGCACCTTGGACGGGCTTGAGATAACGTATGTGAAAAGGATGAAGCAGGTCCTGCAGGACAGCCTGGAAGAGGATCCGGTTCAGGATCCTGTAAGGATGTTCAAGTCGGCCGCTCCGCCCAAGACCAATGCAACCTATGGGGACGTGTTCGAAACCTAGCGATCCCTCGGCGGCTTTTGCGAAGACGGACCGTTGACTGGCGGCCCCTCCAGTCCTTCCTGGTATGCACGCCTGGTTCTGGCGGCGACGCGGGCAAAGTGTCGCACTGACGCGCTGACCACCCGCGCCCCCAAGTGCACAGCAGCCCCGGCCAGCCATACAGCACGCCCCGCAGGTGAAAGCTGGTCAAACCGGATGACAGTCCGTTTCTTGTCGGAATCCACGCAGGCGCAACTTTTGCCGTCAGACAAGGTACGGCTTAAATGTCACCAGATTCCGGTTTCGGAGCTGAGTCCGCTTTGTCGGTATTGGTATTGAAGATGCGGGCGCAGTCCGCACGGACCATTTCCGAAGCCTTCTCAAACGCGTCCGCGGCTGTGTTGAGCGATTCTCGGAAGAGAAACAACACGCGGTCGTCCAAGCCAAGCTCGTTGAACGCTTGCCGTGCATGATCGTACCTGCTGTGCTTAGATTTCTGACTGCCCTCCATAGTCCCTGATTGGATACCGGCTATACCGGTGTAGACGTACTCAGGCCAAACAAGTTTCACCGTGGGCATCTCACCTGCCGCAGCAGATATAACCTTGGAGGGTGTGGTGGTCAAGTCCACGGGACACTGGGTACACGTCAGGACGGATGACGGGATTGTCCGGTCACGGGTTCGGGGACGCATGCGCCTTGGTGAGCGGAAACCCACCAATCCCGTGGCAGTGGGCGATACGGTGTCGCTGCGCATGGGCAAGGACGGTACAGGGCTGATTACCCGCATGCACAAGCGTGTCAACTACTTGGGGCGCCGTGCTGCGGGGCGCCGCGTAGATCAGGGACAGATCCTGGTGTCCAACATCGATGTGGTATGGATAATCCAGTCTGCTGCGTTGCCTGCACCCAACAAGGGCCTTATCGATCGTATCCTGGTCGCCACAGAAGCTCAGGACATCCAGGCCGGCATCGTCTTCAACAAAATGGACCTCGCCCATGGCGCGGTGCTGGAAAACATACAGGTGCTGCAGCAGCGCTACGGGAGCCTGGGCTACATGGTCAATCTGACCAGCGCGACCACGGGAGACGGTGTGGAAGCGTTGCGCACAGCACTCACGGGCAGTATCAGCCTCTTTACTGGCCCTTCCGGGGTAGGGAAGTCAACGCTGCTTAATGCCGTGGAGCCGGCACTGCAGCTGCGCACGGGCAGGGTGAGTCTCAAGACACACAAGGGGCGCCATACCACTGCACATGCAGAGCTGTTTCTGCTGCAGGGAAGCGGCGGCGTTGTTGATACGCCGGGCCTTCGTGAGTTTGGCATTCTGGACATGGAGCCGTGGGAACTTTCTCATCACTTTCCGGAGTTTCGTGACTACCTGACACACTGCCGGTTTCCGGCATGCACGCACGACCACGAGCCGGACTGCAAGGTAAAAGACGCGTATTTCGGCGACCTCATCTCCGAAGAGCGATACTTCAGTTACCTCAATATCTTACACTCGATTCACGCTGGTGAGGCGGATGTGGGCCGATAGTCCGTTTCTGTGCTGTGCTTTTCGCGCAGGAGCGTGGGCGGCGATCCTGATGCTCATCCCTGTCGTTGCCGGAACCCAGCCTTTGCGTCTGACGCCAGCAGGCAGCGAATCCTTCGGGGCTGCGGTCAGCGCCAGTGGTGGCCGCATTGCCGTTGGTGCACCACAGGAAGGAGCAGGTGCTGGCGCAGTCTATGTCTATGCATATGACCCGGCGCTGGGTTGGTTGCAGGAGGCACGGCTTGCCGGGACCCAGGGCGAAGCCCTGGGCGCCAGCGTGGCGCTGGAAGGTCACTACCTGCTGGCAGGCGCGCCCTTGGGTGGGACAGGAGGCACAACATACCTTTTTCGACGTGATGCGGCAGCGTGGGATCTCGAAGACCAGCTGGAAGCACCGGCGCCGGGTCAGGGGGATGCGTTTGGAGCCTCAGTAGCGTTGTTCAGCGTCTATGCCTTTGTTGGGGCGCCCAGGCGTACGGCGAGCGCTGCCAACGCAGGCGCCGTGTATGTCTTTGAGAACACGGGTCAAGGAAGCTGGAGATTTGAGCAGGAAATCACAACGCTGGACGGAGGCAGCTGGTTTGGCAGCGCCATCGCCCTGGAAAGCGAGTATGCCGTCATCGGTGCGCCACGTGCTGATGAGCCTCGCGGTCAGGCTGCCGGCAAAGCCTTTATATATGCACGGACAGGCGGCTCAGACTGGGTGGCGCGGGCAGAGCTGACAGCGGGTGATGCCCGTGCGGAAAGTGCCTTTGGCGCGGCAGTGTCCATTGACTGGCACGACGTGACAGGAGAGTATACTATTCTGGTGGGTGCCCCATCAGCGGGCCCGGAACGGGCAGGCGCCGCATATCTGTTCAGGATTCGCGGTGGCCTCTGGTCTCAGCTGGCCCGGTATGCGCCAGCCATGCGGATGTCCGGAGACCGGATCGGCTATTCCCTGCTGGTGGATCAGGACAACATCCTGGTGGGTATGCCCGGAAAAGATTCAGGCGCGGGTGCAGCCGTAGCACTCACTGTTGATACCACGCTATACACCTGGCAGGAGGATGCCTGGCAGGAGGCGCCGCAGCGGCAGTCCGGCGCAGGCTTCGGCTATGGCGTTGCAACAAGCGAGCGGCATGTTGTTATAGGAGGGCCGGAGGAGGTGCGGGCGGATTCTCTCACAGGTGCGGCGTACGTGTACACAAGACCGGTAGCGTTGGTCCGGGAGCCTTTTGAGGTGGGTATGGACCAAGGGCTTTCGAGTTTTCCCAACCCCTTTCGGGACACTGTGACGATCACGGTGCACGGCACATACGCTGCGGCCCCGGTTGTTGAGGTGTACGATGCACTGGGACGCCGTGTAGCTGAGCTTCGCCCTGCGGCGAAGAGCGGATGGAACCGGGAAGTTGTTTGGAAACCCCGGGAAGCATTGCCGCGGGGTGTCTATGGCGTGCTGGTACGTGGCAGCGCAGGTGCGAAGCTGCACCTCATGACGCGTACACGGTGACAGGCTCAGGCAATCACACGACGCAGGCGGTGATGTATGCTGGCCAGCACAATGTGCTGACTCGTGCCGATCATACGTGCGATGTTTGTGACTGAGTTGATGTCGCCTGGCGCCTGGCTTATGAGCGTGACCTCATCTCCGGTGTGAACGTCTGGCACCGCACTCACGTCGATCATGGTACCATTCATGCACACACGGCCAACTATGGGACACGGTATGCCTTTGACCGTGAATACGCCTGTGTTGGAGAGGCGCGCATCCACACCAGAGTAGTATCCGCTGGCGACGGTGGCTACGATCATGTCGCGATCAGCAATAAACGTGTGACCGTAGCCGATGCCCTCTCCAGGTGCGACGTGGCGCACCGCTCCAATGGTGGACACCATGCTGAGGGCAGGCTTTAGCGGCAGCGCTCTTCGCGGGCTGTTGTCGTAGCCATAGGCGCCAAGGCCAAGGCGGATCACATTGGCATCGATATCCTGCGACCAGTAGCTGCCCCCTGTGCTGGCCAGGTGGAAATGCATGACCCCGGGAAATGCCTCCCGCACCGTGTGCACCAGGTCGTTCCACATGGCGATCTGCGCTTTTGCCACACTGTCGTCGAGGCTTATTGTCTTAGCCATATGGGAGCAAATGCCTTCCAGGACCATGTTCCTTGCTTTCCCGACAGTCATCAGCGCCGCATCCAGCTCATCTGCTGCGATGCCGTAGCGCCGCATGCCGGTGTCTATCTTGAGGTGGAAACGCTGCGGGCGCCGCAGCGCGCCTGCCAGCTCCTTAAGCTGCGCAAGGTCCACCAACGTGTAGGCTACGCTTGGAAGCCGGCTTTTCAGGATGTTTTCCGTAGCCGTGTAGCCCATCACCAGAATCGGCACGCTAATGCCCTCGTTGCGCAGGATCAGCGCCTCGTAGTATCCGTCTACGACCAGAAAGGGCGGGTTGGCCTGCTCAAAGATGCGGGCCGCAGGAGCAAGCCCGTGCCCGTATGCATCGCTTTTGAGGACAGGTGCAACAGCCGCAGGTGCATACGCTCTTTGGAATATGCGGCAGTTATGAAGCAGATTATTGCGAGAGACACGCACTGCCACGAGTCGCTGATAGCCATATTGGTGCGCGCGCGCCGACCGAAAAACCGCACGCAGCCTGCCTCGCAGCGCATGAATCAGTGTCATGGACTCACATCAGCTCTGCTGTGCAGCATGAATCTTCCCGGTACATGCCAGGCTTTCTGTTCCCGATGGGCCATACGGTTATACGCGTACAACAGGGCATTGGCGCAAGCGGATATGAAGCTGCAGGCTCAGTCCGGCCTGAATACTCACGTCTGATATGTGACTCAGCCGGCTGCTCTGGGAGTGCAAACCTGCCGTCCTCAGTCGCAGCCCAAGCTGATTCGTTTCCTGGCTGCGCTCTCAGTCCGCCGCACACCTGCGACCGGGAACCACTGAGTCCGCTGTTTCAAGCTGAAGTTACCCCCCTTCAGTGCACGTATCAGCGCATGGCCACAGGTCTTTTCGGAGGTGAGTTCAGGGCGGTTTTCGCGGCACAGCCCGAGGGTGTCAGGCTGTACGGCCGGGGCAGGGAGGTCTGGTAAGACCTTAGGGCCGGCCGGTTATCTGACCCTGATGTTCAGCAGCT
>JAAXGV010000193.1 GCA_012271185.1 Rhodothermales bacterium
AGGCAGGAGGATGTCACATTCGAGGTCGCGGTTCAGCTTCTTGCGCTGCCGCGCGAGATTGGCGCTCATCCAGAGACGGGAAAGACCGTTAGCATCGGCATTGGGCGCTATGGGCCGTATGTGCGAATGGGGCGGACCTATGCATCGATGAAGAAAGACGATGACATATTGACGATAGACATAGAGCGCGCCGTGGAGCTGCTTGCTGGCAAGGCAACGCAGCCCATGCGTGTCCTAGGGCAGCACCCTGACGATTATAAAGACGTGTCAGTGGGCTCAGGCAGGTATGGACCGTACGTCAAGCATGGGCGGATCAATGCTTCTCTTCGGAAAGACCAGTCTATGGAGACCATCACGCTGGACGAGGCCGTTGCCCTGATCAGAGAGAAGGCGGCAAAAAAAACCGCCCGGCGGTCGCGACGAAAGCGAAGGTAGCTGCGGTGCGACTCCGGGATTCCCACTGGAGCTGCCCGGATGCGAGTCACCGGACACTGTTTGAGCCTTATCGTCAAGGCGTGCGCTTCACCAAAACTCTGCCGACCTGGTGCACGGCCAGGTAAGCCCCGAGTGCAATAAAGATGTAGTAGCCCAGGATGCGCCAGAGCAAGAGCGTGGGCGCCAGCAGCGATGCGGGGAGGAGTGGCTTGAACATCAGCACGTACAGGCCTTCAATGCCGCCCGCACCTCCGGGCGTGGGCATGACAAGCCCGCCAAGCATCATCGCGACGGTCCTCAGCAGCGCAAGCAGCTGGTCAACTTCGGTATAGAAGCCGTACAGGATAATGACCACCAGTGCGTACCGGCTAAGCCAGATCACGGCTGTAAGCAGAAAGCCCTTGACATAGAAATGCGGTGGCTGCGTGCGAAGGATCAAGGCGCGTTTGTGAAGCCGTGACAGTGTGGCGCTGACAGCCTTGTGAAAACGATTCAGCAGCGGTAGCTGAAAGATGCGGCCGATGAACTTGGTAAGCAGTGTGGGCCGAACAAAGGTTGCGTATCCGAACAGCACCACCCAGGCCAGAAACAGCAGGAAGTAGGCGGAAAACGTCACATCGCCCACGGTGCCCAGGCTGGCCGGGATGATTTCGATGTAGGTGCTGCCGACCAGAACCACGACGATGGCAAAGGCAAACCAGATCTGGTCCAGCAGCATGGCAAAGAGCATGATGGCTGTGGCGTCTCCGAACGGGACCTTGCTGTCGCGCGAGATATAAGCCGGAGCAACGGGACCACCGCCAATGGCGGAAGGTGTGACATTGGAAAGGAAGTCCCATGCCAGCTGTGCGCGAAACGCCCCCATCCAGCGAAGCCGCCCCTGACCGATGAATTGCAGGCGCCAGGTACCGAAACAGACGCGTATCACAACGCTGAAAGCTGCGATGAATGGCATCCACCACTGCATGCGTGCGATCTGCTGCAGCGTGTCCGGCTGGATTGTCAGTGCTGCAATGACTCCTAGCACGACCAGGCTCAGCCCGATGGAAGAGAGTATGCTTACGCTGGATACCTGCCGGTCAAAGCGCTCCTTGAGGCCGTCAGGAGGGGATGCAGGCTCAGGCGCGGTCATATATCAGCGAAAAGCGCCGGAAGGCGAAGGGCAGTAGCCAAAACCCCGGAGGGTGGCAAGTGTTGCGTCAGAACAACAGGGCAGGTATGAAGGTATAAAATGGCTGTTTCTGCCGTCCCTATGATTGATGTTCGCAGAGCGGACCTGCATATGCACACCTGCCATTCTGATGGACAGCTGTCACCCGCAGAGCTTGTAATGAAAGCACATGATTACGGGCTGCGGGCAATCGCAATAACGGACCATGACTGCGTAGACGGGCTCGGTGAAGGAGCGCAGGCAGGGCGCCAGTACGGGATAGAGGTCATTGCCGGTGTGGAGCTCAGCGTATCGGTCGGACATGCACGCGTGCACCTCCTGGGATACTTCTTTGACCCGGAGCATCCGGGCCTGTCAGACCACCTGGCTGCACTGAAAGATTTGCGCCGAAGGCGTATGCTGCTCATCCAGGAGCGGCTGGCACACCTGGATGTGCCTGTGGCAATCGATCTGTCGGCTGATCGGGCGTACACGCGACCGCATGTGGCAGAAGCCATGGTGGAAGCGGGTCACGTCGGGTCCAGGCGAGAAGCCTTCGCACAATACTTGGGTGATGACAAGCCGGCATACGTGCCTGAGCCGCGCCTTGCTGCTGTAGATGCACTGGATGCTCTGCACGACGCCGGAGGCATTGGGGTGCTGGCGCACCCCGGTCATTATGTCGCAGCGGAAACAGTCAGTATGCTGCTGAGCATAGGACTGGACGGTCTGGAAACAATCCATCGCTCGCATGATGATGTGCTGACCGCCTACTACCGGCAGCTTGCGCGGGATATGGGCCTGGTGGAGACAGGTGGCTCGGATTTTCACAGGCCTGACGCGGATGAGCCATTAGGTCGCTGGTCAGTGCCCTATGCCTGGCTTGACACGGCCCGTTCTCGATCGGAAGGCCATAAACGTACCCCAATCAGATGGTGAAGTATGTAAAGGCGAGCCTGGATGCTCCTGAAGCGCGCTTTGCAATCGTGGCGAGTATCTACAATGAGCGTGTCACGGCAGGACTTACCAGCGGCGCGCTGGCGGCGCTGGAGGTGGCAGGTGCAAAGAATGTCACAGTGTATGTGACTCCAGGCGCCTTTGAGATGCCACTGACAGTAAAAAAGCTGGCGGCGAGTGGCCGTTACGATGCGATCATTTGTGTGGGCTCCGTAATAAAGGGCCAGACATACCACTTTGAAGTCATCAGTGACTCTGTGGTGCATGCCATACAACAGGTGGCGCTTGAGACCGGCATCCCTGTCACATTGGGTCTGCTGACGGCTTACGATCGCACCCAGGCCCTGAAACGTTCGGGCGCAGAAAAAAACAAGGGAGCGGAGGCAGCGTTTGCTGCTGTGGGTATGGTCGATCTCCTAAGACAGGCAGGCTCGTGACAGCGCGTTTGGTGTGGGCCTGCACAGGGCTTGCTGGGCTGATCAGTGGCGGACCCGCTGGTGCGCAGTGGACTGCGCATACGTCCTCGCGGGATGTGAGCGCACTGTCGCCAGCATCCGGCGCCATGTGGGCCGGGTCTGCAGGGGGCATCTTCCGTTACGACGCTGCCACAGGAGAGATCGTTCACTTCACGGCTGCCGAAGGGCTGCACGATGTTCAGTCTCACACCATTGCCTACGATGCGCGGCGTGATATGGTCTGGACCGGTTATGCCGATGGTGTGATTGACCGCCTGGATGTTTCGACGGGGGCCGTTACCACGTTCTTTGATATCCAGCGCAATGAACGCTTTCCATCAAAAGAAATCCACCGCCTGTATGCGTATGGAGACTCGCTGCTGCTGGCGACGGCTTTCGGGCTGGTCGTGTTTGATCCTATCCGGTCCGAAGTACGCGACACATACAGTCAGCTGGGCACACTGTCATCACCGGTGGCGGTGCGGGATGTCACGGTTGCCGAGGTCCCGGATGGCGGGCTTGGTTTTTGGCTTGCCACAGACCAGGGTATTGCGCATGCGCCGCTGGATGCGCCCAACCTGCAGGATCCGGCCGCTTGGACTGTAGAGACAGATGTGCTGCCGTCAAGGGACCTGTATGCTATCGAGGCGTTCGGAGGCACCATTTACATAGGCTCCCATTCTGGCCTCGGAAGACGAAACGCTGACGGATATTATGACAACACCGGGCTGACTACGCGTGCCGTCCCTGATCTGGCTGCGCTGCCAGACAGACTGCTTGTGCTGACCGCTTTCAACGTTGTGGCGGTGTTTGCTTCCGGGGGCGCAACCGTGCAGGCCGATGGCTTTGTTAACCTCCAGGCTGTGGCAGTCGATGCTGATGGCAGCATGTGGATCGGCGATGCGGAAACCGGTCTGAATCACTACGAGCGTCCAAGTGGCAATGACCGGCCGATGCTCATTACCGGTGAGATCTACCCGTCCGGCCCCTATGACAGCCCATTCGGAGATATCATCGTGGACAGCGGCGGCAACCTGTGGGCGGCAGCGGTGGAAGGACTGTCGCGTGCCGGGTTCTACAAACTTGGCAGCGATGGTTTTTGGACAAACTACACGCAGCGCTTCTTCACAGAGCTTGCCGGGCGCAGCAACTATTGGCGCATATATGCGGACGAGCAGGGAAACGCCTGGGCCGGATCACGCGGTGGCGGACTCGCACAGGTTGACGCGGGTCAGGTGATTACGCTGTATGACCATACGAACTCTACACTCCTGCCTGCTGCGGGTGAGACCAGCTATGTTATCGTTTCGGGAGTGGCCAGCAGCCAGGATGGAGAGCTCTGGATCACCAACATGGCAGCGCCCATGCCGCTGCATGTCCGGACCCCCGACGGTGAATGGACGGCGCTACCGCCACTCCTGTGTTCGGGGCTGGGTTCAACAACGCTATTGGGGTCTATTATCGTGGACTCTTCTGGCCTCAAGTGGATCGTCATCCACGAGCAGACCGACTTTCGGCTTACTGCAGGTGTGGCGGTACTTGATACGGGAGATACGCCAGGCGATGCCTCCGATGATGAATGTCAGTTCTTTGGGGGTACGGGTGCTGCTGGTCGAGGGCTTCCCAGTGTCCGGATCAACGCGATCACAGAGGATGGAGACGGACGCATATGGGTTGGCACGAATGAAGGGCCGGCCTACTTCATCTCCAGCTTGTTTGCTGCAACGGATGCGTCAGCACAGGCTACATGGCCGGTTTGGGATGAAGGGTCAGGAAGCACCTACATGTTGCGTGGTCTGGCGGTAAACGACGTTGTGCCCGATCCCGCAGGCCGGTTGTGGTTTGCCACCAGTGATGGGGTATACCTGATGAGTGATGTGGACGGCTTCGAAATGGTTGAGCACTTTACGGCCCGCAATACACCGCTCTTTTCCGACAATGTAAACGCGATCGCGGTTGACGGAGGAACCGGACTCGTGTTCATAGCAACCGACAAGGGTCTTATCAGCTACCAGAGCAATGCGATCAACCCTGCTCCGGAAGCACAAGACCTCTTCATCTATCCGAACCCTGTAAGGGTAACCGGCGAAGCGGTTCCCCGCATTGTTATTGAGGGGCTTGTAGCTGAAACGGACATCAGGGTGATTACTGTTCACGGTGAGGTGGTGGCGGAGTTTTTGGCGCGCGGCGGCAAGGCCGTGTGGGACGGTCGAGATCAAAGCGGCGCGCTTGTCCCCTCCGGGATGTACCTTGTTGTGGCGGTTGGCAGTAGCGGGGAGGGAGCAGCCTATGGCAAGGTTGCAGTGATTCGATAAAGTTTCGCAATACCGGTTAGGCAGTCTTCCGTCGTTGTGGGTAAGTTGTAGGTTATGACTTCATCTATGGTGACCGTAGCTCAGGCGGTTAGAGCGCCAGGTTGTGGCCCTGGAGGTCGGGGGTTCAAGTCCCCTCGGTCACCCATGCCGCGTTCGTCTAGGGGTCTAGGACGCCGGCCTTTCACGCCGGTAACACGGGTTCAAATCCCGTACGCGGTACTTGCCGTTCCATGGTGCCCTTAGCAGCAGCCCAGAGTTCAGCGGCTGCTGCTGCGTGTTGCGGTGCTATCCTGGCATCAGGCGGGTTTGAGTGCAAGGTGTCCGCTTCTGAGGGCCACCAGGAGTATCCACGGGAGTGCCGCTGCGGGCACGGTCTGTGGCAGGAGCGGAATTGCCGCCACTGTGCCTGCCGCCAGGATGGCGGCAGCAAGGTGGTACACCCGGAGCCAGGGAGCGCCTCTAGGACAAAAGGCTATCACCGCGTGCGTCGGCCACAGCCACAGCACGTGCACGTTGGGGTGTGTCACTGTATGCAGCGAGATCAGCCACAGAAAGGCAATAAGCAGACCGGACAGCCCCAGCACGGTATAGAGAACCCGGTCAAAGATGCATGCCGCGCGCGGCTTTCTGCTGAACGTTACTGCAAGCCCAAGCATGAGAACAGCCAGGGCCGCTGCTGAGGCCCACGGAATGGGTCGGCTGCCGGTCTGCGGCACAAAGTTGAGGGTGTCCGTGCGGGTTACGAGCGCGCCGGAATCTGTGTGCATGGCTGCCAGAACATCCATGAGCTCCAGCGGCAGAAAGGAGCGGTCAACAGCTACCCGGTCTGATGGCAGCCCCATGCCGAGGTTGATGCCCAGCCGGAGGAAGGAGCGGCCGGACGTGTATGGGATCAGCAGCTCCCGGTACGTGTGCTCAGAACCGGAAGAAGCGGGCAGCGCAATGCCCAGGACCTCGGTAAAAAGATCACGGATGCGTGTGGAGCAGTTGTCAAGCAGGAAGTCGTAGCGGTACGTGCGGTTGGCCGGTAGCGCGTTGTGCTCGAGGAAAGTGAACAGTGCGGCTTTCTGCTGCTGGCTCAGCTGAAGGTGCTGCTCCACAGCGGTGCGCTGCTGGGTGCGCCGCATATAGTGGGCGACCGCCGGGTAATGCTGCCGGGAGAGCCTGTAGTCGAGCTTACCGTAAGCAAAGCGTGCGATAAAGACTATCAGGTTGCCAAAGTCAAACGTTCCATAGTTGTATGCAATGTCAAAGCCCGATGCGGGGTCATGAATGCGAAGTGCGCTGTGGCCCCAGAGTGCGTAGACAGCATCGCCAGGGTAGAGTGTGATCAGCGATACCCGGGCCTGTTCAGAGAGCTGCGCCGTGCTGGGGTTCACCCCCAGCAGCAGGCCTGCTGCCAGTAACCAGGTCCAGCGAAACGCCGGCATAGAGTAAAGGTTATACACGACCGCTATGAGTAAAGTAACGCTGAGCCGAACACAACGCGCTCAATTTACGCTTAACGAGCTTCGCAAGGTGATCGCCCGTCCGGCCACCGAGCTGTCATATGTGGATGAGTATCAGCTTATCGTGGCTGTGATACTTTCAGCCCAATGCACGGATGCCCGTGTAAACGTCGTTACGCCGCCCCTGTTTGCTGCGTTTCCGTCGTTTGGGACCCTTGCAGGGGCTGTGCCAGAGGATGTTTTCCCCTATATCAGGAGCATCACCTACCCGAACAACAAGTCCAGGAGCCTTGTCCGGATGGCGAGACGGGTGCAGACAGACTTTGGCGGCAGGCTGCCGCGGACTCAGCAGGCGCTCCTTACCCTGCCAGGGGTGGGACGCAAGACGGCGCAGGTCGTAGCCTCGGTCGCTTTTGATGATCCGAAAGCGTTACCGGTTGATACTCATGTGTTCAGAGTGGCTAATCGCATTGGACTGGTCCGCGATGCGGTGACCCCACTCAAAGTTGAGCGTGGACTTAAGGCGATTCTGCCGCGCGGTTCCTGGGGCGAAGCGCACCATCTGCTTATCCTGCATGGACGCTACACGTGCACAGCACGCAACCCCCAGTGCAGCAGCTGTGTCGTGGCTCCAGCATGCCGCTACTATGCGTCAGTGCAGGCGTTGCCTGCTTCGCTTCGGGGCTTGGATACCACCAGGGGCGCATACTACTGCAAAACGCGCCGGCACTATTTCGATCACCTTGTTCAGCGCACAGACCGCGCCGGCGTAACGCAGGCTGCCTGTCCGCGCTGCGGTTCCATGAACGTGTTCAACACGAAATCCGGAGCAACGACCAGAGTCGTGCGCGACTATCGTGTTTAGGGCGCCTGGTATGCATCCACTGGTCACCGCATGAGCACCAGCCACCGGCACATACTGATCATCCTTGACGGGTATGGCATAGCAGAAGATGCGGGTGTGAGTGCTATTCACCATGCACGCACGCCCTTTCTTGATCACATTTTCAGCACGTATCCTCATGCCACGCTGCAGGCTTCTGGACGTGCTGTCGGGCTTCCCGCAGGACTCATGGGCAACTCGGAGGTGGGCCATATGAATCTGGGAGCCGGGCGTATCGTGAACCAGGAGATTACGCGGATTGACCTGGCGATTGAGGGTGGCGGCTTTTTTGACAACAACGTGCTGGTGCAGATTATGCAGCATGCCGTGCGGTGTGGCACCAGTCTGCACCTCATGGGCCTCTTTTCGGATGGAGGCGTGCACAGTCACCTGAGCCACCTGAATGCGCTGTGTGCGCTGGCCAGGCGGCAGGGTGTTCCCAGGGAGCGCGTATGCGTACATGCCTTTACTGATGGTCGTGATACGGACCGCCATGGTGCGGCAGGATATGTCCGCGCTTTTCTGAAGCAGTCGGGGCATGCTGCGCGCATCGTTAGTGTGATTGGTCGTTACTACGCGATGGACCGCGATCAGCGCTGGGAGCGGACTGGCAAGGCATACGATCTGTTGTGTTCGGGAGCAGGAAGCGTGTTCGGCAGCCCTGTTGCAGCCATTGAAGACAACTATGGCCGTGGCATCACCGATGAGTTTATCGAGCCCTGCCTGATTGATTGCGGGGACGGCGTGTCCGGACGTGTTGCTGACAACGATGCCGCCCTGTTTTTCAATTTCCGGGCGGACCGGGGGCGGCAGCTTGTGGGCGCCTTCACGATGGACACGCCACTGGGGGCCACGCGCCCCAAGGATCTGCTGCTTGCCACCTTCACGCCCTATGATCAGAGGTTTGCGCTGCCGGCAGCATTCCGGAAGGTGGACCTGGTGGAGACTATGGGTGAAGTGTTGTCCAAACGCGGGGCTCGTCAGCTGCGTGTGGCCGAAACAGAGAAGTACCCGCATGTGACCTACTTCTTCAATGGTGGCCGCGAGGCCCCTTTCCCTGGCGAGGACCGGATTCTTGTTCCATCCCCGAAGGTTGCTACGTATGATCTGCGGCCGGAGATGAGCGCGCCCGAGGTTGCAAGACGTTGTGCGAAAGCTTTGGCGACGGAGCGGTACCATTTTGTGTGCCTCAACTTTGCCAACCCCGACATGGTTGGACATACGGGCGTGTTTGAAGCAGCTGTCAAAGCGGTGGAAGCCACCGATGCAGGTACGCAAGCGGTAGTGGAGGCAGCCCGTGCGCGCGGATACAGCGTTACAATCCTGGCTGATCACGGCAACGCCGACAAGATGTGCAACAAGGATGGCAGCCCGCACACAGCCCACACGACCGCCCTTGTGCCGCATGTTATTATCAAGGATGGCTTTACCGGGCCTGTCAGGAACGGGAAGCTGGGCGACATTGCGCCGACCATCCTTACGCTGATGGGGGAAGCGGTCCCACCGGATATGACGGGGGATGTCTTGGTATAGTGGGCTTACTGGATGGTTACATCCAGCGGCATACGTGCCTGAGGTATACCCTGCATGCGCACGGCGTCTTCAACGAGGTCAGCATATTGCCGGACCTTCTGGAGGCCTGCCTCTGCGGGCCACCCGAGTGCGTGGCTGACACGGGCTATAAGCGTTTCTTCGAGTTCTTCAAGGAGGGACTTGGGTCTGGGCACGCGCAGGATGCCGTAGCCATCCTCGCTCAGTCCAGCTTTTCGGGCAGCGATACCGATGGCTACGTCCATGCCACCCAAGGTATCTACCAGCCCGATGTCTTTGGCGTCAGCACCTGTCCAGACGCGCCCTTGCGCGATATTGTGGACTGCCCGGACATCTAACCCCCGGCTGCCTGCGACGAGATCCAGAAAATCCGTGTAGGTCGAGTCAATCACCTGGCCGAGCATCATCTGTTCTGCAGGGCGGAGCGGGCGAAGCCCGGAAAACATGTCTGCATAGTCACTGGTGGTCACCACGTCGGAGGTGATGCCCAGCTTGGATTCAAGCATATCGCCAATGCTGAAATGCATCCCAAAGACACCAATGGATCCGGTGATCGTGGTGGAGTTTGCCACAATGGTGTCCCCGGCCGTGGCGATCCAGTATCCGCCACTGGCGGCCAGGTCACTCATCGAGACGATCACGGGCTTCACCTGCTGTGTTTTATCAACCTCCTGCCACATGGCATCGGCGGCCACGGCAGAGCCTCCGGGCGAATTGATCCGGAGCACGACCGCTTTTACGCGGTTATCTTCCCGCACCTGTTTCATCGCACGTTTAAAGGTGTTCGAGCCGACGGTTCCTCCGGTGCTGCTGCTCTCGCCGCTCACCAGCGTTCCGACAGCGTAGACGATGCCGATGATGTCATCTCTGTTTGTGGCCACCGAAGACGTGGTGCTGACGTAGTCGCGCAGGCGGAAAGTCCGCAGATCTTGCTGAGAGGAGGCGCCAATGTGTTCCTTGATACTGTCTTTGACTGCCTCGTCAAACAGCAGTGCATCAAGCAGTCCTGCACTATAGCCGTCTTCCACTGTGATGAAGGCCTCGTTGCGCATCAGATTTGCCACGTAGGCTTCCGTGGTGTCTCTGCTCTTTGCTATGGTGCTTGTTAGCACGCTGTCATGAGTACGCAGCAGGGCTTGAATCTGGAAGCGGCTTTCATCAGACATGTCAGTCCGGGTGAACGGCTCTACTGCCGACTTAAAGGACCCGGCACGAACGATCGTGGGCTCAACACCCAGCTTGTCCAGCAGACTCTTGTAGTAAAAGGCTTGGGCATACAAGCCATTGAACTCAAAGAATGAGCCTGGAGCGGCATAGATTTCGTCGGCGGCACTGGCCAGGAAGTAGTCCCTTTCTGTCATGAAAGCCTCGCCGCTGGAT
>JAAXGV010000127.1 GCA_012271185.1 Rhodothermales bacterium
GCTGATCTATGCCTATGCCACAGGAGCCTTCTCCTCTCGCAGAATTGACCGGAGTATCGGGGGCAGCATCGCCTTTCGTGTTCTGGCCGCCGGCAATCATCTCAAGCATCATCGTGCCTTCCGGAAGCGTTGGAGGTTTTCCGGGAACTGTTTGTGCACGTTGTGCGCATGGCCTGTGGGATGGGAATGGCAGGCTGCTGACTCCGCGTGGAGTCCGCGATTCTGTACGCCATACAGGCCCGCGAGGTGAAAGATCTTATGGTGCGTCGGGCAATGGAACAAGAGCTGCACCAGAGTCAGTTCCGGGTATTCCAGCTGGAGCAGGAGGTGCACAGATTCCTGCCTGCACATACCCGCTCGCGAGGCGGTGGCGCGTATCCTGCGGCCAAGGATTACCCCGGAGTTCGAGAAGGCGAAAGAAAGAAGCTCAGCGGAGCATGCGTCAGCCAGAAACAGTTATGCGGTCCAGCACACCCCAGAAATCCGGGAACGACACCTCCGCCACCTCCGCCCGGGATATCGTGGTCTGACCGCTGGCAACAAGTCCGGCGATGCCCATAGCCATCGCAATGCGATGGTCCATGAAGCTGTCCACGGCAGCGCCAGTGAGTTGTCCCCCCCCCTCTATAGCAAAGCCATCGCCGTACTCTTCCACATCAGCCCCCAAGGCGCGAAGGTTAGTGACGATGGCATGAATCCGGTCACACTCTTTGATACGCAGCTCCCTTGCACCCGTGACAGCTGTTCGGCCAGCAGCACAGGCTGCCGCAACGGCCAGGGCAGGCACCTCATCAATCAGGTTGGCAATGACGCCGCCTCCAATCGTAACGCCTCGTAAATGCCGGTACCGGACGTCCAGGTCAGCAGCCGGCTCGCCATCAACATCAGTCCGTGCCGACACACAAATGTCAGCACCCATCTCACGCAGCACGTCAAGCAGGGCGCTCCGAGTAGGGTTGAGGCCCACGCGTGGCATATGCAAGGATGCACCGGGGACGACGGAGCCTGCGACAAGGAAGAAAGCACTGGCAGAGAAGTCCGCAGGCAGGGCCATGTTAAAGGGGGAAATCGGAAGGCCGGGACCTGCAGTAATGTGGCGTGCACCACCTTTTTCCGCAACTGGCAGCTTGAGCATGCGCTCGGTATGGTTCCGTGAAGGGACCGGTTCAATGACGGTCGTGGTGCCGGTAGCGTAAAGGCCTGCCAAAAGTACACAAGACTTGACCTGTGCGGAGGGTACCGGAAGCGTGTAGGTGATACCGCGAAGCGGGCCACCGGAAAGCACTTCCATGGGAGCGTGTCCGTCCTGCAGCACAATGCCGGCGCCCATTCTGCGAAGAGGGCTGGCAATCCGGTCCATGGGACGTTGGCTCAACGACGCATCACCCACCAGCGTAGCGCTGATGCCGGCCCCGGCCAGTATGCCTGCAAGAAGGCGCATGGTGGTACCCGAGTTGCCACAATCAATCGGTACCTCGGAAGGCCTTAAACCATACCGTCCCCGGCCCGCCACAACGATCTCGCCAAGCTGTGATTCGTCAACACGGATACCAAGCTGCTTCAGGCACGCCAGCGTGGACAGCGGATCGGCCGAAGTAGGAAAGTTTCGTATCACGGAGGTGCCATCGGCGACAGCTGCAAAGAGCGCCGCGCGATGGGCGATAGATTTATCCGCGGGCAGCAGCAGTGTGCCACGCAGCCCGTGCGCATGAGAAACCGTGCGATCCATGAGGGAGTCAGTATGAAAGGCGCGATAATACGGTACCTGGAGTGTTCGGCCAAACCAGCCACTGCAAAGCTGGTATGCCGCCGGGCCAGGTCTGCCGGCCCTTTCTTGGAACACGAAAACCCGCACGGTGTTTGAACATCGTGAGGCGCCTTGCGCAGTCAGACTTCACTTTACGACACGAGAGATGTTTGCTACACCACTTGGTCTTGGTCTTGGTCAGCTGGGGCCGCTTGAGCTGCTCATCATTTTCATCATCGTACTGGTTCTGTTCGGGGCCAAGCGGATACCTGAGATCGCTCGTGGACTAGGCAAGGGCATACGCGAGTTCAAAAGCGCAACCTCGGAGATCAGCAGGGAGCTCACCATCGAACAGAGGCAGCAGCGTGTGTTCCAACCTCCGGTCCAGCAGCCGACACATGCGTCTGCCCCCCAGCCCCAGGCTCATACGGCGCCGCAGGGAACGAAGATGGCAGTGCCGCCAGCGGGAACCCCTCCAGCCCCGCAGGGCCCGGTGGATCAGCCATAACAATACTGTCGCCGGGCTCCGATTGCGGCAGCAGCATATGAGTTGGGCGACGTTTGTCTCCATGCGCAGGGCCGTCGCGCGTGGGGAAACCACCTGTGAAGCAGTAACCTCTTCGTTCCTGTGCGCGATTGAACGCAGTCGCCACCTGAATGCTTTCACATACGTGGATGCCGAGGGTGCGCTTGCCGTCGCCCGGAAGCAGGATCAGCTTTTTGTCGCTGGTACGGCGCCGCCTCTTGCGGGACTGGTGCTGGCAGTCAAAGATGTGCTGTGCGTCAAAGACTGGCCGGTTACGTGTGCTTCGCGTATGCTGACGGGCTTCCGGTCGCTCTATGATGCTACGACCGTTTCACGACTGAAAGCGCAAGGAGCCATCATCATTGGCAGGACCAACTGCGATGAGTTCGCTATGGGTTCTTCCAATGAGAACTCCCACTACGGTCCTGTGCTGAATCCGCGGAATGAAGCCTATGCACCGGGCGGGTCTTCCGGTGGATCTGCAGCCGCGGTGGCGGCCGGGCTGTGCCATGCCGCGCTTGGGACCGATACAGGTGGCTCCATACGTCAGCCTGCCGCGCTGTGTGGTGTTGTTGGGCTCAAGCCCACCTATGGTCGTGTGAGCCGCTATGGTCTGGTGGCATTCGCATCTTCCTTCGATGCTGTCGGAACGCTTACACGCTCGGTTGAAGATGCAGCATGCATCCTTCAGGTAATGGCAGGAGCCGATCCCCGCGATGCAACCAGCGCGCCTGTGCAAGTAGAGCCAATGGAAACGTCTGCGTTCTCCGTCAGCGGGCTTCGAGTGGGTGTGCCGGCCGAGTTTTTTGGCGAAGGGCTGGATGATGGAATACGTCACGCCATTGATGTCATACTGGATCAGCTTCGTGCAGCAGGCGTAGCGATACAGTGCGTGTCGATGCCCCATACCCGTTACGGAGTAGCGACCTACTATATTCTGGCGGCTGCCGAAGCCTCCAGCAACCTGGGGCGTTACGACGGGCTGCGGTACGGGTATCGCCCCAAGAAGGGTCCACGCGAATCAACAGGCTTGAAGGAGCTCTATGTGCGCGCGCGCTCACAAGGCTTTGGGAGGGAAGTGAAGCGCAGGATCATGCTGGGCACCTATGTCCTTTCCGCGGGCTACCATGACGCGTACTATGCCAAGGCGCAGCGCGTACGCTCGCTGATTCGCAAGGACTTTGAGCGTGCATTTGCGGAGGTGGATGTGCTGATTACACCTGCTGCACCCATGCCGGGGCTGAAGCTCGGCAGCATGGTTCATGATCCACTGCAGATGTACCTGAGTGACATCTACACGGTAACGGCCAGCCTGGCGGGGGTGCCTGGCCTGGTGGTGCCAATTGGTGAACACGCTTCCGGCCTGCCTGTTGGACTGCAGGTGCTGGGGCGGCCATTCGATGAGGCGCGGTTGCTGCGGCTGGGTGGTTTCGTGATGCAGTGCGCCGGAGGTCAGCGTCTGAACGGTATATTGCCGCGCCGCTCTGAAACAAGATCTGAACAGGACAGCTCATGAGCATACTGGTTGGCAAGGACACACGCCTGGTAGTGCAGGGGTTCACCGGCAAGGAAGGCACCTTCCATGCCGGGCAGATGATCGATTACGGCACATGTGTGGTAGGCGGTGTTACGCCGGGCAAGGGCGGACAGAGGCACCTTGGCCGGCCGGTCTTTAACACCGTGGAAGAAGCTGTTCAGAACGAGGGCGCAAACACTTCTGTCATGTTTGTGCCTCCCGCCTTCGCGGCTGATGCGATGATGGAAGCGGCGGCAGCCGGGATAGGGCTCATCGTGTGTATAACTGAAGGTATTCCCGTGCAGGATATGGTCAGAGCATTCAGCTACGTCACGAGTGTCGGTGCCAGGCTGGTAGGCCCAAACTGTCCGGGCGTGCTCACGCCGAACCAGGCCAAAGTAGGGATCATGCCGGCTATGATCTTTGCAGAAGGGAGCATTGGGGTGATCTCTCGGTCGGGCACGCTGACGTACGAAGCTGTAGATCAGCTTACGCGTCAGGGCTATGGGCAGAGCACGGCTATCGGGATCGGGGGCGACCCGATCATTGGGACCCGGTTTGTGGGGGCACTGGGGCTCTATGAAGCTGACCCCGACACAGAGGCCGTAGTGCTTATTGGAGAGATCGGGGGCACAGATGAAGAGGATGCGGCGCTGTACATCAAGGAGCATATGTCCAAGCCTGTCATCGGCTTTATTGCGGGCGCCACTGCGCCCCCAGGACGTCGCATGGGCCATGCCGGCGCCATCATCTCAGGTGGAAAAGGCACCGCCGCCGACAAGTTCACCGCACTTGAATCGGCTGGCGTCCGCATTGTCAGAAACCCTGCCTGGATTGGCCAGGCCGTCAAGGAAGCAGGCTTGTAGCAGGACCAGACCGATCAAGCGCCCGTGGAGGTAAACAGTGTCAGCTTTCTGTCGAGTGCGGCAAGCTGGCAGCAGCTTCCGCGGGAAGGACTGCCGGAGGTGGCCTTCATCGGCCGGTCCAATGTGGGCAAAAGCTCGCTGCTGAACATGCTGGCAGGGCGACGCCGCCTGGCGCGAACCAGCAGGGTGCCTGGCAAGACGCGTACAGTCAACTGCTACAAGGTCAATAATCGCGTGCTTTTTCTGGATCTGCCGGGATTCGGGTATGCCAAGGTGAGCAAGGCGCTTCGTGCACAGTGGTCACGGTTTGTTTCCAGCTATCTCACTCAGCGCAAGGAGCTGTGTGCTGTTGTGCACCTTATCGACTGCCGTCATCCGCCGATGGCACTGGACCGGGAGGTGCTCATAAAGATGCGTTCGGTCAGAGTGGAATACCTGATTGCTCTGACCAAGGCGGATAAGCTGTCCGGCTCTGGTCGCGCTGCAAGCCGGAAGCAGGTTGATCAGGTCCTTTTTGAGTGTGGTGTGAGGGCCTCAGTTACGATGTGCTCCACAATAAAGCGGACCGGGCGATCGGAGCTGCTGAACCTGATTGGTGCTGCGGTAACGCAGCCAGCACGAAACCTGCGCGGTTGAGTTTGTCAATCGGGGACCCTAAGGAGTCACGTGCCTGGGGAATGCATCCGTTACGCATCCTTCACTTGCGGATGACACGGTATGTGCATAGCGAAGCAGGATACCGTCTTGCGCTTTAAGCGGTGGCGCAGTCCAGTGCCGCCGCCGTGCTTGAAGCTCCTCTGGACTCAGCGCTACCGTAATGGTGTTGGCCGCGGCATCTATCGTGATCAGATCGCCGTCCTGCAGCAGCGCTATCGTGCCGCCAACCTGTGCTTCCGGCGTGATATGCCCGACGACGAAGCCGTGCGTGGCCCCGGAAAACCGCCCATCCGTGATCAGGGCTACCTGGCCTCCCAGGCCAGCACCCATAATGGCTCCCGTGGGGCGCAACATTTCCGGCATGCCGGGGCCTCCCTGGGGACCGCAATAACGGAGCACCAGCACATCGGCAGCACGAATTTCACCACCTAGGATTGCGTTCAACGCCGCTTCTTCCGTGTCAAACACGCGGGCTGTGCCTGAAAAGCGTTCGCCTTCTTTGCCGGTGATCTTGGCCACAGCGCCGCCTTCGGCCAGGTTGCCATACAGGATCTGCAGATGGCCGGTAGCCTTGATAGGGCTGGAAAGAGGGCGTATGACATCCTGCCCATCCTGGAGCGGAGCGATGTCTGCCAAATTCTCTGCAATGGTTTTGCCGGTCACCGTGAGGCAGTCTCCATGCAGAAGCTCCGCGTCCAGCAGCATCTTCATTACGCTGGGCACGCCACCCACATTGAAGAGGTCCTCCATAACGTAGCGGCCGCTGGGCTTGAGATCTGCAAGCAGTGGCGTGGTCGCGCTCATGGTCTGAAAGTCATTCAGTGTCAGCGGCACGGCGGCCGCCTTGGCCATGGCTACCAGGTGCAAGGCTGCATTGGTGGAACCACCCAGGACGATGATGGTGCGCAGCGCATTCTGGAAGGCTTCCATCGTCAGTATGTCCCGCGGCCTGATGTTCTGCTCCAGGAGGTGGTGGATGGCTGGCCCCACATCCTGCAGCTCGCGCTGCTTGAGGACGCTGACGGCAGGATATGAGGAATCCCAGGGCAGTGTCATACCTAGCGCCTCAATGGCGGATGCCATTGTGTTGGCAGTATACATGCCGCCGCAGGCGCCCGCGCCGGGGCATGCACTGCGCGCAATAGCCTGAAAATCCTCCTCACTGATTGTGCCCGCCGCCCGCTGGCCAGCAGCTTCAAAAGCTGCCACAATGTCAATGTTCTTGCCCTTCCAGCAGCCAGGCTTGATGGTTCCGCCATAGACCATAAGGCTGGGACGATTGAGGCGAGCCAGAGCCATGATGGAACCGGGCATGTTTTTGTCACACCCCGCAACGGCTACGATGCCGTCGTACCACTGGGCCGAGACCACCGTCTCTATGGACTCCGCAATGATGTCGCGCGACGGAAGAGAGAACCGCATCCCGGATGAACCCATAGAGATGCCGTCGCTGACACCAATGGTGTGAAACACCAGCCCCAGGAGGCCATGAGACTGCACGCTGGCTTTGATGCTCTGTGCAAACGCATTCAGGTGCATGTTGCATGGGTTGCCTTCCCAGCCCATGCTCGCGATGCCAACCTGGGGCTTTTCCAGGTCCGCCTCGCTCAGCCCGATGGCGTGCAGCATGGCACGCGCACCAGCCTGGTTAGGGTTCTGTGTTACCTGTTTGCTGTAGCGATTCATCTAGACCAGTGGTACGAAGAGAGCCATAAGTAAGGATGCAGCGCCACCGACGACACCCATGATGGCCAGTAGCGGTGTCCACGACTTGAGGGTTTCAGCTTCGGTGATGCCGCCCATCTTCGAGTAAATCCAGAACCCGCTGTCATTCATCCAGGACCCAACCAGTGCACCACTGCCGATAGCTGTCCCAAGATACACGACGTGAAACCCCAGATCCCCTGGTACCACCATGGTGGCTACCATGGCGCTGGCAGTGATCATGGCTACTGTAGAGGATCCTTGGGCGAACTTGAGGAGCGCTGCCATGCCGAAGCCTATGGCCAGCATGAGCAGCCCGGAGGCTACTGTGTCGGGAGGAAGCATGCCCTGAATGGCGGGCCCGATCTGAGCCTCCTTAAGCATAGCACCAAAGGTGCCGCCCGCTGCTGTGATGAGAATGATGATGCCGCCGCTCTGCAGAGACTGCTCAACAAGCTTGCCCATGGCCGTACGGGTTGGTCGTCGCACCCGGATATAGAGCGCAACGCTCACGAAGGCTGCAAGGAGCAATGCCAGATTCGGGTCTCCGAGAACGCTGAACCATGTGGCAAGGGGCTGGAGCAGAGCGTTGCCGCTGCCAGCCATGGGTGCGAGGATGGTTTTTCCTGAGATCAGCAACACGGGAAGCAGTATAGGCGCAAGCGAAAGCACCAGGGCAGGGGGCTTGTCCAGCGGGGCTTGCTTCTGCTCACCCGGAACCGAGCGCATTGGCACCGGCATGCGGTGGGATACCCAGATCGCAAACACAAACCCCGCGACAGCTGCAGGAAGTGCAATCGCGGTGCCGATCAGCATCATCGTGCCCAGATCAATACCCAGGTTGTCTGCGATGATGAGGGGGCCTGGTGTAGGAGGTACGAGGCTGTGCGTTGCGGCCGCACCGGCGCTGATGGCCATCACAAAGCCGAGGTATCCGCCGCCCGTGTGCCGGTACATGGACCGCGCAAGCGGGATAAGAAGGTAAAACACGGTATCAAAGAACACCGGTACCGAAAGCACGAAGCCGCTTGCGGTCAGCGCCGTACCCCCTTGATTCTGCCCCAGGAGGCTCAAGAATGCTTGAACGACGCGATCCGCTGCACCGCTGGCCATCATGGTGATGCCAATAACCGCGGCCATGGCGATGACGATGCCGATACTGCCCGCCGTGGAGCCGAAGGCCGTGGCTACACGCGCGACCTTGTCAGACCATGGACCAGGAGCAAGGAGGGATACCAGGATAGCGGCCGTAATCAGTGCCACAAAGGCATTGATACGAAGCCCGACAATCATCCCGACGACAATCAGGATGGCAAGAGCAAGGATGAGCAAGGGCGTCATAAAGGGCTGTGGCTGTTCCCGGCATGCATGCACGCACCAGATTCATGGGAAATATATGCCAATCTGCCGCACATACAGCAGGATTAACGGCGCTGAGCCGCGGTGAATGCTGTGCGGCACGCATGCAGGTGTCGCCTGTAGGCTTCTGCTCCTTATTATTAGCCAGTGGCATCCGGGTGTTTTCGTCAACGTGATATTCCATGCAGAAGAACCTGTTTGACCTGTCCGGTCGTGTAGCAGTCGTTACTGGTGCCAGCCGCGGCTTGGGGCATTATATGGCTCGAGCGCTGGCGCATGCGGGCGCGGACCTTGTGATTACGAGTCGGGATACAGACAGGCTCAGAGAGGTTCAGGCGGAAGTCCAGGCGTTGGGCCGCCAGGCTCTGCCGGTATCGCTCGACGTGCGCAGCCAGGAAAGCATTATGCAGATGACGGTGCACGCCATAGCCCGCTTCGGGCGCATTGATGTGCTGATCAATAACGCAGGCTGCAACAATCGCAAGCCTGCTTTGGAGGTGACTTGGGAGGATTGGAACACGATACTGGACACCAATCTTCGGGGTACGTTCTTTGTAGCGCAATCGGTAGCCCGGCACATGGTGAAGGCCGGCTACGGCCGCATCATCAATATCGGCTCGCTAACTTCTGTGGCTGGCTACGCGGGTCTTGGTCCCTATTGTGCAAGCAAAGGGGGCGTCAAGCAGCTCACTATGTCACTTGCCGATGACTGGGGCAGCTTCGGCATCACGGTCAACTGTATCGCTCCAGGCTGGTTCAGGACGGCACTGAACAAGGCCCTGTATGAGGATACTGATTGGGTTAAGACGCTAAAGGCGAGGCTGCCGCTGGGACGCCCGGGCTTGCCCAATGATCTGGATGGTGCTGTGGTGTTTCTGGCGTCAGAAGCCAGCCGCTATATCACAGGGCAGACGCTTCTGGTGGATGGTGGGTTCTCTACGCAGGCGATGCGGGCCTTGCCCGCTGCATGAACCGTAACCCGCGGCCTTGCGCTCCCCGGGTAGGACTCGAACCTACAACCCTGCGGTTAACAGCCGCATGCTCTACCATTGAGCTACCGAGGAGTGGCACAGCAATCGCGGTCACGGTGAACACACGCACAGCAGGAAGGTTTCTTTCCTGTCGGAACAGTTCTCTTTACAACCCCTTTAAGCTGGGAGCGGCCCTGGTGGCGGAACTGGTAGACGCGCAGCATTCAGGATGCTGTGCCCGTACGGGCGTGGAGGTTCGAGTCCTCTCCAGGGCACCTTGGCGGACCGTGATCCTGCAGGGATTCCGTACCCGCAAGAAGGAGCAGGTCATATGCTATCCGGAAAGGTCGTGGGAATCATACGGGCAATCAGCTGGACGGGATAAAGCAGCAGGCCGTCACGACCGAGGCGCAGCGGTCCTGTGTGGAACAGGTCCGTGGACGCGGTCCTCTCCGTGTCGCTAAGCTTGATGTTCGGGTCAGTGAATGAGGATGGGATGCGTTACCGGCGGACCTGGTCATCTCTGCGGCGGATGCTCATCGTAATGCTGGTTGCTTCTGAGGGCAGACCTGCGGATTCCACTTCACTGCCATGTTTGTGATACCCAGTGAAGCGGCGCTGCCGTTCAAGCCGGGCTCGGCGCCCACGGGTGCAGTGACAGCCGGTATCGTTGACCGGAACAGCACATGGCATGTGGTGCAGGGCTTTATGGAACCAGACCGGTAGATTTTTATTTCACGCATGCCTGTGTGGCGTCGCAGTCGATCTTATGCCTTCGCATCAAAGCCGCGTAAGGAATTTCTGCATCATTGCCCACATTGATCACGGCAAGAGCACCCTTGCGGACCGGTTGCTCGAGCTTACCGGCACGGTTGCGCAGCGTGACATGCAGGATCAGGTCTTGGACTCCATGGACCTGGAGCGTGAGCGGGGAATCACCATCAAGAGCCATGCTATCCAGATGCGGTATGCCGCTTGTGATGGCAACACGTATACGCTCAACCTCATTGATACGCCAGGTCATGTGGACTTTGCTTACGAGGTATCGCGTGCGCTGAAAGCCTGCGAGGGCGCCGTCCTGATTATAGATGCTGCGCAGGGTATCGAGGCACAGACGATCAGCAACCTCTTTCTTGCACTCGACAGTGACCTTGAAATCATCCCGGTCCTTAACAAGGTGGATCTCCCCAGTGCCCGCCCTGATCTGGTGGCCATGTCGGTGGAAAACCTCATAGGAGAACCAGCCGAGGATGTGCTCACCATCAGTGCCAAGACAGGTGAGGGGGTTCAAGACGTGCTGGAGGCCATCATTACGCGTGTGCCGCCCCCCGGTGGTGATGCTGGGGCCCCGCTGCGAGCACTGATCTTTGATTCAATCTTCAACCAGTACCGGGGAGCTGTAGCATATGTGCGTGTCTTTGAAGGCACGATTCGGCGTCGCGATGAGATATTCTTTATGGCCACAGGCTGCTCGTACGCTGCCGAGGAGATAGGCGTGCTGCGTCTGGGCATGCAGCCCGCGGAAGCACTTCGTGCGGGTGATGTGGGATATGTGATAGGATCTATTAAAGATGTGCGGGATACGCGTGTCGGGGATACGATCACCCATGCAAAGCGACGTGCGACTGAGCCGATCTCCGGGTTCCGTGAGGTCAAGCCCATGGTGTTTTCGGGCGTGTATCCTTCCAATGCAGAGGACTTTGAAGACCTGCGTGCCTCACTGGAGCGGCTTCAGCTTAACGATTCCGCCATAGCATACGAGCCGGAAACTTCCGCGGCCCTGGGCTTCGGGTTTCGCGTAGGGTTTCTGGGGTTGTTGCACATGGAGATTGTACAGGAGCGGCTGGACCGCGAATTTGGTCTCGACATTATCACAACACTGCCCAATGTGAAGTATGAGGTCGTGCTGACCAGCGGCACGGTGCGCATCGTCGAAAATCCGAACAAGGTGCCGGCGGGCAACATGCTGGACCACATTCGCGAACCGTATGTGAGGGCCGAGATCATTACACCGGCAGGCTATGTTGGCAATCTGATGAAGCTCTGCCAGGATCGCCGGGGCGAGTATGCCAATCAGACTTACCTCGATCGGGAGCGCGTGAGCCTGGAATACCAGCTTCCGCTTGCCGAAATCGTCTTCGACTTTTACGACAGGCTCAAGAGCGTGAGTCGGGGATATGCATCGCTGGACTACGAGCTGTTCGGGTACCGCAGGAGCGACCTGATCAAGCTAGATATCCTGATCAACGGAGACCCGGTTGATGCGCTTTCCGCAATAGTGCACCGCTCGAAGGCGTTTGACATGGGACGCAAGCTCACTACCAGACTCAAGGACCTGATTCCCCGGCAGATGTTTGAGGTAGCGATCCAGGCCGCGATTGGGAGCCGCGTGATCGCGCGCACCACGGTGCGGGCTGTCCGCAAGGACGTGACGGCCAAATGCTACGGTGGCGACATTACGCGCAAGCGCAAGCTGCTGGAGAAGCAGAAAGAGGGCAAGAAGCGTATGAAGCATGTTGGAAGCGTGGAGGTGCCACAGGAGGCTTTTCTTGCCGTATTGTCCATGGAGAACTGAAGTGCTGGCCGCGTGTCATATGCCTTGGCTGACATCTGTTGCTGCTGTGGTCGTGTTTGTGGCAGGTCAGGCGGTGCCGTCTGCAGCGCAGCAGAAAACACGTATTGCGAAGGATGAGGTCGGATGGATTTATTCGAGGGCGAGGTTTGCCAAGGAGTTTCGGGAGCTCCTGGCACGTGAAGGCTCCTATGTCGCACCGGCTCCGCTGGACCTGCATCCGGTGCCATCAGACACGCTGGAGCCCTGGATCTGGGCCCTGATGGCCACGGCCGCTTCGATGCGACCGGAGTCACCCTGGAGGGGAGAAGCACAAACCTGGCGAGTGATTGCTCCGGGCGAGCGGCTCAAACACCAAGGGAAGTTCAACCCCGCCAGGATGGCATACGTCGGCAATGACCACTTCACGGCAGTCGATACAACAGTGACGCCGCGCATACGGGCGAAGCTGCAGAGCGCCTTCGGAGCGCCTACCAAGACCATTGTGGAATCCCGACCTGTGGCGGCTTCATCTGAATATATTCAGTTTGAGTACTGGATCATCGTGAACGACTCCATCCCTGTTATTGTTATGGATGCCCGTGGCCCCTTTGACCACGGGGTGGTGTTGGCCGGGGATTTCAGGTTTCGCGATCACCTGTACAGCCTGCGCCAGTCGCTGCTGGGACGCATACTGCTTGAAGCACCCTATGGGGTCTTCACCGACTATTTTTACGATGAGGCTGCCTCTCAGTGGTACAGGACCGGCTATGATGGGATCGCGTTCTTTACCCAGCCCATCCGTCCACCCGACCTGGCCCGCGGCCGGCCTGTGGCCAATAGTACAGCTCAAGACTAACGGTGAAAAATGTGACAGAGCCTCAATCCAGGAAAGCAAGACGAAAGCAACGCGCACAGCGCGCTGCCAGGCGCGGCGAGAAGCCTGACAAGCAGAAAAAGGGTCCCATTCGGGAGTGGCTGGACGCAATGGTCTTCGCGATCATCTTTATGATCATCGTGCGGACGTTCCTGTTTGACCTGTTTCGCATACCCACGCCATCGATGGAGAAGAGCCTGCTTGTAGGAGACTATCTTTTCGTGTCCAAGCTGCACTATGGTGTCCGGACTCCCATAACGGTGGGTATTCCTTTCACGCAGATATACATTCGCGGACTTGAGCTCCCCTGGACGCGCATTCCGGGGTTTTCGAGTGTCAAGCGGGGCGATGCTGCTGTGTTCAACTGGCCCGACGACCCGTCCAGGTACATTGACCGGAAGATGCACTACATCAAGCGGGTCGTGGGTTTACCCGGCGATTCACTGGCTGTGATCAACAAGGTTTTGCACGTCAATGGGGAGGCACAGCCTTTGGATGAGCGTATGCAGCAGCACTGGTATGTGTACAAGACGGACCCGCGTGTGCAGCTGCCTGTTGCACGGCTGCGGGAGGCTGGTATCACGGAGATTGTGCCAACGGCCAATCCGAGTGTTGTCAGGATCCTGGCCACCAGGCCAGCTGCTGATGCAATCACCGAATGGTCCTACGTCGACAGGGTGGTGCCTGCCATTGTGCGTGGCAACAGCGGTTATCGCGATCACATGTACCCGACAGGCAGGGGTTACACGCCGGACAACTATGGGCCAGTGCTCGTGCCAAAGGAGGGTATGACGGTCATGCTCACTGATGAAAACTGGCCGGTTTTTGAGACGGTGATACGCAGACACGAGGGGCACACGGCAGCGCAGGTCCGCGGCGAGTTTGTTATTGACGGCGAGCCTGCGACAACGTACACGTTCGAGCAGGACTATTACTTCGTGATGGGCGACAACCGCGACAACTCAGAAGACAGCCGATACTGGGGCTTTGTGCCTTTTGATCACGTGGTTGGCCGCGCGGTGATGATCTACTTTTCCTGGAACTCGGAAGGCAGCCCGGTCTTTTTTGGTCAGGTCCGGTTCAATCGGGTGTTCAGTGCGATCAGGTAGCAGAAGCTTGAAACATACGCCAGCGAGTTCCTCAATCAAGAGTCCAAGGGCTACACCGGTTATCTGTCGGCTGCGTCTCGTGGATGCAGGCTTAAGCATTTAACGCTGTCCGGTGACAGTCAAGCCCAGTTGCTGCGATTGGTTTTGTTGGTGCGGGAGGTGCAGCGTGGCTGGCGCGGAGCTCGTCATGGTATGCTTCTGTCGTGAAGTAGCGCAGGCTCGCCTTGTCCCATTCCATCAGGCGCTCCGCGGATGCTTCGTCCGGAAAGATGCGGATCGTGTGCTCCTGACGCTCCGCCATGCTTGTGCTGCGCAATCGGCACTGGCACTTTCGGAGCAGCCGTTGCCGCGTTCAGCCTCTTCTTAGGCAGGTTGGTGGCCTTTGCATCGAAGACTTTGGCAGCCTGCGTGAACACCGCACGGGCCGCCTGGCTGTGACTGCTGAACAAGGAGCGTCTGCCACTTCGGCAGGCAGCGGTTCGGCACGCTCTGTGCCAATGCATCTGGCATCGCCGCCACTGTGCAGACTGGCAGCATCGTGGTCTCGCAGTCCCTGCCCATCGACACCCCGGTTGTGCGCATGTGCTCCGTTCCGATTGGCAGCGCTTCCACCTTTGGGGCTGTGTCCCCATGCGTGCAAGCCCCTCCATTTGCTATCGCGTGGAATGCTATTATTGTCGTACACCTTGAATGACCGCTTTTGATGAGCGTAGCGTTTACCGCACTGGACTGGATATGGGTTGGGCTGTTCCTTGCGCTGATGATTGGAAGCGGTGTGCTGTTCTACCGGTTGGGCAGGCGGTCCGAATCTGACTTCTTCCTTGCAGGTCGTGGCCTGCCTTGGTGGCTTCCGGCCTCGAGTGTCTACGCCACGCATACAGCAACAGATACACCCATGTGGATCACGGGCGTCATCTATCAGCACGGCATGGCAGGGATCTGGTACACGTTCTTCTCTGCATGGGCAGCCATCAGCTCCTTTGTGTCAACACGGATATTCAGGCGCTCTCTTGCCTATACGCAAGCTGAGTGGAATGTCGTCCGTTTTACCGGGTTGGGCGCAGAGCTCTTGCGCGGCTGGATGGCCGGGTGGCAGTTTTTCATGAACATGTTCGTGCTGGGCTGGGTCGGGATAGCCATGGGCAAGATATGCGCCTTCCTTTTTGGGTGGCCCGTATGGGTGGGACTGGTTGCTTTCTCGCTCGTGTGCGCGATCTACGTGCTCGCTGCAGGGTATTGGGGCGTGGTTATGGCCGACTTTCAGCAGGGTATCATCGCATTCCTGGTGATCCTCATCGTGTCGTTCTGGGGCATCAGCGTCGCCGGCGGGCCAGCCGGTATCATTGCCAAGCTCACAGCCCTTGGAGCGTTGGACCGCATGAACCCATTTGCATTCACGGGCTGGTGGTCTGGCAGCTTTCCGACCGCCTGGTTTGTGACCATGCTGGTCATAGCACTCCTGGGCGGCTTCGGCATGGGCACCACCGTGGACTGGTATGTCGAAGCGCAACGTATCCAGTCGGCCAGGACCGTGCGGGATGCAAGCTACAGCATCTGGTGGGGTACCGTGCTGGGGCTGGTTCGCAACTCCGTTTGGGCCGTGTCTATCCTGGCCTTCTTTGTGCTGTTTCCGGGGCTGACCGAAACAGCAGAGTATGAGATGGGGTGGTTTCGCCTGGGGTTTGACTACCTGCCGGTTGGCATGGTGGGATTTTTCTTTGCGGCTATCCTGGCAATACACCTCTCCACCATCTCTTCACACCTGAACTTGGGGGCGCTGTACGCCACGCGTGACCTGTACCAGCATTATGTCAACCCCAAAGCCAGCGAAGCGCAGCTTATTCTTGTCGGGCGTGTCTCCACCGTGATTCTGCTCTTCGGGTCCTTCTTTTATGGCCTGATGATGGAGGACCTGACCTCCTGGCTGATCTTTGCGCTCTGGATCATGGCGGCCGGCATCTGGCTGCCGAACATACTGCAGGTAGTGTGGTGGCGGTTCAACGCATGGGGCTACCTTTCGGCCTGGATCGCCAACCTCGGCTTTAGCTGGCTCGTGGTATGGATCCTGCCAGCCCTCGGCGTGATCCCCGAAATCCCTGACTATCAGCAGTTCTGGCTGCTTATGGTGCTCGGGGCCCTGGTGTACTTGCCGGTAACCTTCCTGACCAGGCCGGAGAATATGGACCACCTGGTCAGATACTATGTCCAGTCACGCCCGTTGGGATGGTGGGGTCCTGTACGGAGTGAGGCTGCAAGGCGCGGGCTGCTCTTGCCGGCCAGTGCGGTACATGCAGGTTCAACATCAGGGTAGAGCTGATGGCGCTTATCCGACGCAGCTGGACGGCACACGAAGCCGACGAGTGGACCAGGGAGGACTGGGTCGCTATTGCGATCTCCCCCACCTGTTATGTCCTTCTGACGATAGGACTCGCCCTCAGCCTTCTCCTGCAGACATCCGGATACGTCATGCTGGCAGCCGGCATTGTGCTGACTGTGCTGATGCATTACGTCATTGATCCGAAGCTCAGAGCAGTTTCAGCAGAGTACGAGCGGAAACAGCAGGCTTACCTGAATCAGCTGGAGGCCCAGGTCCGCTGGAAGGACACAGACTCAGAGGATCTATGAACCAGGCTCTTGCCACCGTTATCGGCATGACGATAGCCTATGTGGCTTCTTTAGCGGGGCTGTTATTGGCATATTTCTCTTACAGAAGGCATCGCAAGCGCTCAGCCTCATGATTGCACTTATCCAGCAGACTTCCCCGATCCCCTGGATGGGCATCATTGTGCCGGCCATTATCTTCCTTATCGCCTTTGGTGTGACATGGCTGCTGTACCGCCACTTTGCTCGCCAGAAGTAAGAGCACATGCTCATAAAGACAAGGACTTGCCAGAGCAAAGCAGGCGTATCCGCATAGCCTTGTGAGGCTCGGTGTTCAGGAGCACGGACAGGAATCCGAACGCATGATTCTGCCACAGTCGGTCATGAGACTCGCTGCTTCCATGCTGGCCTGGTTTGTTGCATCCAGTGCAGCAGGGCAGGGCGACGCAGGCCTGAGTGTCCTCAGCCTTGATTCGATGGAGGCGTTTCAGTCGCCTGGAACCAACTGGAGCCTGGCATCCGTTGTTGAAAGCGATCGTACGGAGCGATGGTCTCTGGTTCCGGGCGCTGGCACCGGTGTTCTCGTAAGCCTGCCGGATGATCACGCCCGTACCAACCTCTTTACACGCTGGATGCACAGCGATATGGAGCTGGAGCTGGAGTTCATGATGCCGAAAGGGTCCAACTCGGGCATCTATTTCCAGGGTCGTTACGAGATTCAGCTGCTTGACTCCTGGGAAAAGTCCAACCCTGGCTTTGGCGATGCCGGAGGTATCTATCAGCGCTGGGATGAAGCACGGGGGCAGGGCTTTGAAGGGCATGCGCCGCGTGTCAATGCCAGTCGTGCCCCCGGCCTCTGGCAGTCGCTGCGCGTAGTATTTCGTGCACCACGCTTTGATGCAGCTGGGCACAAGGTGCAGCATGCGCGTTTTGAGCTGGTGGTGCTGAACGATGCAGTACTGCACCAGAATGTCTCAGTAACGGGACCAACGTGCGCGGCCGCCTTTGCTGACGAAGCCGCACAAGGGCCGCTCATGATTCAGGGAGACCATGGCCCCGTTGCGCTGCGCAATATCCGGTACAAGCGCTACGGATCTGAAATGATCACAGACTCCGACGTGCGTTATCGCCTGTTTGTGGGCGACTACACGGAAGTTCCGTTGATGGAGTTACCGACGCTGGAAGGCCGCCTGGACAATCTGGGGGCCCACCGGGTTGAAGAAACACAGCCTCTCCTGGTCGAATACCGGGGACTCATCAACCTGCCGGCCGGTGGCTGGCACCGTTTCAGCGTAGCGCTGGACTGGATCACGGGCGATCCGCACTTTCGTGATCGGAGGATCGGCGGTGCCGTGCTTACCGTGGACGACAGCGAGGTCCTGCGCCACGAAACCAATGCTGCCGCAGTCGAAAGCAAAGCAAGACTGAGTGCCGGTACGCACCCCTTTGCCTTTGTTGTTCATAAGTCTGTTGCCTGGCGACCACCTGGTGTGACGCTGCTGGTTGAAGGCCCGGACACACCAGCCCATGTGCTTATGCAGCCATCGCAGCGCAGGCAGCCAGTGGCACCGATCCGGGTTTCGGCAGAATCTGAACCAGTGATTCTTCGCGGCTTCGTTACGCATGGCGGAGCGAAGCGAACGCACGCGGTCAGTGTAGGTGACCCTTCCGGCGTGCATTACAGCCTCGACCTTGCCAGCGGCACCCTGCTGTACGTCTGGCGGGGCCCGTTCCTGGATGTTTCCGCCATGTGGCACAATCGCGGCCACGATCAGCTTGCAAAACCGCAGGGGAGTGTTCTGACACTGTCCGGGCGCTCACCCCTGGTATGGCCTGGCACTGAGGACTCGCTGCAGACGCGGGGATACGGGCTGGACGCAGATCGGCGGCCGGTGTTGGTGTATGAGCTGGGAGACCTTACTATTGAAGACCGGCTTGCTCCGGCCAGAAACAGCCCGTACCTGTGGCGTACGCTGTCATTCACTGCTGACGGGGCGCCGCCTGAAGGATTGTGGGTGCGGGCAGTGAGCGGCGCTTCTGTCCGTATAATACAGGAAGGGGTCTACGATGTGGACGACCGGTCTTTCTACATTGAGCTCCTGGGTGATGCGGATGTGCGCAGCGTCGGAGGTGAAGAGACGCTCATGCTGCCGATTCGCTTTGAAGGCGGCGCTGCCAGTGTAACATACGCTATTGTCTGGTGATGACTGCAAACATGCTGCGCCTGCTTGTGTCTGCTATGCTGCTGCCTTTGTCAGCAGTCGCGCATTCGCAGCCGGTAGAAGCGGACTACTATCCGATCAAAACAGTGCCAATCCCCGAAGGCATTGTGCTGGAAGTCGGTGGCATGACGTTTATGCCAGGCGGTGCGCTGGCAGTGGCCACAAGGCGGGGTGAGGTATGGATCGTTGATAACCCGACCATGCGGGGTGGCGGGCCGCACTTCCGGCGTTTTGCGCATGGCCTTCATGAAGCGCTGGGCTTGGCATACCATGCTGGAGCGCTGTACACTGCACAGCGCAGCGAGCTCACACAGCTAAGCGATCAGGATGGCGATGGCACCGCAGATGTTTACCGGACGATCTATTCCTGGCCGCTCGAAGGCAACTACCATGAATACTCCTACGGGCCGCTTGTTCGCGAAGACGGATCCATGGTGGTAGCACTCAATCTGGCCTGGATCGGTTTTGGCGCAAGCCTGTCACCGTGGCGCGGCTGGATGCTTGCTATAAGGCCTGACGGAGAGATGAAGCCCATAGCTGCAGGCATGCGCTCACCGGCAGGTATGGGCACAACCATGGATGGTGCGCTGTTCTTTGCTGAAAACCAGGGGGACTGGGTCGGTTCCGGCTATATCACCCATATCGAAGAGGGAGACTTTGCGGGCAATCCGGCAGGCTTGCACTGGACCAGCGACCCTGCCTCTCCCCTGTCGCTGCAGCCTGAGGATGTGCCGGATTCAGGTGAGCCGCTGTTTGAAGTTGCACGCGTAATCGACGAGCTGAAACCACCCGCCGTGTGGATGCCGCACGGCATATTGGGGATCTCCACATCAGATATTGTGCCGGATTCCACAGGTGGATTGTTCGGACCCTTTGCAGGTCAGCTCCTGGTCGGTGACCAGGGTCACAGCAAGATCACGCGAATCTTCCTTGAGAAGGTTGACGACGTGTATCAGGGTGCAGCGTTCCCGTTTGTTGAAGGATTTGCCTCTGGTGTGCTCCGCTTGGCGTGGGCGCCGGATGGCTCGCTGTTTGCAGGCATGACAAATCGCGGTTGGGCTTCCACAGGCAAAGCGCCCTTCGGTCTTCAATATGTGAAGTGGACCGGAAAGACTCCGTTTGAAGTCAAGGAGGTGCGGGCAGTGTCCGACGGGTTTGAGCTTATCTTCACCAGGCCGATAGACACGACATCCGCATTGCGGCATTCGTCCATCATGGCGGAAAGTTTCACGTACAAGTATCACTCTGCGTACGGGAGTCCGCCGATACGCCAGATGAAGCACCGCTTGCAAGGTGTGGCCATCAGTGAGGACAAGAGGCGTGTCCGTATCGCGCTGGACGACTTTCGTGAGGGATACATCTATCAGCTGCGTCTGGCCGGCCTTCGTGATCAGCTGGATACACCCCTGCTGCACGATGTGGCCTATTACACGCTCAACCGTATCCCTGATGGGGACAGACTGTCCGCTGGCAGGGTGCCGCGTGAGACACCTGATGTGCCAGAGGAGGCATCTGCCACCGGGCCAAAGCGCGTAACCACAGCTCCACCGTCATGGGAGGGTGATGCCGATACGGCGCTTTCCGTGGGCACGCTGCCCAACCTGCTCTTTGACACGGAACTGCTGACAGTCGTGGCGGGTGGGCGCGTAGCCCTGACGTTCAACAACAACGACGACATGCTGCACAACCTTGTCGTAACCAAGCCGGATCAGGCCGACTCGGTAGCCTTGGAAGCCATGCGGCTTGGGCTGGCAGGTCACGACATGGCCTACGTGCCAGACAGCGATGCGGTTCTCTATCACACCGGACTCCTGGAGCCTGGAGCGACCGAGACGATCTATTTCCGTGCCCCGGCACGTGCGGGTGATTATGTGATTGTATGCACGTTTCCGGGGCACGCCCAGACAATGCGTGGAATCCTGCGGGTTGTCTGACTTTGCGGTGCCATGACGGCCCTACTGCAGGTATCAAGGGCAGGCAGTATCTTTTGCTGGCTCGCGTGCTGTATGAAAGGGAGCCTTGACTCAGCGTTGCTCAGCGCGCTTTTGGCCATGTTGTGCTGTCCATTCCGGATGCCTCTACTGCTGTCCTATCTCAGGAGCTTTTCCCAAGCGCCTGTGCAGCGGCTTTTTTGGCTGTCTTGTGCAGCCATGGTGCTGGCAATATCCAGCCTTGCAGGTGCTTCGAGGGCCAGCGCGCAACTTGCGTCGATACGCGGCTTCGTAAGTGACTACTCGGACGGGGAAGCGCTGACGAGTGTAAACGTACTCCTCGAGTCCTCTGGCGGAGACCTTCGCGGGAGCATAACCGATTCGGATGGCATCTACAGTATAACGCGGATTCCGCCAGGTGTATACTTCCTCCGTGCCTCTTACATAGGATACACCAGCCATGTGGACACGCTGCGGCTGGCTGCGGGGGAACGTGTCACGCTCAACCTGAGCCTTGAACCCCTTGAAACCGTGCTGGACGAGCTTGTCGTGGAAGCGGAACCGGAATCCGGTGCAGCCCGCGTAACAGCTGGTCAGCAGGTTATCACGCCACGCGACATCGACCTCATTCCTACACCCGATGTTTCCGGTGATCTGGCCAGCTACCTGACGGCGCTGCCCGGTGTTGTGAGCCTTGGTGATCGTGGTGGGCAGCTCTTCATCCGCGGTGGTGAGCCGTCACACAACCTCACGCTGATTGACGGAATGTATGTGCATCAGCCTTCACACATACTGGGGTTCTATTCGGCTTTTCCCGCGGACATCATTCGTCAGGCGGACATCTATGCAGCGGGTCACGGCAGCCCATATTCAGGCCGTATCGCATCAGTCATCGATGTAAAGTCCCGGAACGGCAATAAGCGCGAGTACGATGCTTCCGTCTCGGTGTCTCCTTTTGTGAGTGCAGTGCAGTTTGAAGGTCCTCTGATTCGGGGTCGTGCCTCAGTTATCGGATCTCTGCGGCAGTCCATGATTCGCCAGTTCGCGCAACAGTATGTGCCGCAAGACCTGCCGTACACGTTTGGTGACGCCTTTGCAAAAGTGCACCTGATCATCAGCCAGACAAGTCAGCTTTCTGTAAGCGGTTTGTACACGTATGACACAGGTGCTATCGGTTTACCCTCTGAAGACAGGATACTGGAGGAAGTCGGCTGGAAGAACTATGCCCTCGGCGCTCGCTTTGTAGTGCTTCCAAGAGCGCTTCCCTTTGTGGCTGAAGTGCTGTTTTCTTACTCCCGGCTTGACACCAACCAGGGTCCGCCAGGTGAGCCCGTACGCTGGTCGCGCCCGGAGGGCTTCAGCTACGCCGTGAACATGACCAGCTTCTACCGGCGCGCAGAATGGCATTGGGGGCTGTACTGGCGCGCCCCCCAGATCACTTCCAGTCTGGGAGGCATCTACCAGAACCTGGAAGTCGGGTACAGCCGGCGTCACAAAGCAGGCTTGTACATTGAGCCGGATTTCTATATCACGCCTGAGTTAAAGGCACGTGTCACGCTCATCGGTGAGCTGTTTCCCGGGCAGGACGACAAGAGTATCCTGGAGTCACGGCTGCGCCTGATATGGGCGCGTGCAGATCACGAGGTCAGTGCCGCAGCGGGTGCGTACCACCAGGAGATTTTCGGGCTGAACGACCGACGCGATGCTACAAACGTGTTCACCGCCTGGCGCAGCGCACCAACAACGAGCCTCTCGCGTGCTGTGCATGTGCTCGCCGGATACCGGTACAGCCCGTCTCCCGGGCTGGAGTTGGCGGTGGAAGGATTCTATAAGTCCATCGGCAACCTGTTCATTGGGGAGTGGACTTCATTTCCACGTTTCACAACCCGCCTGCAGCGCGCTGACGGTCGGGTGATCGGCATGGATTTGCGGGCAGAGTTCCGGCACGGTAGACTCTATGGATACGTCAATTACGGGCTCTCTTCAGTTGAATACGAAGCCAAGCAATCCTCCATAGGATTGTGGTTCGGTCAGGACCGGTTGCGTTTCAGGCCGCCACATGACAGGCGCCACCAGCTTAACCTGGTGGGCAACATGAGGGCTGGTCTGTACGAGGTCAGTGCACGCTGGAATTTCGGATCTGGCCGTCCCTTCAACCTTGTGTACGGGTTTGACGGTTTTGTCAACATGGACGGCTACCAGGACATCTTTACCGTACCGGACGATCAGCGCGTTATTTACGGTCCCCCGTTCAGCGGCATCCTGCCTACTTATCACCGGCTGGATGTAACCGTTGAAAGACGGTTCATCATGGGCAGCGGCAGCATAACTGCACAGGTTGGCGCCATAAATCTGTACAACCGCCGCAACCTGTTTGCGCTGGATCTGTTCACGACTGAGCGCAGCTACCAGCTTCCGTTTGTGCCTACGGTCAGCCTGAGGTTTGAAACCCGCTGATGCGATCGCTTTGTTTTCTTGCTGTGCTTGCGGCAGCACTACTTGCAGGCTGCACTGAAAGTGTGGATACGCGGCTTCGGCTTGACCGGCCATTCTCTCTTTACGGCCTGATCAACCCGAAGGCGGACACGCATGGCGTGCGGGTGTTTGAGATCCAGAGCAACATCATGCTGATTCGGCCAGAGCCGATTGACGCAAAGGTTACCACTGTGGTGGTACAGACCGGAGCCAGGCAGGTCTGGCAGGACAGTCTGATACAGCTTGCGGATGGCGACTTCCGCCACGTTTTCTGGGCGGTATTCAGAGCTCGTGCCGATGAGACATATCGTTTGGATGTCACCAGGTCCGACGGCGAAACAGCCTGGGCTGTCACGACGATTCCCGGCCCTGTTGAGCTGGAAGTGCTGGAGGCCGACACGCTGAGGCCAGGCGTGGCCATCATGCCAGTCTTTGTGCATGGCGCACCGCCCTCCATGCCTCGTATCGACGTGGAGTACATTGTGGTGGGCTTCGCTGAGGGAGGGAGCGATCCGATCTTCAAGTCTGTGCTTTTCAACTATGCAGGGCGCCCCAAACAGCAGGACGGAGGCTTTCTGATTGAGATCGATATGGTCGACGACTATTTGTCGGTCCGTGAGTTGTTTGACCAGGACGATTCCGTCACGAACGATGTTATCGATCTGGTCGAAATCATGCTCCGTGTCCATGTTGGCGATGCAAACTGGGTATCGCCTATCGGTGCGTTCGATGCGGATTTTCTGGTTGAGCCAGGATCCTTTTCCAATGTCGAAAACGGGTTCGGCTATTTTGGGTCAGCGTACGTTGATTCTGTCGTGTTTCGGCCACCGCTGGCGCTCATCAGACGTGCCGGCTTTCATGTTACAGGAAAGAACTGACCAGTCTGGCAACGTGTATGTCCGTACTGATCTGGTGCAGAACGCATATTGCATGAGCGTGCCATTGTGAGCGCGAGGTATGTGCAATCTTCCAGCAACTGTCTGGACTGCGTGTCCTCGGCGCAGTCCGCAACCCGCTTTGAACAATGCTTGACTTTGACCATCGATTCGAAAGCCTCGGCTATTCCCTTGGCGAAGTTTCGCCCCCTGCCGCGATCTACAAGGCTGCCGTGGTCGTAGGCAATGTGGTCTACTGCTCTGGCGCCGTCCCTGTATCCGGGGGCAAGCTGATGTACGAGGGCAAGGTCCATTCTGAGGTCAGCATTGAAGACGCCAAAAGGTCCGCAGCTTTGTGTGCGGCCAACAACCTGCGGCAGGTGTATTCCGCTGTTGGCTCTCTTGGCCGTATAGCGCGTGTGGTGAGGCTCACCGGATTCGTCAACAGTGATCCTGGCTTTACAGACCAGCACCTGATCATCAATGGCGCATCCGAGTTGCTGCGGGAGGTGTTTGGGGACGCAGGCGTAGGCGCCCGGTCAGCCGTAGGGGTGGCCAGTCTCCCTCTTGGCTCAGCGACTGAAACGGAGCTTATTGTGGAGCTACGTCCCGAGTGATGGGCTTCCTTGTTCCTTCACATTTCAAGGGATGAGTCAAGTCCCAAACCACCCGCAGGGGACTGGATACGTTACTTTTGTACGCGGTCTGGGATACTTTAGGACACGCCGGGAAAGAACGGCAAACGCTCTTCCCCGCCGGCCTCAGTGTATTCTGACTATCACGACGAGGGCGGATCCACGCTGCCTTTTGCGATAGCCGTGCACAGAATGCCTGGATGCCGCGCCGAATCTCAAAGGCAGGAATCCATCCAGAGAAGTCCCAATCCCCAAGAATTTTAAAGGCATGAACAAGACCCTGGTTTGCCCCTGAACCCCCAAGGTGACCCCGGCCCGGGTGGGCTCTCCCCTATAACCAATCAAGCGGCCCTTCTTCGTTGAAAACAAGGGCCGGCCCGACTGAGAGGCTTGCAAAGTGATACCTTCCCGAACTGGCTATCCCCCCGCCATAAGTTAGAGTGCGCAGAGTGAGTAGCGATGGTCCACTAATAATGAATGACACGCGATGGTACCCCAGCTTGTCTTCAGGATTGAATATGCTAAGCTGTGTTTCAGATGTGAGTACCCCGCCGGGGCCCCCACGGCAGAAAATAAAATCGCAAGCCTCCTCCGGAGGATCGTATTGGCCAAAACTCTTGGCAACGCCCAAGTTAATACCCGGCAGCACTATCCGTTTCTGCCCGTGTGCAGCGGGAGGAACCAGCAGGCAGGTCAGGAATACTCCCCTCAGCAAAATTCGCATCCTACCCCTCCGTCTATTTCACCAGCAGCATGGAACGGGTTGCAGCGTAACGTTCCGCCTGTATGGTGTAGTAGTACACCCCACTGGGCAGACGCGAACCGTCAAAGACGACGCGCTGCGGACCGGCCGCAAAGAAACGGTCGGCCAGCATCATCACCGCACGCCCGGCCATGTCGTAGACCGTCAGTGTCACGACTCCCTCCGCCGGCAGCGTGAAATGAATCACCGTGGATGCGTTGAAGGGGTTCGGATAGTTGCCCTCAAGGGCGCCGGCCTGCTCTGTGCCAAGGCTGGCCTCATGGCCGCCCCGACGGGCAGCGAAGAAGCGGGAACCGGGGAGAACAAACAACTCCGATGAAGTAGCCGCAGCAGGAGTCAGGTGCGTGGCATAACGATCCGACACCGTTACGCGGACCTTGTGCGGGTTGTACAGCGGAGACAAGGGGGCCGAGTCGTAGTAGTC
>JAAXGV010000156.1 GCA_012271185.1 Rhodothermales bacterium
TCACGCGGGCGCGCGAGACGCTGACGCTGACACGGTCGCGTGAGTATTTCGGGTACAGGAAGAAGGCGTCGCAGTTTCTGGCGGAGATGGGGCTGCGGTGAGGGAGCATCGCCCTGTTCTGACGATACTCGTGTCGCCATTGCATCTGCGGGAAAGGAGTGTGAAGAACGCTGCGAGACTGCACCCCGCCAGAAAGCCCCGCAAATATCGACTGGCCGAATGGGCATCGGCTGGCTCGGGAGCAGCTGTATAGCCGCGAACACCTTCAAGGAATCTTTAGGCTGGGACCTAAAATCTCACTTCGATGACAGCATTCGCATCTTCGGTGACCCGGAGCCCATCCACAGTTCTTGTCGTATCGGCGCCCTGAATGGTGACCGAGTACGTCAGGGCAGCATCGAACACCTTCGGACGAAACGAAGCACCCCTGATGCGAAGCGTGTAGACTATAGTGCCGGTTTCTGCCTCCCTTACCTGGATGACGGGATCCATCGCGCCGGCGACCTCAAAGCGGGGCAGGTGGCCCGCCGCGGCGCGGCCGTAATTATCCTCCTGCGTAGAAACGACTGGCCACCCGGGATACTGCGTGGCGCCCTCGGCAGAAGGATCAACCCAGCGTGGCCATGCTTCAGCAGTAATGGTGCGTTTAGCACGATTGAATCGTATGATGCCATAACCGGGTACGCGATCATACAGGGTTTCAGGTACTTTGCCGCTGCGGACAGGGTTGGCGACAGCGTGGACGGTCATGCGGTTGCCAAAGCCATCGAAATGCTCGCCCGTATACTCAGGTGCACCTGGGTCACGGTTCCCGCCCGGTGTTGGCGGAAACCACCGCCGTGGCCAGATATTGGCGATAGCTGGCGAAATGAAGGCGTTCGGACCATCGTTGAACGCGTCGATGCCATACTGGACAAAGCTGCCCAGGTGCTGATCACCGCCAACGTGGAAAGCAAATCCCTTGCGGATCGTGCGCAAGGCCCGGTTACGCCCGGCCTGCGGCCACCCGTTCGAGTCCATGTCGGTTCCCAGGTGGTCCGTATAGATGTACTCGCCAGGCTCCGCATACTGCATCCGGGGCACGACGCTGTCATCGTAAGCGCCCTCAGGGAGCGTCGCCAGATTGCTGAACAAGGTCTGCGACAGCATGACCTTCATCCACGTATCACCCGAAAAGTCCTGTGCCCAGCCTTCAAGAAACTCCAGCTGCCTCGTACCCAGCAGCACGGCATCGGTGACGCTTGTGGCATCATAGCTTCGATTCTGCGGCCATCCGTTGCGAATAGCGGCTTCCGGAACGACCTTGCGCGGCGTGGACTTCCACATCCGATCCGCCACAACTGCGAAGCTTATTCCGCCATACCTGAGGTCGGTATAATACACGGTGATGTCCTGGGCGATAGGCGTCGGGTCGTGCGGATCCGGCAGGTGTGACACCTGCGTGCGGTGCACGGCGTTGACAAACGCCGCGTCCATGATGTATCCGCCGTTGTCGGACAGTGGGCGTGCATCGCCTTCCGCCTTGATGCCGCCATCACCCCAGATGTTGCCGTGGTACACGTCATGGTCATCTGGAATGGTGACCGTGGGGCGGTCGCGCATGAGGTCCCGGAAAGCCCACACAAAGCGATACCAGTGGTACTGGTAGTCCAGGTAGGCTTTGTCCAATGGCGCCCGGATGATGCCGGCCAGGCCTCCCTCGTAAATCTGGTCTCCGGCGAAGAAGAGAAGGTCCGGGTCATGCCTGGCCACAGCCTCCGTCAGCTCATTGTGAGGAAACCAGATCGTGCTGTGGTTCCAGACGAGGTCGCGGTTCTGCGAAATGTTCTGACAGTTCAACGATGCCAGCACAAACTCGTCATCTTCAACATGCGCCTTGCGGATAGTGCCTTCGTAGTAGTGCGTATCAGCTTTGCCATCTGATCCGGTCAGGTCGTAGGCCACGCGATACGGCACGTCCTGGTCCCCTGCAAAGTTTTCCACGCGGAGCGTGGCAGTGTAGCTCCCGGGCGTTATTGGGCTGTATGCTACAGGCTCCCAGCCCTCGCTGCCTTGGAGTTCCAGCCTCACCTCGCGCGAATCAGATGCCCCAACGGATCCAAGCTGCGCCGTCAGCTTCAGTGCCTGATCGCTTACCGTATACATTGCACCCATTACAGGACCAAACGCGCGCTCGGGATAGGACACGACCTTTGAGCCTGTGATGCGCCAGTCCTTGAACCAGTAGCCTGGACCCTGCATGCGGGCGCTGTTATGCGAAACCAGTGCCACATTTCCTGAAAAGTGCGCTGCATCCAAGCCTTCATAGCGCGCCGACGCCACGACACTGTCGCTTGAAGACACCGTTACATCGACGTCGTAGTGTGCGCCGTTTGGTGCGGCGTCAAGCGTCAGCACTACTTCGCTGTATGGTGTTGCCGAGCCTGTGGTTGTTACCGGCTCAATTAGGGGCCATGCGTTTACAGTGAAGTCTGCACGCGGACCCTTCTGTACGTCGTTATGGCTGTTGTTGCGAGCTACGATCCGGCCCAACCCGTCCAAGGCGAAAATCAGACCGCCGTCTTCGCCAGGCCAGTGATGCACCAGACTGCTGATCCGGAAGTCCACGTGGCTGCCACCGGCGCCGACCAGAAAGCCGGTCCACGTATTGGTATGCGCTTCTCCGCCTTCTATGACAGGTCCCGTTTCAACAGACAGATGCACGCTGCCGGGGTCCTCAGACAGCGCTCGTGTCAGAAGATGCAGGGTGCGCATGGGCTTCTGGCTGCGACCCTCGATGCACTCAATACGGCCTGTGCTGAGCTGCCAGTCCATGAGCCGGTTGGCATAGAAGTCCGGTCCTATCCAGACACGGCTGGCATCGTCCGGAAAGCTGGCGACAGGCAGCATGTCAGCGCGCTTGCAGCCGCCGGCGAGTGTAACTGCCACCATAAGCAGGCATATGCTGCGAAGTGATCTGGTCATAATGCAGGTTGAGCGCCTTGGGGATGCGCAAGATACTGCAGATGTGGGACCGGCTTCAGGCGAGGCAGGAAGTTGAGAATGCGTTTCCTGCGCAACCCCGCGAGTTCAGCAATGCCGGGAATATCGCCTGCGAATCTCCACCTCCTCTGGCTCTGTTCCAGGCACCAGAACAGATTCCCGGAATATCCGCAGAAACAATCGTTAGTTCAGACCCTCCTTAGTGTGCACCTTTCTTGTTGGCTACTCGGAACAGTCGGGTGTTTCAAGGTCTGTGCAACATCAGGCAGCATCATGACCCTGCCTGCGCCACTTTGCGGAGTTACTGCTTAGGCATCATTATCCCGGGGACGAACCGGCCTCTGCACCTGGGTGCGGAATCGCGACGACCCGGCACGCACACATGACAGCAGCAGGCAGATAGGGTCGCAAGCCCTATTGGCTGTGCAGCCACTGCGCTTATCGGATCAGTACCATTTGCCTGGTCTGCACGAACGCCGTACCGGCTTGCAGCCGGTAGATGTACACGCCGGAAGCCAGCTCTCGTGCCTGAAATGGTACGGTATGTCTGCCTGCCACCAGCTGCCGACTGCTTAGCAGCGTGGCTACTGACCGACCCAGCACGTCATGCACAGTCAGTGTAACACGCTCCGCGGAGCCGAGCGTGAAGGTGATGGAAGTCTGCGGATTAAACGGGTTCGGGTAATTCTGCTCGAGTGAGAACGTAGTGGGCAGCTCTGTTTCCGTGGAGATTGGGTGCAGGTCGCGAGGAGACATGGCCGCTGTCTCCCACTGTGCTGGCGTGTTCCACCACTGGCCATCAGCATTGTACTTGCGCGATGTCTGTATCTGGGATTGCCTTGAGCCGGCATCGCGGTCGTTGAGTACGACGTTAATGGCAATGATGCGGGAATCATCGCCGGATCCGGGCGGGTCGAGCACCGCATCACCACTGGCTGCCGACTGTATCCCATCCAGTGGAATCACTGCGAGCAGTTTGTATCCTATCCTGCCGCCGCCGTCCATCCACTCATTGTAGACTGCTCCACCGACCTCGCCCACATCAGGATTGCCTACGGCCACAAAAGCTGATGCGCCTCCGTCGCGTCCTCCCATGCGGAACTGGTAGTCTGCGTACATCCCGCGCTCCATGTTCTGATGCGTGGTGCCGAAGATGGCATCTCCACCAGCGTCCATGACATCGTAGTTGGCCCAGCCTATCTCGATGACATCGTAACTCCAAGGATCGCCAACGCCGGTATTGGGAAGTCCAATGTCGTCATCACGCACCTCTGCGTAAACCCAGAGCTCATTGAGCTGGGAATAGCCAAGCCAAAACGTGCCGGACAAGTCGTTGTCATCATCGGGCGGGGTGGCCGAATCCGCAAGCTTGAAATGGCTCTGATTAAGCTTGAAGGGTATCCAGTCACTGTGAAATGCACTCCCTGAGGCATTGCCAGACGCAAAGTCCGTAAGCAGGGCGGCGGCCTCTGCATCGGTAAGCTCCAGAATAAGCGGTGCATTTTCCAGCATATCATTCCGGGGGTTGACCATACTGTTGGTAACGTCCATGTTCTCTACGCCGAACTGGCTCAGAGATGTTACGCCATAGTGCGGAACGTACATGAACTCGTTGCTGCCGCCGGGTGCAACGGTTGGATGTACGTACTGCAGGTAGTGCGTCAGGCTGAAATCAGCCGCCCCCGCCGTTACCGTGGTCATATGAATAACACCGTTCTCCGTGACGCTTGTGAATGACTTGCTGCTGCCGTACACCTTATAGCCTCCAAAGGTGGGATCGTGCGTCCAGGAGAGCTTGTTGCCTTCGGGCAACAGCTCCACAGTGACGTTCGACATGGCGCTTGGCGGGCTGTCCGCTATGGTGAGATCCAGCCCTGCCGTACCTATATAAACGTCATCCAGCCACATGCTGCCTCCACCCGTGTTGTGATCCCAGAAGACGCCCAGAGACTTGACATTGGTCCACTCAAACTCTTTCCAGTATTGAGGATTCACTGTGGTGTTGCCGCATTCATCATCGTAGTCACCGACACGCTGGGTTGCACCGGACCAGCTGCCTCCGTACCACCAGTTGTCTGCTAAACCCAGGGTGCCGCGGCTGTTGGCCAGATCCTCGCACTTTTCTGGCGGCAGGGGTATGTCCAGCGTGTGCCAGTTACCGTCTTTCATGCTTTCCGGCACTCGCCATGCGAGGCGCATTGGTAGGTCGTCGGGCTGGCCGTTGGTCTTGTCCTCGAGCATGATAAAGGTGTTCTCCTTGTTGGCGTTACCCGGATCCACCCGCAGCCTGACGTGGAGGATGTCGCTGCTTGCGAGATTGCCGGTCATGTCAACGCCTATGCTCGGCTCCCACCCAAAAAACTGGTAGGACCAATCCCCATAGTCGTAACGCATGGAGATTTCGTTGGGGTCGTTGGGGTCCGCTTCCTCGTTGCCCGCGACATGCGGAATACTCGTGTTCGTGCCATTGCGGAAAAATATGAAGTCGCTTCCCAGTGCAGGGCCGGCCTGTGCAAAGACCAGCGCAGCAGGAGAAATAACCAGAAGTGAAAGGAACGAAGTAAGGCGTTTCATGCCAGTAAGAGCTTTGTCGTAGGTGAATGACGTGATACCAAGCCAGCAGCAAGGTACAAATCAATCTGGTTAGCTGCTGAGCAGAAGACGTTGCATCAGCGTGCTTGTCAGGCCTCGGTCTCGGGGCGGCCTGACCGCATGCCTCATCAGAATGCATGGCACCGCGCTACGGGTCATAACCCTTGTCCGGTCTGTCGATTGGCTGCCACACATCCGCGTGTGACCCAAGGGAGAAGCCGGATGCGTTCGGGTTCTGCCTGTTCCTGCTGTGATAATTCGGGCTGTAGGCCTGGGACAGGGACACGGATGACGTGGGGGCGAGGTGACGCATGCAAGTCAGGGACAACCGGAAAGCCGATGCATCAATCGTCTCATCTGCTGACTGTGCGGATCTGGCAAGAGACAGGACCAGCCTGGCACCTCCGGCACAGGCGCCAGCTGCTTGACCGCGCTGCGTCTCCCGTAGCCGGGCACACAAGGGCCGATGCAGATGTGCGTAGCAAGAGCTACAGGCACTGGGGCGGGGTGTGCACGTCAAGTCGGGTGATCCTGCCGGAGCGCTGGAAGATGGACCGGCTGTCCGCAGCGGAAAGAATCAGCGGTTCCTGATGCCGGCGCTCTCCTGTGCTGTATCGGATCTGAAGGGCTGTGCGCTCACTCAGGTGATATACAACAGGTACTTGGATGTACGTGAAGCCTAGGGTGCCAGCGGCCAGCGCAAGTGTTTCGGGTTTGCCTCCGGCAGTGTAGTACACAAGCTTGGACGATTCATCCAGAAATTCGCTGCGGCGCAGAAGCGCGCCGCTGAACGTGATGCGACTGTCCCTGATGCGGACCCCCAGCTCATGCCAGCGTCCGATGATGTCCTCTTTGACCTGGCCTGTCATCCCCGGCTGTTGTGCACCGGCATACGCCGGCGTGTGGGAGTAGGGGTCGGTAGGAAAAGCGCCGTACTCTGACGGTGTCTTGCTGTCTCCGAGGCCTTCCCGCAGCTCGTAGTAGAGGGCGGCAAGCGCTTTGCAGGTTTCAGCATCCGCGCCCCCGTCCACCCCGCGGTAAAAAACCTCTTGCACGGCAAGGAGGAGCTTGGAAACCATGTGCCAGTATATGCATCCCAGACCTTCATACTTGAAGAAGGTCCCCGATCGGCCCGTAAAGGCCTTGTGGTGGAAGACCTCTTCAAAAATGTCCAGGATTACCTGCCGCTCCCGTGCCACGTCATCGGCATAGCCCGTGCCGGCGACATCGTCCAGTGCAAGGTCAACGCTGCGCTGATTCCTGAAGCCGGGGTTGAAGTAGCAGACACCATGCGGTGTCTGGCCTGCAATGCGAAAATCCCCTTTCCTGATAAGTCGCAGTAGCAGGGAGGCACGCGTAACCAGCGCTTGCGGGATGACACCCTTGTCCACAAACGGCGGAAGGCGCCGGTCGGGGTACAGTACGTAGCTTTTCTGATGCTCTCGCCATAAAGCGCTCTGGCGCAAGGCTCTCAGCAGGCGGATGGCTTCCTGGACGTCAACCAGGCCGGAGCTCAAGGCGGCGGCCTGGCCTTCGAGCATCAGCGGCAGGCGGTCAAAGGCAATTTCCCTGGCGCGATACGTGGTGAACAGGTTGTAGGCATGGTACAAACCATCGGCACGCCTGTTGTCGGCGATGGTGGCGTCAGCAAGCCGCAGCGCCTGGGACAGGAACCCCAGGATATCCTGCACGCAAACGTCGCAGCGCTTCCCTGTGAATCCGTTGGCATAGATACCCTGGCGATACCGGCTGGCGGCCATGCCGAGCGCATCCATGCGTTCACGGTCGGAGCAGCCGGGCATCAGCGCCGCTGACACGGCTTCCAGCCATGCGGCAACCTCTTCCGACAGCTCCAGCTTCGCTGTGCCGCACGCCCCAAACAATGTTCTGCAGAAAACAAGCATCGGCCGCAGGTGGCACAGTGTCACCACGGATATGCCCCTGCCCACCAGCGCGTTGTTGGCATCATTCCACTCGGGGCGCTGCGTGTTCATCCAGATTCCGGCGCCTGGGATAAAGTTTGACAGTCGTGCACAGAGTGAGACAAGAAGCTTTTCAGCCAGCGTGACTTGATAGACCTTCCCGCTGTCATTCCAGATCAGCTTTCCGTCGGCTCCAGTCCTGCGGACCCGCGCTTCGATAGTCTCGGACAGGGCTGCATCATAGGTGATGGTTTCGTGCGGATTGGCGAGAATCGCCGCATAGGGCTTGATCCGGTAGGGAATGTTGGCGTACGCAAAGATGTGCTCATCCAGAAATGCAGGCAGCAGGTCCGGATAATGGGCGTGCGCTATGAGCAGCAGCCGCAGCAGGTATACCGTCTGGTGGTCGCCCCAGTACCCTATATGTGCCCACGGATCACCCGGATCAGGCACTTCCCAGTCAATGCCGGCGCGTGTGATCCGGTATGGATTGTGCCCGTCGGCGGTTGAGGCGTTGACAAAGGCGCAGATCATGCCCGCGACCAGTCCTGGATAGGACAGGGCAAGGGCTTCCCAGTTCTGGAAGATATCTCGCCAGTTGCCTTCGTAGTCCAGACGCTGAGAGCCGTCCGTATGGCGGACGTTTACGCTGAATCTGTTCCATGGCCGGCTGGGGTCTCCGTGCCGGCGGCTGAACGTGAGCGGCAGGTATTCCAGACTCAGCCGCCGGAGCTGCGGATCATCTGCAAGCGCCGCATGCAATGCCTGGAGGGAGAGTTCTTTCGGGAGCCGGTCTTTGAGTGACGCTGCCAGTGGCCGGTTGCGTGCACGAACAAACTGCACGAAGTCGTCCGCTGTGATCCTGTACTGGTTGGCCGGCGTCCCCCCGCGCATCACGTTAAACAGCGTGTTGGCGACATGGCGAGCGTTGCTCAGCGGCTTGCCGGTGCACTGAAAGCCATCGCAGAGCCCGATGATGCGTCGCAGCTTCTGCGTGCCGTGTGCAACGGAAGCAGCAACATCATCCAGGAGCGCAGCAGGACCGGTATCCAGGCGGTGTGCCAGTGTGGCCACCTCCGGGTACCCCTGCCCAAGCGCCGCCCCGAAAGCCCACGATGCAGATTGCCCCGGCATCAGGGTAATGCCAGAAACGATGAGGCAGGCGCCGCGTGCTGCGCGGATGTCGCGTTCATCATAAATGGCCTGCCTGCGTCTGAAAGCATCCACCTGGCGCTCGCTGAGCAGCTGCACGTCCGCATCTATGCCGGTGGACCATACTGTGGTGCACTGCAGAGACTCAGCAGGTACCGGGCGGTCTACGACGTGAGAGCTCAGCGAATACAAGCACAGGCGACCCAAATGCTCATTGCGTTTGTAAGCATCCAAGAGCGTGCTTCGCTCTGTCTGCAGCATGAGCGTCGTACCACAGGGCAGAATGTTGCGAATGCCGTCCAGGATCCGCGCGGTGCGCACCTGATTGCTCTCGTTGGTCAGGGACACCTGCCGCACAATTCCGAAGCGCTCGCTCGATTGCCACAAGTATGAGAATCGAAGACCCAGGTCATGGTTGACTTCTTCAAATCGCACCTGGTGGCCCAGCAGATGCTTGTAGAGGTTGCGCTGGATGTGGTATACGCCTTCATAACGATTCGAAAAAGGCTCCCACAGCTGCGGTGTAAGCAAAACAGTCAGCGGGCCGGTATGGTGGTGCGCGTCATGGATCTTGTCGTCAGTCACATAGGGAAAAAGCGCATGTTCGGCGCTTTTGCGACCGGCGGTAAGACCTCCAAGGCTGGATACAAACATCCAGTGATCGGAGTCGCTCGCGATCGACATCAGAAACGGCGGCAGCGCATCGACGTTGCGAATAACGTACCACGTCTCTCCCGAGAGCGTAACGAGTTCGCCTGATGCCGCCCTGAGTGGGCTCTTTTCCGGTATCACCAGCAGCTACGTTCCAACATAGAACGGGATGTTTGCATGCGCTGCGCTGCCTTTTCCGTCGCGAACATAGACAAAGAGCCGGTAGGCCCCTGGCGCATCTGGAGCAGTCAGAGCGACGCGTGGACCGGCAGGTTCCTGGATGAGGCCGTGGAGGCTGGCCGGCACGGGCTCATCATCGCCGCCATGAGCGAGGGTGGCGCTTTCGGGTTTGATTTCCCAGTGATATGCCAGCGAATCGCCCTCCGGATCCTGGGCTGTGACCTCCGCGGCATATTGCATGGCGGGATCCAGCCGAATGTTCTCTGTAGCCGCCAGGCCGTTCAACGCCATGCTCTCCAGGCGCGGTGCGCGGTTCTCCGGAAAGGATCCGTTCCAGATATAGTGCATCACGTCCACGGGCTCTGTCTTTTCTCCGGACTCCAGAAACATTCCATACCATGTTGGTGTGCGTTCCTGCTTCTGTCCCCACAGAAACACGTAGGAACCAACACACTGCGTCTTGTCTGAGGCGATGGCGGTCTCGTACCGTTCGCGGTAGAAGTCGGCCTTCACCGAGCTGTTGTTCTCTATGGGTGCGCCCCACGCCGTTGCAGCCACTTCCCAATGTCCTGTCGCACCCCACTCCGTAACCATGTACGGGCCCTCCCAGCCGGCTGCCTTAAGGTCTTGAGGGAGGTTGACGATGGCGCCGTAGCTCTGAAAGCTCAACAGGTCCAGGTCCGGTGCCCGCTCCCGTATGTTCTGCACGAGCTCAGGCGAGATGCCGGCCAACATCGTCGTGGTCAGGTGGTTGGGATCAACCTCATGAATCATCCGGGATATGTCGTTGACCGCGTTCCAGACTGCGGCGTTTGTGGATCCGAGGTTCAGTTCGTTGCCGATCCCCCAGATGAGGAGAGCGGGGTGGTCCTTGTACATCATCACCTCTTCCCGTACCGATTCCAGCTGTGATGCAACAGCCTCGGCATCATCATAATCGAAGCCGAACACACCACGGCCTTGTCCTTCGCGCTCACGGGCTATCTCGATGCCCATCGTGACATAGAGGCCGTTGGCGTGGGCCAGGTCCAGAACTTCTTTCCCGGTTAACTGGCCGTTATCCGTACGCCACGTACGAAAGGAGTTGCCGCCGTGCCTGGCCAGCTTTTCCGCATCGCCAAACTCCAAACCTGCTCCGCTAATATAGAATGGCTCGCCATCCACGTACAGCTGATAGGTGCCGCCCTGCTGGAAGATTTCGACTTTGGCAGGCCCGGGTGTGCTGGTGCACGATATGGCAAGGAGGAGCACGGCGGCCGGTGCTGTTGTTATGCTTATGTGGCGTATGGTCATGTACGTGTCTTCTTGTGGTGCGAAAGGAAGGATTCCAGCTCTTCCAGTGATTTTCCTTTGGTTTCGGGGACGCGCGTGATAACGAAGGCAAGCCCGAGTACGGCAAAGGCGCCATACAGCAGGAAGGTCAGCGCGTTGCCGAGATTGGCGAGCTCCCACGGAAAGAACTGCTGCACTGCCCAGCTGACCGCGGAGTTGATGAGCCCCACAAACGAGATGGCGATTCCCCGCACACGGTTGGGAAACAGCTCTGAAAAAAGCACCCACATCACGGGCCCCACCGAAACGGCGAATGACGCAACAAAGGTCAGGATGCCAAACAGGATCAGGAGCGAGTTCATCTCGATGGCTGAGGTGATGATTTCCGACTGATACTGCTGCGCCATCACTGGGCCTGCCGTATTGCGCACGGCCTCTTTGAAGGCGAGGTCTGAGTCAAACGTCTCTCCTGCCAGCGGCATTAGCACTGCGGCCACGTCATCCGGCAGCGTATCCATGGCGTCTGGCTCCAGTGTGTAAGAAGCCGACCAGAACCCGTATGCCAGCACCGTCATGGTGATGGCCACCCCGGCGAGGCCTGTGATAAGCAGGGGCCTTCGGCCGAGGCGGTCAATGAGCAGGATGGCTACAACGGTAAAGGCGAGGTTCACCAGCCCCACCAGGACAGCCTGCATAAATGCGGCATTGGTGCCTATCCCTGATTGCTCAAAGATCATCGGAGCATAGAAGAACACGGCGTTGATGCCGGTTATCTGCTGCACCACGGCGATCACAATGCCAATAAGCAACACGAGCCGGAGGGCAGGGGCAAAGAGGGCGGTCAGCCTGGCCTTTTCCTTGTTTGCATCTGCTGCCAGGCTTTTGTGCACCTCTTCCAGATCGTGCTGCGCAGCCTCTGCGCCGTTGGCTTTTGTCATAATGGCCAGGCCGGCGTCACTTTGGCCGTTCATGACCAGCCAGCGGGGGCTTTCAGGTACGGCGAAGAGGCAGAAGAAGTAGAGCACCGCGGGGAGGGTTTCCAGACCTAGCATCCATCGCCAGTTGTGCGGGCCAAACATGAGCGATTGCGCCCATGCCGCTTCCAGCTGGCCGAGCTGCAGTATGAGATAGTTGGTGAAAAAGGCGACGGAGATGCCGAAGACGATGTTCAGCTGGTTGAAGGACACCATTTGCCCGCGCATGGCGGGTGGCGCGATTTCGGCGATGTACATGGGAGCTATAATGAGCGAGGCGCCCACACCGATTCCGCCGATCATGCGTGCTGCAACCAGCATTGTGTATGTGGGAGCCAGCGCGGACCCAATGGCTGATACGGCATAGAGCACAGCCGCGCCGTAGAGTACTGTGCGCCGGCCCACGGCATCGCTCAGCGGACCAGATACCATCATAGCCAACGTAGCGGTAAGCGTCAGTGAGCTTACCGCCCAGCCCAGCTCCAGGGAAGAGAGAGAGAACTCTATCTCGATGAACTTGACCACACCGGAGATCACCGATGCGTCAAAGCCCATCAGAAACCCGCCCAGCGCAACAATCAGCGCTGTTCGGGCCACGTACATCTTGTCAGTCATGGTACACAGGCATCCTTGGTAACGACAGCAAGATAACGGATTGTGCCTACCGGTATCATGTGGAGCGCTGCTGGTAAGTATGGATTGTGCCTGTCAGCAGCAGGCCTGGTGCGCTTCCACACCGGCGCAGCGCGCGCGCGACACTATCAAGTTTGTGCTACAGCTCCGTACCGTGCCGATCCCGTGGCATTTGCTACTCCTCTGGCAGCACAGGCTGTCACCAGTCCGATCCAGGTCCCTTGTGCCTTGATGCTGCCTGCTGTATCCCGATGCGGGAGCTTGCGCCTACCGTGAGCGCTGGGCTGATGCTGCGAATGTGCAGGCGGTGCACCTTGCAGCAGCGCGTGTGCTGTGGAAGTGCGCAGACTGATGCTGGTTGCAGGATCATTACGGTGATGCACAGGCATCAGACGGGTTTCGGCATAACGGGAATTGGAGCACTGCTGCCAACGACATTTGGTGCGTGAGGCGCTTGTCTGCCGATTACGCCTGGGGACGTGCTCTGTCCACGTGCAAATTCCTTCGGATCGGACTGTGCACCGGGCAAAAAAGGGTTGCCGGCCAGGGAAAATATTGGCTTTTGAAAAACATTACCGTTATATTACACTTGGAAGCTTGCATCTGGCGCGGCGCATATGTAAGCAGAATGCATTCCGTGGGAACTATGGCAGCTGCTGGTGCTATCAGGGGTGCCGGCTATCAGGAGTGCCGTATGTTACTTAACGTGGCAAGGATCTGTGTATTTCGGACGTGCAGGGCTGCACACGTTGTTGCCCCAGATGCAGCTATGAATAAGGGTCTGGCACTCTTCCGTGATGTGTCACCAAGGTGGAGATGGACGATTTCGTCGCCCTCCAGCGGCGTTCCGGGCTTTTTGAGGGCCTCTGAGGCAGCTGGCGCACGGGTTTTCGGCGTTGACTCTGCCATCAGGACCGCGGTGGCGTTGCGTATCAAAAGCATTATGAGATGCGATGCTGTTCCAAGGCTGGTGTTGCCGACAGCATGGCGGGTGCGTTCGACTGCTGGCAGTGGTCGGCCTCTGAAAACATGTTCTTCCGCAGATCTTTCGGCGGTTGCGTGCCGTCGCGGATCGCGGACCGGCGTGAGGCAACCTTCATGACCGTTATTTTGTGGCCTCAGCAGCGTCTGTCTGGGCTTCCCCAATTCACCTCTCACCATTCTAGGTACTAGATATGACGTTTATCCCGGTATTGGGCTTACCACACCATTTACATTCACATGCCCGCCGTCTGCGGGTGTTTGCACTACCGGCACGGCTTTCCGTGCTGCTGGCGGCGTTGCTGATCTTCGGTCTGACTACTGAAAGCGTGCGAGCTCAGACTTCTGGGTTCAGGATTGTCAACCCTGGGCATAAGTCAGATCCGAAGCCAGCTCTAAGGGATACCACCAATGTCGATGGCATGCCGGAGAACGGCAGAGCCAACGTAGAGCTGATGGAGTTAGAAGTGGAAGGCAGGAGCGATGACGGTAACGTTACGTGGGGGTTCAGTAATGGGGAGGTTGAATACCTTGGTAAGTTCAAAATGGGCACTGGCGGGAGTAACGGTGGAACCGGAACGCTGACCTACATTGGGAACGGGGAGGATTTCGAGTCGTTCTCCAACCCGGACAGAGCATATCGTCTAACTATCCGGGCGCACGATAATGGTGGATCTTCAGGGGATTCGGACGTGGACGATGTGACCATGTATGTTAAGATAACCAACGTGGACGAGCCCCCCGCGTTTGATCAGGAGGAGTACAGTTTTGAGATCTCAGAAGGGGTTAGCGGCGAGGAGAACCCTATTATCTTGGGTACCGTGTCTGCGTCGGACCCTGACGGCAGCGGCGGATTTCTTGAATATTCGATTAGCTCGGCAAGCGGCGGGGCAGCCGCGGATGATTTCAAGATCAGCAATAAACAGCTGCAATACATCGGATCTGGTATTGATGCCGAAGCTGGCGGTGGTGTTGATACCGTCACGATAACCATGGAGGTGATGCCGGCGGGTGGGGGTGACGGCAGTGAAGCTGACGCTAAAATCGCTGTCCTAAACTACCCCCTGTTTGACCGGTCCAAGTACGAGTTTCAGCTTGTGGAGGACGACGTGCTAGGCACGGTGTTAGGCACGGTGCAAGCCGAATCGTTCAGCCCCGGTGTGGCTGTGAAATACCGTATCACAAAGTCATCATGCGCAGGCGCCGGGGATTGCTATGCGGACTCGTTGGCAGTGCGAGAGGATACGGGTGTTCTGTACTACAACGGTAAGAATCCTGTGCCGAACTACTTACCAACACCGCTCCCGGACATGCAACTGGAAGTGACAGCCCAGGATGTCTGCGCAGACTTTGACGCAACGTGGGGAAGCCTTCCTTGTGAATATGCAGTGGCGAGTGTGCTTGTGAAGCACAGCGATGGCTCTGGCGATGATGGTGATGGCGGCGACGGTGGTGACGGCGGCACGCCCTTGCCATCTTTCCGGAGTGATACGTATACGTTCAACCTGCCGCTGAATGTGGCGGGACCTTACGAGCTGGGGACACTTACCTTGGAAGATCGTGGTGTGGGAGCCCCTACCTACACGCTGGGGGCAGGGAGCAACTTCTTCGCGGTAAGCTCTGCAGGTGTCTTGAGCTATACCGGCACCGGGGAAGACGGAACGCCATCGTCCTATACCTTTGACGCGACAGTTACGGATGAAGCCGGTGAATACGATACCGCAAGTATAACGGTGACGGTGAGTGGCACGGACCCGACTGCTCCCGATCCGCCGGTGTTTTCTGAAAGTGCCTACACGTTCGACCTGGTTGAGGCTAAAGCCGGACCGGTGATATTGGGCACGGTGTCTGCCATAACCAATATCCCGGTGGCGATCGCCTACGGCCTTGAAGGTGTGTCAGGCGATAAGTTCACGATTGATGCTCGCAGTGGCGAACTGACGTATGCAGGTGATGGCGAAGACTTTGAATCAGCGGTAAAAAAGTATGACTTCGAAGTCACGGCACAGGGCAGGGATACGACCACTGCGGCGCCTGTCATCGTTAATATCACAAACGTCAACGAAGCACCGGCCTTTGCTGAAGCGGCCTACACCTTCAAAATCAAGGAGGACATAGAAAGCGGGGCGGAAGTCGGCACAGCGAAGGCGTCAGACCCGGATGCCGGTGATGATGAGATCACGTATGCGCTGACGGGCACAGGAAACGAGAAATTCAAGATGTCGGCGCTTGGAGAGATAACGTACGCAGGCCCGGGAGAAAACTTCGAAGCGGCGCCCAACACCTATGCTCTTGAGCTGATGGCATCCGACAAAGCTGGCGCAAGCTCTTCTGCAACTGTCACGATTGATGTTACCGATGTGAAAGAGCCGCCGAAGTTCAGCCAGGAGGAGTACGAGTTCGATTTTCCGGAAAACACTCCCGGCCTCGTCAATGTCGGCCTTGCCGCTGCGACACATGACGAAGGAAGAGAGTTTGAGTACGAGCTGGTAGGCTTGGAGGCGGAGAAATTCACTGTCACCGATAAGGGTCAGATACAGTACACGGGTGACGGAGAGGACTACGAATCCGCACGCAAACACTATGTCTTCGAGGTCACAGCGACCGATACCGATGAGCTGATGAGCAAGGCGGCTGTGACGGTGAACGTCACGGATAAGGCAGAAGCGCCCGTCTTCACACAGGACACCTACAATCTGGAACTCAATGAGAATGTGGCCGGTCCTGCGGAAGTCGGTGTGCTGATGGCCCGCGATCCGGAAAAGGACGCGGTATCCTTTAGCCTGAAGGGCGACGATGCGGAGCAGTTCAGCGTGCAGCGCTCCAGCGGAGTGGTGAGCTATACTGGAAGCGGAGAGGACTATGAAAGCGGTCCAAAATCCTACGAATTCAAGGGCATAGCAACAGACCAGGGTGGTCTGGAGAGCGAGGTGACGGTTATTGTCGCGATTCAGGATGTCAACGAGGAACCCGCATTTGCCGAAGAAGCGTACGCATTCAGCCTGGCTGAAAACGCGGAAGGCCCCGTCCTTGTGGGGACCACCACGGTTACGGATCCGGATGGAGATGAGCTGGATCTGTCGCTATCCGGGGCGGCAGCTGCCAAGTTCCGGATTGAAGATAACGGTGACATCTCCTATACGGGCAGCGGGGAAGACTTTGAGGAGGGCAACGCTCCGTTTGTTTTCGAAGCGCGTGCAACAGACCCTGGCAATCTCACCGGAATGACCAAAGTTACCGTGACGGTCACGGATGTGAACGAGGCGCCGGCGTTTGATGCTGCGGATTACCACTTCACCCTTCCCGAAAACCTGCCTGGCCCGGCTGTGGTTGGTTCGGTGAGTGCCACTGATCCGGATAATGACGGGTTGACCTTCGCACTCACCGGTGCGGGAGCGGCCCTCTTCGCTATTGATGGAGTCAGTGGTGAGGTGCGCTATACGGGTACCGGCGAAGACTTTGAAGGCGGTCCTGGAAGCTACAGCTTCACGGCAACGGTCAGCGACGGGAAGGGAATGTCGGCATCAGCAGCGGCTATGGTAACGATTCTGGACCAGAATGAGGCACCTATGGCGGTAGGCGCCATCGAAGGCATAACAATGGAGGTGGATGATGCACCGGTGTCGGTGGTGCTGGATGCTTTTTTCAGTGATCCCGACGGAGACCCTCTCACCTATTCGGCAACCTCTGACCGATCCGATGTCGTGACGGCTGCCGTCAATGCCAACAGTCTGGTAGTTACTCCGGCTGCCATTGGTGCTGCTACTGTCACCGTGACAGCAACAGACCCGGATGGGTTGTCGGGTCAGCAGCAGGTGACCGTAACAATACAGGCATCACGTGGAGAGCGCGCACGTACGCTGAAATTCACGCTCGCTGCCATGGCGCGCACAATCGGTACAGAAACGGTCGACATCATAGGCTCCCGCATGGATGCGTCACGAAGCCGTAACCACGCACAGTTCATGGGGCGCTCACTTTCGTGTGGCGTATTCAGCGAAGGACGCAGCTGCTCTTTGCAGACCCTTGCGAGCACCGCAACCAGCTTGCTGGGCTTGCGCGCACCATCTCAGAGGAGGCTGGATGGCATGCCATCCATGGCTGAGCTGAGGGGGACGGCACACAATGGTCTTGGCACCAAAATCGGGCTTCCACAGCAGTCGGTGTTCCAGCATTCTTCTTTCCAGGCCTCCAAGGGATCATTCACGCTATGGGGACGCGGCGGTGTGGGCGGATTTGAAGGTGATCCTGGCGATGGATTCAGCATGAGTGGCTCCACTTCTTCGCTCTACTTCGGAGGTGATTATCAACTCAGCAGCAAGGTTCTGGCTGGCGTGGCGGTCTCGCTCACATCAGGCAGCGTCGACTTTACCAGCAGCCTTAATGGGACTGGCACAGTGGAGACGTCACTGACAGGATTCCATCCGTACATACAGTTCTCGCCAAAGGCTGGGCTGAACGTCTGGGGCGTCTTGGGTGGTGGCGCTGGCACAGCAGAGCTCAGTGAAGACAAAGGTGTGGATGCCAGCACGGACCTGAGTATGCGGATGGCAGCTGCTGGTGCACGGCAGGCCCTCAGCAGCGCTTTTGCACTGAAAGCCGACGTGTTTGCCGTACAGATCAGCTCCGATGCGGTGGCAGCAGCTAATCTGGAGGATGTCTCTGCGAGCGCGCAGCGTTTGCGCTTGGCACCTGAATTTGGCTTCCGCAGATCCAATGGCGTTTCATCCTACAATGGCAGCGTAGAAATGGGCCTGCGGGTTGACGGTGGTGACGCTGATACCGGAGTTGGCGCAGAGGCGGCCTTTGCTGGTGGCTATGCCCACGCAGCCTCGGGCCTGAGCATGGATCTGCGTGCACGTACGCTGCTTGTCCACCAGGCAGAGAACTACAGTGACTGGGGTGCAAGCCTGACAGTGCGTCTGACACCGGGGGGCGACGAAGGCTTGGCCTTGGCCGTTGAGCCCAGCTGGGGCAACGCGTACGGCGGCGCAGATGCGCTCTTCCGCCGGGAAGGCACCTTAGCTCAGATCATGCCTCACGGGCAGCCGATAAGCACGAACATCCGCCCGGACCGTGTAGGCGTTGAGCTAGGGTATAAGATGCCTGTGAGTGCCCGGACACGCATGGCGCCGTTTGGCCGCTGGACCAGCACGACGGCGGCTGGCTACCGCGTACAGGCCGGTACAAGTGTCGCGATTTTAGGCGTTCAAATGAAACAGCCGCTGGTTACGGTAGACGTGTTTGCTGAGCAGAATGTCGGCGGATATGCACCGGCGGCTTCCACGAGTGTCGGCCTGCGGGGCAGCATAAGGCTGGACTAGGGCGCAGACACAAGTGCAGGTCACAAGGCCGCCTGCAGCATTCTGCAGGCGGCCTTGTTGCTTAAGCGGCATATGCTTCGCCAGTCCAGAACCGGCCGCATAGAGGGGTGGAAGAGTCATTGTATGCTGATGTGAAGCGGTATAAGTAGCGATGCAGACATCCAGGGGGTTTTGTCGCTGGCAACGTGCCGGTTTACAGACAACCCGTGTGCCCTTAGGTGAACGAAAAAGCCTGATGCCGGGAACGGCTCGATAGGATACGCCAGGGCTGCGCCTTGAACGGATGCCATACAGTACAGGAAGCACATGTGACTAAAAGTGGTCGTCTGTATGCAGGAGCCTTCAGTGAATGCTGCGGGTCGCTTTGGCGTACCTTGACCACCAGAACGAAATAAATACACCGCCTTCAATCAGCTGCGCATACCTACCATGCTCTTCGGAAACTGAGTCCCAATGCCTCCGTACTTGTTTTGCGTGTCAGTGTACCCTGCAGCGCCTGCTCCGAGCGCTGATGGTGACGGAACGGCGATCCGCTATGGCTTTGCGGTGCCTGAAGCTCCAACACCCCACCCGTGTTTTCACGCAGCGACAGGTGTGCCGCTGCGTTCGTATCGTGCGGAGCGGTGTGCCCGTCATATCCGCTTCCAGCCCTCAGCACGGGTAATCATGTCCTTCCGTAAGCTCGGCGTTATTTTGCTCATAGGATCATCGTCTGGGGCTCGTGGGTTCGCGTAACCTGCCTGCGGGCGGTAAAATGTTCATCGCGCTCGCTGCTCGTATTTTTGCAACGATTCAGGGACGCAACCCATGTTTGATGAAAAGCTGCCAGCCAGGCCGCGCAAGAGCGGGCAGGCAAGGGTCGGTTACGCTAGAACTGCCGACATACTGACGAAGGCGACCGGTTTTGTGGGTGAGTACGACTTCACGCTTAACCCGTATTCGGGATGCACGTTTGGATGTACCTACTGTTATGCGGCGTTTTTCTCACGAAAGAGTGAAGAGCGTGATAACTGGGGGCACTGGGTCCGCGTTAAGGAGAATGCGTGGCAGTCGCTCGTGAAGAAGTATGCCCCAGGAACGCTTGACGGCAAGCGCATCTACATGAGTACGGTTACCGACCCATACCAGCCCATAGAGCGCAAGCTTGGGCTCACCCGCAGCTTGCTGGGCGCGCTCGCAGAGCGCCACAGACCCAAGCTCGTTGTACAGACGCGCAGTCCGGATATCGTGCGTGATGCAGCAGTCTACCGGAAGATTGAAGCCAAGGGTGGAAGGGTTCAGATTAACATGACCGTCACTACTGACGATGAGGGTGTGCGTCAGACGTTTGAACCTTACTGCCCAGGGAACCCCAAACGCTTGCAGGCCATAAAGGCGATGGCGAAAGAGGGACTGCAGGCTTGCATCACCATGACGCCCCTGCTGTGGCTCAATGAGGCCGGGAGCTTTGCGGATCGCCTGGCTGATACAGGAGTGAAGAGATTCATTGTGCAGGCGTTCCACTTTGGCAAGGGCAAGTTCATTGCCATGACGCGAAAGCATGCATATGAGCTGATGGCGGATAAACTGGGTTGCCACACTGGAGAGTTTAAGGGCAGGTATCTGAGCCGATATGAGGAGTGGCGGGACATCATATTCTCGGAGCTCAAAGAGCGTCTCCGGCAAGTCAGTCTGGGGGAAGGGAAGGAGGGCTTCCGTCCTCCATTCTAATGCAGCAGCCTCCATCTCCGGGAGTTTTCGTGGCGGACCTGACCAGGCACGATGCGGGGGCTTAGCCCACGGCTTTCGCAGTGTCTGCCTGGATCAAAATGCGCGGCAGTGCCGGTAGCCGTGTGCTCTTGCAGAACTGACAAAGGGCAGGCACACGTACTATGCAGTGTTAAAGCAACAAGTTGCCGCATCAGGCATACCAGCAGTTTGCACTGAGTGCGGACAGCAGTGCTGCGGCCTTGAAAGTCAGCCGCTCACAAACCCAAAGGCTAGTTATGAAATATGGTCTTCGTCTCTCCACTTGGGCCCTTGCCGCAAGTGCGCTGCCCTGCGTCGCGCAGCTGCCCCTAGACGTGTATGTGGAGTACGCTACGTTCAAGTACGACGATGCTGAGTCCATCGTGGAACTATACCTCAGCATCGGTGCGGCATCGCTGCGCTTCAGTGCGCAGGATGAACAGTATCTGGCTCAGGTGCCCACTGTCCTGAGTCTCTGGCGGGCATCGGACGCGGCGCTGGAAGGAACACCGGGAGATGCGGTCTGGCAGCACTCCACCATGCTCGAATTCATGACAGCTGATACGCTGGCGATAGCAGAGGGGCAGTATTATGTGCGGCAAATGCGCATCACGGTGCCGCCAGGGGAATATGAGCTGCGCGTAGCGTCGGTGGCGGCCAGCGGTCAGGAGGTGGAAGTTAGGCGTGACATCATCGTCCCCACCTACGACACAGCAGACGGCTGTGTGATATCGGATATCACACTGGCGACCAGCATCACGCGGTCCGATGACCGGTCGGACCCGTTTTTCAAAAATGGCCTCGTAATAGAGCCTAATGCCAACCGCCTCTATGGCGAAAGCATGTCGCGACTTTGGTACTACGCGGAAGCATACGAGTCTGCCTGTGCAGCTTCACCTGATGATGGCCAGTACACCTTGTTGGCCTTCGTGTCGCAGGCCGGTGCGTCGACGCAGATTGGTGGGCTCCAGAAGCGAAGCCAGCGCCGCGCGCGGCCCGTGGATGTCCTCGCCGGCTCGTTCCCGCTCAATACGCTGCCCTCGGGATCATATTTCCTACGCCTGGTGCTCCTCAATGCTGCCAATGAGGCCCAAGCGGAGCAGAGCAGGAAGTTCTTCGTCTTCAACCCGTCCGTGGCCGTGACGCAGCAGGAAGCCCCGGTGGCACAAACGTTTGAAACCAGTGAGTACGCCTCCATGCCGGAAGACGAACTCAGCAAGGGACTAGAGCACATCCGGGTCATAGCCACAGAATCTGAACTTCAAAGACTTTCCCGCATAGAGGACCTTGACGAGCAGCGCCGTTTTCTGATGAACTTCTGGCGGGTCCGCGACCCTGAGCCCAACACGCCCACCAATGAGTTCAGGGAGGAGTTTTACACACTGCTGGGCTATGCGAACGAGCGCTACTCCACACGCAGCGAAGAGGGCTGGCGGTCCGACCGGGGTCGCGTGCTCATCAAGTACGGACAGCCCTCATCGATAGAGCCAAGACTGTATGACGTCGACACCAAGCCGCACGAGATCTGGGCCTACAACAGCATTGCCGGTGAAGGTCAGGCCCATTTTGTCTTTGCTGATCTCAACGGGTTTGGCATCTTTGAGCTTATTCACTCGACGGTGTCCGGCGAGCGCAAGCTGGCCGGATGGGAGACAGAACTGAAAAGCACGCGATACTAGTGGACAGGTCGGCTGTACCGGTCGATACGCTCAGGGCTCGGATAGGTGCTGCGGTAGTCGTACAGGGCTGGCTTCAGAACAAGCGCGCGTCAAAGGATCTGTATTTCCTGGAGGTGCGGGACGGAAGTGGTCTCGTCCAGTGCGTGGTATCCAGACACGAGGTGGATGACGCATCGTGGTCTGCGGCGGTCCGCATCACTCAGGAAAGCGCCCTCACGGTGCGGGGCACCGTCGTGGCCAACGCTCGCCAGATCGGGGGCGTGGAGATTCAGGTGTCCAGCGCTGAGATTTTCAGCTTGGCGGACGAATATCCGATTTCGCCCAAGGCGCATGGCGTAGAGTTCCTGATGGATCGGCGCCACCTCTGGCTGCGCAGCCGCCGCCCGTGGGCGACGCTGCGGGTCCGTAATCGCGTGATCATGTCTATCCATGAGTTCTACCAGGAACGGGGCTTTGTGCAGATGGATGCGCCGATACTGACCAGTAGCGCGGTGGAAGGTACGAGCACGCTTTTTGGTATAGATTACTTCAGCACACCCGCATACCTGACACAGAGTGGGCAGCTTCACGGGGAGGCCATGGCGATGGCCTTTGGCAAAATTTACACCTTCGGTCCCACGTTTCGCGCGGAGAAGTCCAAGACGCGGCGTCATCTGACGGAGTTCTGGATGATGGAGCCGGAGATGGCCTTCTATGATCTGGACATGAACATGGACCTCGCGGAGGACTTCATTGTGCGCCTGGTTAGTGACGTGCTCCGTGACTGCCAGGAAGAGCTGAAGGTGCTGGGCAGAGACACGGCACCATTGAGTCGCGTGCAGAAGCCATTTCCGAGGCTCACCTATGAGGAGGCAGTGGATCTGCTGAAAAGCGATGCGACGCGCGATCTGCTGCATCAGCGTGCCAAAGGTCTGCGCGAGAAGCTCACGGCGCTGTCAAATGAACGGATGCAGATCCGGCAGCAGTATGGGCAGGCGAAACAGTGGAAGCGGCGCCGCATGGATGCGCGCAGGATTGAGATCAACCGGCAGCAGAGCGCGGCCGAAGAGGAGCTTCGCAACATTCCGGGATGGGAGCGGTCTGCACGCGAATTTGAGTGGGGCAGCGACTTTGGCGGCAGCGATGAAACCCTCCTGACCTGGCACTTTGATCGCCCCATCATCATTCACCGGTATCCGGCTCCCGTCAAGGCGTTCTATATGAAGCGCGATCCTGAGGACGATCGTCTGGCACTGGGTATGGATGTACTTGCTCCAGAGGGGTACGGGGAGATTATTGGTGGTGGCGAGCGGGCAACAGATCTGGCTTTTCTGCAGCGTCAGGTGGATGACCACAACCTTCCGCGTGAAGCTTTCGAATGGTACTTTGACTTGCGGCGGTATGGATCGGTACCGCATGCCGGCTTCGGGCTGGGGCTGGAGCGTACCGTAGCCTGGATCTGCTGTCTGGAGCATATACGGGAGGCTGCGCCGTTTCCGCGAACCCTTGGCCGGCTTTCTCCGTAGGTGCTTGCATCTGAACAATCTCCGGTTTATGACGCCATCCCCGCATATTCCGCTGAAGTACCAGGAGCGATCACTCCCCGAGATGCGTGCACGGGCTGGAGCATTCTACACGCTCATGAATGCCCGAAGATCAGTCCGGAGCTTTAGCGACCGGCCTGTGCCAGGCGATCTCATCGAAAAAGCCATACTGACCGCTGGAACAGCGCCCAGTGGAGCGCATCGCCAGCCTTGGCGCTTTGTGGCCGTGAGTGACCCAGACATTAAGCGGCAGGTCCGGATTGCCGCAGAAGCCGAAGAATACGAGAGCTATCATGGCCGTATGCCTCCTGAGTGGCTGGAAGCACTCGCGCCGCTGGGGACGGATTGGCACAAGCCATTTCTGGAAACTGCACCGTGGCTTGTCGTCTGCTTTGCAGAGACACACGGCCATGACTCCGATGGCCGGAAACGCAAGAACTATTACGTCCAGGAGAGCTGCGGCATCGCATGCGGTCTCTTTATCGCTGCGCTGCACAACATCGGTCTGGTAACGCTGACGCACACTCCCAGCCCTATGCGCTTCTTGAACGGCATACTGGGCCGCCCCCAGCACGAACGGCCCTTCGTGCTCTTTCCGGTAGGGTATCCGGCGGCATCAGCTGCAGTGCCGGACATACACCGCAAGGAGCTAGAGGAGATTTCTGCCTGGCACTAGCCGGGTGCGGCTAGTGAACGAACAGCATGTCGCGGTAGGTCGGCAGTGGCCACAGGTTGGCGGGCACCACCTTTTCCAAGGCGTCACAGCACTCCCTGACAGCGGCCATCGCCGGAATAACCACGTCAGCACGGTGCCGGGCGTTGGCGAGTGCATCACCGCCGTGGAAGTCCATCGCGGAGCCCAGCTTCACGACAGCTTCACGCAGCATGTTGATATGGCCCATCACTTCGTTCTTTGTGTCGGTAATGCCCTCAGTGGGAAATCCGGATACAGGAATCGTCAGCTCTTTGACATACGCGCATGCTGCTGGCATGATCAGGGTGCGCGCCATGGAGTCGATGGTTTCGGCCTCGATGTCGATGTTCATCTCGTACTGCTCGAGCCAGACCTCCTGCCGCGCCCTGAACTCGCGCTCACTGAGAACATCGTAGCGGTCAAACAGGTCGATGTTCTTCTGGTCCGTCATCTTTTCTAGCGCTTCCACCGATGTGCGCAGGTTGAGCAGTCCGCGTTTCTCAGCTTCTTTGTGCCATGTCTCCGCGTAGTTGTCGCCTTCAAAAAGAATAGACCGCGCCTCTTTCATCACATCGCGGACAACCTTCGTGACAGCCTCCTCCAAGACGGCTTCATCGGTGTGGTCCCGGCCATTGAGGGCCGCTTCCAGTGCGGTCGTCATCTCGTCCAGGGACTCCGCCATCGTCACGTTGAGCACAACGTTGGGGAAGGATACCGACTGGCTGGAGCCAACTGCGCGGAACTCGAACTTGTTGCCCGTAAAAGCAAACGGCGAAGTGCGGTTACGGTCGCCTGCATGCTTTGGCAGGGTGGGCAGACCTGTAACGCCCAAGAACATCTTGGAGCCGCGTTTGCTGCTGCTGGCTGGTCCGTGCTCCAGCTGCTTGTAGATGTCGACCAGCTGCTCACCCAAGAAGACGCTCATGATTGCCGGCGGCGCCTCATTGGCACCCAGACGATGGTCGTTGGCGGCGGACGCAACTGCGATCCGAAGTAGATCCTGGTGCTTGAACACCGAGCGGATCACCGCCGTGCAAAAGAACATGAACCGGATGTTTGCATGCGGTGTCGGCCCTGGGTCCAGCAGGTTGACACCAGTATCTGTGCTGACAGACCAGTTGTTGTGCTTACCTGAGCCGTTGATACCGGCAAAAGGCTTCTCATGCAGCAAGCACACCAGCCCGTACTCACGCGCCTTGCGTTTCAGCGTGCGCATGATCAGCTGCTGATGATCCGTTGCGCGGTTGGAGTCTTCAAAGACCGGTGCCACCTCGTACTGCCCTGGTGCCACTTCGTTGTGGCGTGTCTTGGCTGGAATGCCGAGGAGGTAGAGTTCCTTTTCCACCGCCAGCATGAAGGCCAGCATGCGCTCTTCAATATCACCGAAGTAGTGATCGTCCAGCTGTTGCCCCTTGGGCGGCTTGGCGCCTACTAGGGTGCGGCCGCAGTTGATCAGGTCCGGTCGGCGGAAGTAAAACTCCTCATCGATAAGGAAGTATTCCTGCTCCGTACCTACGGTGGAGAACACCCGCACAGCGTCTGTACCGAAGTACCGGAGTGCCCTTCGCGCCTCTTGGTCCAGCGCATCAATGGAGCGCAGGAGAGGGGTCTTGTGATCCAGGACCTCCCCGGTCCAAGACACAAACGCCGTCGGGATGGCGAGAAAACAGCCGTTGCGGTTCTTTACCAGGAACGGGGGCGAAGTCGGATCCCACGCGGTATAGCCGCGGGCCTCATGTGTGGCCCGCAGTCCGCCACTGGGAAAGCTTGATGCGTCAGGCTCGCCTTGCATGAGATCACCACCTGACAGCTTGGTGACAACCTTGCCGGCGTCAGCAGGGTTGAGAAGGCTGTCATGCTTGGCGGCTGTTCCACCTGTCAATGGCTGAAACCAGTGCGCAAAGTGCGTGGCCCCATGCTCCAAAGCCCACTCTTTCATGGCTTGCGCTACGATGTCCGCAACGCTTGAATCCCATGCCGCACCTTTTTCCAAGGCAGCCATCATGGAGTTGAAGACCTGCTTAGGCAGGCGTTTTCGCATCTCCACGGGGCCAAAGGTCCGCTCACCGAAGCAGGATTCCAGGTCCGGGGGCTCTATGGGAGTTGGGCTGATACTGCGAGCCTTGGTGGCGGCAGCAACGTGATGATCAAGCAGGCTGGTGCTCATAAGGGGCTGGTCCTGTGAGTGTGGAGTTATAAACGCCGCAAAAATAGTCATTTTTCTGACACTCCCAAATCCGATGCAGCTTTTAACAGTAAATTGATGAAGCGATTTTGCCTGTGAAAAGGCGCATTGAACCCAGCTTTCACCTTAGAAAATAAAGCAGGGGGTGTAGCTTGCCGTTGTGCTCCTGCGGGGTGGGGCTTTTCACCGCGGTGCTCGAAGTTGGCTGTGTGGATATGGCGGCAAATGTTCCGCACGCTGTCGCCATCCCTGGCGCTCCCGCATGCAGCCTGCCGGTGCGCTCTTGCATCAGGAAACGAGCATGGCCTGAGCCTCCAAGCTTGGCGGCAGGGCGGGATCGGCCTGGCGCTTCAAGTCTCCTGGTCGGAATGCCTTGGGCTTGTGACGCCGGACTCACCGCTGACTGCCCGGTGCAGCAAGCGGCTTCATATGAGTACAGGGGTTCTTTCAGTGCGATATTGAGACCTGTGGATGCAACCCGGGCACAGGTCAGTCTGCCGGGGCGATCTGTTCGGTGAATGGCATTACCTCCAGTGTACAAAGGAGTGTGAACATGCGTTGCGGATGCACCCCTTGGCCGCATCGCATACCCGAATGCAGCGCAGAGACCATGTGCTGACGCGCTGCGCTCCGGGTGGTGCCAGAAAGGCAGGGATCAGGGTCAGCAGCCAAGACACGTAAATGGAAATACCTGGCGACCGATGCAAGAAAGCGTGGAAATCACCGGCCAATGGCAAGATCTGTGACGGCTGTCCCAAAGCAAGCACCCGGTGGCCCTACAGCTGCGAAGCGGGGTGGCAGACTCGTTCACTGCTTGTGTCCGGACTTGGCAAGGCATTCTGAAGCTGGCAGAGGCAATGCTGGGAGACGATAGCGTATGTCAGCCGCAGTGCTGCAGATGGGATGGCGGCGAGCATGCCTCAGCTTGCATGAGCGTGTGCCGGCACCGGTGTCCCTGGTTCACTGCCGTGGCGCAGGTGGACGCCCGGGTATCGCCTCGGATTTCATAGCAGTGCCGCCGGACAAGGATCACAGGCAGCTTTGAACAGCGTGCCGCCTTGCATTGCACAGGTTGGGGCCTGCCGCTCGTGCAGACCGGCAGGCTGAAGTGGTGTCTCGCTGAGGTGCAGCAAGTTTTACGGCCCCAGCCGGGGTGGGTGACGGTGACCGGAAAGGCAACCAGGCCATGGCGGTGCGCGTTTACATAAGCTGTGATGCGCTTGGCACGTATCGCGCAGACAGGCGTTGAACTGTGGCTTTCGATGTCTGCGCAATCAGCGACATAAACATGAAAGGTAATCTGGCGAAGGTTTCGGCCGTCATCTTCTTCCTGCTTCTCTCGGGCTGGTACCTGTATCCGTCGCTCATGCGGCTGTACTACAATAGCAGGCTCGAGAGCCTCTCCGAGGCCGACCGCGCCGAGTACGAGGACGAAAACTACGCGAGGCTCCAGCGCAACAAGGAAAAAGCCTTGAGCCTCGGGCTGGACCTGCAGGGCGGAATCCATACGACCCTTGAGGTGGGTCTCACCGAGCTTCTGGCGCAGCTTGCCGGCGAGCGTCGCGACGAGGTCTTTGACGAGGTGCTGGCAGCAGCTGACACGCGCGTGGAAGCAGACGGGTCACCGCTGGTAGATGCCTTCGTGGGTGAGTTTGAGACACGAGACCCCAATGCATCACTGTCACGGTACTTCCGCAGCGATGAGATAACGCGCCGTTCTGACAACGCCGAGGTGACCAGCTACTTGCGTGCACAGGCCTCAGATGCCATCACACGCGCCATAGAAATCATCCGCAATCGTGTGGACCGCTTCGGCGTCACCGAGCCGTCAATACAGACACAAGGGGGGACGCGAATTGTGGTCGAGCTTCCCGGCGTGGATGACCCGGAACGTGTACGCAGACTGCTGAAAGGCACGGCCCGCCTGGGATTCCACCTGATGGCCGATCCCGGAGAGCTGAACAGCTCGCTGCAGCGCATGATTCAGCACTTTGAGGTGGATGTGGCGGCCGCGGATACCACAGCCTTGGAGTCTGACAGCCCGGAAGAGCTTCCGCAGGTGGCAGAAGCTGACACGGTCGCAGCCGATGACGATGTCTTTGATGTGGGCGAGCTTCTGGCAGAAGAGGGTGGTGGCCTCGGAGGGGCAGGAAACACCCTGCTTGATATCTTGCGCCCCGCAGGCCAGGGGAGTGTAGTCTTTGGCGATGTCCTGGCGCAGGATACAGCAGCCTTCAATGCGCTGCTGCGCGATGCCGACGTGCAGGCGCTGCTGCCGCGCAACATACAGCTCCTGTACCACTCGCGCCCCGTAGACCCCAATGCCAGTCAGGAGGCTTTCACTGTGCTGGGTGTCAACGTCAATGAGGAGCTGTCCGGTGAAACCATAACGGATGCGCGCGTAGATTTTGACCCGACCACCAACCAGCCGCTGGTGGCGATGACGATGAACTCCGAGGGCTCCAGAACATGGTCACGCCTGACCGGAGCCAACGTCGGCAAAAACATCGCCATCGTGCTGGATGACATCGTGTACTCCTACCCGACGGTGATCAGCAAGATCACGGGGGGCAACTCGCAAATTACGGGGTTGGGCTCGCGGGAAGAAGCCGAAGACATCGTGACTGTGCTGAAGAGCGGAGCCTTGCCAGCGCCAGTCAACATTGTCGAAGAGCGTACCGTCGGCCCCAGCCTGGGGCTGGTGGCACGACAGGCCGGGTTCACGTCCATCATGGTAGGTCTCTTCATTGTGGCGGTCTTCATGATCTTCTACTACCGTGGCGCTGGAGGCGTGGCTGACTTGGCGCTGCTCATCAACATCATCTTCATCCTTGGCATCCTGGCAGGATTTCAGGCGACCCTGACGCTGCCTGGCATCGCAGGGATCGTGCTGACAATCGGTATGGCCGTGGACGCCAACGTGCTCATCTTCGAGCGAATACGTGAGGCTCTCGAGGCCCGGCGAGCACCCCGCACGGCAGTCGACGAGGGCTTCGGCAACGCCGTGTCCGCCATCGTCGACGCCAACATCACCACGCTCATCACGGGCCTCATCCTCTTCCAGTTCGGAACCGGGCCAGTGCGGGGCTTCGCGGTCACGCTGTGCATCGGGATCGTGGCCTCCTTCTTCTCCGCCATGTACGTGACCCGCACCCTCTTCCTGATGTACCTGTCGGGCAAGCGGGGCTCGGATCCGATCAGCGT
>JAAXGV010000143.1 GCA_012271185.1 Rhodothermales bacterium
ATCCTACACTGCCGAGAATGTTTTCCGTCCACTGGGGATGCTGAACACCGGTTTCAGAGGTATTGGTTTGCCGGATACGGCAGTAGTGCCTACGGAGCGCGATGACTACTTCCGCTACCGCCTGGTGCAGGGTGAAGTCCATGATGAGAACGCCTGGATTCTGGGCGGTGCGGCAGGCCACGCGGGTCTTTTTTCTTCGGCAGATGATCTGTCCCGGTTTGCCGCGATGATGTCGCAGGGAGGGCGTTACGAGGGCGGGCAGTTTCTCAGCCCGGAAACCGTGACATACTTCACCACTGTCGTTGACACGGCGGTGTCGTCCCGCGCACTGGGCTGGGATACCAGGGACATCGATAAACCGTCCTCCTCAGGAGCGTACTTTGGTCCACGCAGTTATGGTCATACCGGGTTTACCGGCACGTCCATCTGGATCGACCCTGATGCAGGCCTTTATGTGATTTTCCTCACCAATCGCGTCTACCCGAAGCGTGACAACGCTGCGATCGGCGAGCTGCGCCCGCTGATCGCAGACCTGGCTTGGGAGGCGGTCATCGGGTTGTCCCGGCAGTAAGGAACCTGCGGCTCCATTGGGGTTTGCAGGGGCGTTCAGTAATCGGATATTATGCCAACGTACGTCTATCAGCGCGAGGATGGCACGACCTTTGAGCTCTCCCAGCGGATAACGGCTGCCCCCCTTGCGGAATGCCCGACAACGCACCAGAAGGTGCACCGTGTGATCTCCGGAGGTACCGGATTCATCCTTAAGGGCACGGGGTTCTATAAGACGGACTACGTGTCCAACGGTGAGAACAAGGCGGCTGACGATGAGGCCGCAAGCACTGAAACCAAGGACACTAAAAAAGAAGATAAGGCCGTCGTTACAGACGACGGCTAACGGTGAAGCTTACGTCTTCTCCCGGGCGGCTTCTACGATCGCGGCAAACGAAGCCGCCTCGAGGCTTGCACCTCCGATCAAGCCACCATCAACATCTGCTTGGCTGACGAGGTCTGCAGCGTTGGCAGGCTTCATGCTGCCCCCGTAAAGGATCTCAATGCCTGCTGCGGCGACCTTGCCGAACTGAGCCGTCAGCAGTGCTCTTATATAGGCGTGCATGGACTGAGCTTGGGCGGGCGTTGCGGTTTCGCCGGTGCCGATAGCCCATACGGGCTCATATGCAATGACAAGCGGAGCGGTATCTTCAACGCCATGCAGCGCACCAGTGACCTGCGCCTCCACGACTTCGTATGCGCGGCCTGCCTTGCGCTCGTCCAGAACTTCGCCTACGCAGATGATGGGAGCCAGACCGTGGGACAGCGCCTGCAGCACCTTGACGTTGACCAGCGCATCGGCTTCGCCGAAGTGCTGCCGCCGCTCAGAGTGTCCCAGTATGACGTAGTGGCATCCAGCGGAGACAAGCATGGACGCAGAGACCTCACCGGTGTAGGCACCGGAGTCCGCGGTATGCATGTTCTGTGCGCCGAGGCGCACCGGTGTATCACGGATGACCTGTCCAACCGCGGCCAGGTTTACGAAGGGCGGGCACACTGCAACATGCACGTTGCCGGTATCTCCCATTGAGGCGCAGACTTTCTGTGCCAGTGCTGTCGCCGCGGCAACATCCGTATTCATCTTCCAGTTTCCTGCTATCAGCATGCGCACCTGTTTGTGTGTTCTGTGCAGCGCCCCAAGGTAGTGAATCGTGGCCAGCTCCCGGCAATGCAGCGTGGCGAGTGCCACGGGCCTGACGCAACCTGCACACCCGCCATGGTCTGGTTTGAGTGGCAGCCCTTGCCGGCCACCACCGCTTGCGCCACGCCCCAGCCTCCGCCAGCTGCCGCAACCATTCCTCGTAACCCGTTCCGTCGGCACGATCATGCGCAGCGCCACGTTCGCTCCAGCGTCGTGGCGTCCACACCCAGCGTCTTGCCGTTCAGCAGACCCGAATCCTGCAGCAGGGCCAGCACGAGACCAAACACCGCCACGCTCAGACGCTTGGCGTCTTTGACAGAGTCGAATGCCCGGGCGGGTTCTCCGACAGGTATCACGGCATGCCATGCTATGATATGATATCTGTTAGCCTCGCCTTTAGTCTATCGCTGGCGTAACCGGAGCTTTCTGTTTTATATACCGAAAATACAAGTGGTTTACGCCATCACCCGTGGAGAACTGGTGTCTCTGCGGTCCACGCCTGCGGCCACTAACTGGATGCTCAACCCGAGATTATTCCAAGGCTGCATAGCCAGTACGTATATATTCATGACAGAGTCTCCTTCCGGGTAGTAGTCCCGGAAATCACTCGCCACATATATCTCAACGGGGCGTCGTGCGTTGTCATCGCAGGATATTTCCCACTGCAGATACTCCGGTGGCTGAACCAGGGTATGGGACATCCCCGCTATCGCCAAGGTAACCGCCGCAAAGATCATGGCGGTGACTCTGGTAAGTGTAGTGTTCATCGTGCCTCCGTTTGGGTGGGAGCTGGCATACCACAAAGGCAGCCCCGCTCCGGTCATTGCGTATGAGATCGTATCAGCTGACCCACGCGACGAATGTCCGCTATGTCGGCCTCCAGGGGGCTCCAGTCGTTATCGGACACCAGATCAAAGTCAAAGCTGTAATATCGCAAATGCCGGTCCGGATCCTGCGCTTGATATAACAGGTCCTGGGACCGCCAATCGTGGCCCGGACCGATATACGCACTGTAATACCGGTAGTAGCCATTGGACAGATAAAAGATACCCGCCTCCCCTCGCTCAAAAGTACGCTCATGGCCGGAGTGCGAGTAGCTTCCACGGGATGTCTTCCCAGAAGAGCGGCGGATAATGATGTACTTGCTATCTACGCTCCCCCTTAAAACCTCATGTACCTCGAGTACCACGCTGCTGCGAAATCCATCTCTGGGAAGCAGGGAATCGAACCGGTCCGTAACCGTCGCGGTTACTACGACATCCACAAGGGCCGCCCATTCCGCCTTCGTATACGGACCAAGGGGATTGGGATAAATGAGCCCGAGCCATACCAGATCCAGTCCGTCCTGCCTCAACCGGGATACCAGGTCATATGTATATCCTCCTCCAATTACTACTCTCGCGGCTAAAACCCCCAAGTGCTTATAGTATCGGGCAGAAACGCTGTCCCTCTCCTGTTTTACCCTCTCGACCATGTCCTCCCGTATCCGCAGCGCGTCTTCGAGCCGCCCTTCATCACGCAGGAAAGCCGCTCTGGATTCCCAGCCGGTGTCCCACTGCAGATCCCACGGACTCACCTCCTGGGCCAATGTCGGTGGTGTGCACGTCAGTGCCCCCAGAAATAGTGCAAAACAAGTCAGGTTCAGCGTTTTATACATAGCTGGTGTAGCATGACACGTTCCGGACGAGGGGCGATATGTTGCTTCGGATTACACCAGTTCTTGAGGGCAACCATGGGGAAGGGAGTGCGGCATTGGCGGCGATTGATCACTGTGCGCATGCTGGGCCAAGGGCCGTAATGCCTGGTATCGAATGCGTCGAGCGGCCACCATCTGTTAACTCGGGCTTACCCGCAGGGCTACCCAAAGCGTGTAAAATGAATTCTCCATCCGTGCACAGAACTCCCTTCCCCGTTTATAACGCTACGGCCTCCGGCCGCAGCGCCTTGGTGTAACATGATACGATGCTGCCCTTGGCCGCACACACAGGCCACAATCGTGTCACGGTGCACAACGAGGCCAGCGAAGTACCGGAGCGGCCCGGTGCCTCTATTCATGCGCCGGCTCCGGCTCTCGCTTCGGGATTCAACATCAGACGCACAAGCCGCCGAATCGTACAGATACGTTGACGGCAGTTGAAACAGCAGGATTGCCAACGCTGTGTGCGGCTCTTAAGAGTGGAGCCAAGGGGAGTCGAACCCCTGACCTCTTGAATGCCATTCAAGCGCTCTACCGGCTGAGCTATGGCCCCTGGGCGGTTCCAACATTGCTCTGCTGCAAAGGATCCGGGGACCGCGCACCGTGCTGCTGCGTTAGAGCACGCGCCTGATGGACGAACGACATGCCTCCAGCACAAGAGTGATGGATAGCGCATCCGCGCACCGAACGACGCAGGTGTTCAAGTTTGGCGGCACGTCGGTAAGTACCGCAGACCGGATCCGCCACGTCGTTGACCTTGTTCGCTGCGTGGGTGCGGAGGTGCAGCGCGTGGTAGTCGTATCTGCGCTGAATGGTGTAACCGATCAGCTTCTGGAGGCCATTGAGGAGGCCAGGCGTCGCGGCGGCAGGCATCATATGGCGGTGGACAGCGTGCGCAAGCGGCACCTGGATACAGCCCGGAGCCTGGCACTAGGCGCTGATCTGCCGCCACTGGAAGCATTGCTGGAACGCCTCTGGAAAGACTTGGCCAACCGGCTCGAAGGCATCTACCTCCTGGGTGAGTGCACAGGTCGTACCAGAGATGCCATCGTCAGCCTGGGAGAGCGCGCATCGGCGCCCATCGTCACCGCTGCATTCAGGGCCTCGGGGGAAGAAGCCGGGGCGGTCGATGCGCGTGAACTGATTCGCACCGATGCGCACTTTGGTGAGGCCACCGTTGACTTCGAGGTTTCCACACGGCGCATATCAGAGGCGCTGCGCCAGTGGCCGACAAGCCTTATTGCGGTTGTCACAGGCTACATTGCCAGCACCAAGGACGGCCAGACGACAACACTCGGCCGCTCTGGCAGTGACTATACGGCTACAATAGTCGGGCGCGCCTTGCGTGCGGAGAAGGTGGTGATCTGGACCGATGTGGATGGCGTCCTCAGCGCCGACCCGCGTGATGTGCCAGAGGCGTTTCCCTTGGCACGGCTAAGCTATACGGAAGCAGCCGAGATGGCATACTTCGGGGCACGCGTGCTCCACCCGCGAACAATCCGGCCTGTTCAGGAAGCGCAGATCCCGCTCTTTATCAAAAACTCGTTCAACCCCACCGCTGCGGGTACGCTTATCACCAGCCATTCGTACAAGGTGGCCCTGCGCGTAAAAGCTATCTCCACCATCCGGTCGGTTGCGGTGATCATGATAGAGGGCGGCGGAATGATGGGGGTACCCGGGATCACAGTCCGTGTATTTGGCTCGCTCGCCCAGTGCGACGTGAATGTGCTGATGATCGCACAGGCGTCAAGCGAGCAGAACATATGCCTCATGGTGCGCGACGCAGATGCCGACAAGGCTGCTGCAGTGCTCAAGAAAGAGTTTGCCATGGAGCTTGCACGCCGCGACGTGAACAAGATCTTTACTGTCCCTTCCTGTGCCGTGGTTTCCGCGGTGGGGGACCACATGCGGCTGCATCCAGGCCTGGCAGGTCGCATGTTTGCAACTTTGGGACGAAGCCGTGTCAATGTGTTGTCTATCGCGCAGGGTGCCGCCGAAACCAACATCTCTGCGGTTGTACGCGATGACGATGTGCGGCGCGCGGTTCGCGCTTTGCATGAAGCATTTCCGCTGGCCAGGCTGCGTGCCCATGTATGCCTTATCGGCCCAGGACGTGTGGGGGCCAAGCTGATTACACTGATGGGCGAGCAGCACGACAACCTGCTGGATTCAGTGCGCTTGAACCTGCACCTCGTGGGTGTAGCCAACTCGATCCGCATGGCATGGAATGCGGACGGCATTCCCACGGGTACTGCGCTTCAGGCGCTTTCGAGCGGGCGCCCGGCCAGCATGGACTGGCTGGTTCAACAGCTTGGCGCAAGCCGGCTGGAGCGCCTCATCGTTGTAGATACCACCGCGTCGGCAGATGTCGCGGCCCGCTATCCGGACTTCCTTGAAATGGGTCTGGGTATTGTTACTGCGAACAAGCTCGCCAATACGCGGGAGCTGCCTTTTTACCAGCGCCTGAAAAGCATTGCGTATCGGCGCGAGGTGGCCTACCGCTACGAGACAACCATCGGGGCCGGTCTGCCAGTCTTGTCCACATTGCGTGATCTGATACGCTCCGGTGATACCGTGCACAAGATTGAAGGAACCTTCTCCGGAACACTGGCTTATGTCTTCAACAGCCTGGAAGAAGGTATCCCGTTTTCGCAGGTGGTGCGGCGGGCACACGCCTTGGGGTACACGGAGCCGGACCCTCGCGACGACCTGAGCGGTGAAGACGTGGCGCGCAAGCTGCTGCTGCTTGCAAGGGAAATGGGCTGCGCCACCGAGCGCGGCGATATAGCAGTGGAATCGCTCATGCCTCCGGGCCTTGAAAGCGCCAGCATCGAGGAGTTTCTGGACAAGATCGCCATGATGGATGGTGAGTGGGCTGTGACCGTGGAAGGTGCGCTGCGGGATGGCAAGCGGCTGCGCTATATGGCATTGTTCGACCAGGGTGCGTTATCTGTTGGCGTGCGTCCCATAGATGTCGCGTCTCCGTTTGCGCAGCTCTCCGGGCGTGACAACATCATTGCGTTTCATACCGACAGATACAGTGATACGCCCCTCATTGTCCAAGGGCCGGGCGCAGGACTCGAAGTGACGGCAGCAGGGCTCCTGGCGGATTTGATCAAGGCGGCAGAACTCATGCCCTAATCCATCACTGAGCCTTGAAGATCGCGCTGGTAGGATCCGGACGGATGGGTACGGCGGTTATGGCACTGGCCAGAAGTCGCCGTCACAAGGTCGTGGCTTCGTTTAACAGTCGAAACCCCCTTGATACAGGTGACACCGCCGACATCCTGGGCGGCGCAGACGTGGTTATTGACTTTTCGCTGCCGTCGGTGGTCAAAGCGCACCTGCACGCCTACTGCATCTGGCGCCAGCCTGCAGTCGTAGGAACCACCGGGTGGGCGGATTCAGCTGATGAAATAAAGCGCCTTGCCCGAGAGTGCCAGGCCTCACTGCTCTGTGCGCCTAATTTTTCGCTGGGAATACAGCTTGTACTGGGGGCGATAAACAGTCTTGGACCGCTGCTCAATGCACTATCAGAATACGATGTAGCACTCAGTGAATCCCACCATACGGACAAGAAAGACCGTCCCAGCGGAACTGCGCTGCAGCTTGCGCACGCGCTCCTGGCCCACCTGGATCGCAAATCCATGATAGCACCGGCAACCGGTTCTGTCGGTCGGGACGCACTGGAGGTTGCTTCCCTGCGCCTCGGCCGCATCTTTGGGGAACACACAATAGTGATTGACAGCCTCTTCGATCAAATTTCGATAACACATACGGCAAAGAATCGCACAGGGTTTGCTCTTGGCGCGTTAAAGGCTGCTGAATGGCTTCCGGGGCATACCGGCTTCTTTACACTGGAGGATGCCTTGGCTGACTGGCTGAGATCGTCTGGTGCAGCACGCCAACCCTTCGTGCAATGAACAGATTCATTTTTCGTGGCACCGCTCCCGCGCTTGTCACACCGTTTACGGTTAGCGACAAGATCGACGAGGTGGCCTACAAGCGCCTGATCGACCGCCAGATTGAAGCTGACGCAGACGCCCTTGTCGTTTTGGGTACCACCGGTGAAAACGCCACCGTCTGGCCACATGAGCGCCGCAAAATCGTGGACTTGGCGCTGGAGCATGCAGCAGGCCGCGTACCCGTTATCATCGGCACAGGCAACAACTCCACCAGCGAGAGCATTGTCTTTTCCCGGGATGCTGCCCGGGCAGGTGCTGACGGCCTGCTGGTGGTGGCTCCGTACTACAACAAGCCGCCACAGCGGGGTTTTATCGCCCATGTGGCGGCGATCGCAGATGTTACCGATTGCCCCATTGTCCTGTACAACGTGCCTGGCCGCACCAGCCTCAACCTGACGGCCGAAACCACTCTCGAGCTGGCCAGCGCGATCCCAAGCGTTGCCGGCATCAAGGAGGCCTCAGGCAACCTGGAGCAGATCACTGATATCCTGTTGCACCGGCCTGCACACCTTGCGGTATACTCCGGCGACGACGAGTTTACGCTCCCCCTTCTTGCACTGGGGGCGGACGGCCTTATCTCGGTGCTCAGCAATGTGCTTCCCCGCCTGGTAGGTGACCTGGTCCGGGCTGGGCTGCATGGTGATTTTGATACGGCGCGCCGCCTTCACATGCAGCTTGTGCGACCCATGCGCGCGTGCTTCTTTGATACCAACCCCATCCCTGTTAAAGCGGTCTTATCGTTCATGGGCCTGATAGATGGACGATTGCGATTGCCGCTGGTGCCCCTGGCTAATGATACACAGGTGCGTGTGGAAGATGCGTTTCGTGCCATGCTGTCTGGTGAGCGCAGGTAGACAACTGTGGGGCAGGTTGCGTATCTTTCTGGCAGGCACACCCGCCCGGGGAACCTCGACTATTCCGTTTGATTGAGAGCATTTCAGGAGTGCTGAGCGCGCATGGAGGCTGACAGGGAGCGCGTAAGCCGGGTCAGCATCACGGAGGAGATGAAGTCCTCCTACATCGATTACTCGATGTCCGTGATCGTCGGGAGGGCGCTGCCGGATGTCCGGGATGGTCTTAAGCCGGCACATCGCCGCGTTCTCTACGGAATGAATGAGCTGGGCCTCGGCCCCGGTGCAGCCTATAAGAAGAGCGCCCGCATCGTAGGAGAGGTGTTGGGCAAGTACCATCCGCACGGGGACGCATCTGTCTACGATACGATGGTGCGGATGGCGCAGCCCTTCTCGCTGCGGTATCCGCTGGTGGATGGTCAGGGCAACTTTGGGTCTGTTGATGGGGATTCAGCCGCAGCGATGCGGTATACCGAGGCGCGGATGACACGCCTCGCCGCAGAGATGCTGCGAGGCCTCAGAGAGGATACGGTAGATTTCCAGGAGAACTTTGACGATTCGCTGAAGGAGCCTGTGGTCCTGCCGGCGGCACTTCCCAACCTGCTGGTCAACGGGGGCGACGGCATTGCCGTGGGCATGGCCACCAAGATCCCGCCGCACAATGTGGGCGAGGTCATAGATGCAATTGCAGCCTACATCGATGAGCCTGACATTGACACCCTGGGCCTTATACAGCACCTGCCCGGGCCGGACTTTCCGACCGGTGGCATCATACACGGCCATGCCGGGGTGCAGACAGCCTACGCTACCGGACGTGGACGTATTGTGGTACGTGCCCGCATGCACGAAGAGGAGTTGCGCGGAGATCGCACTGTGCTTGTCATCTCAGAGATTCCATATCAGGTTAACAAGAGCGCACTGGTAGAAAAGATTGCGCACCTGGTGCGGGATAAACGCATTGAGGGTGTCAGCGATCTGCGCGATGAGAGTGATCGGGATGGGATGCGTATCGTCATTGAGCTGAAGAAGGATGCGCTGCCCGAAGTTGTGCAGAATAAACTGTACAAGTATTCCCAGTGCCAGCAGACTTTTGGCGCAAACTTCGTCGCGCTGGTAGGTGGCCGGCCGAAGCTGCTTACGCTGAAAGAAGCTATAGTGCACTTTGTGGAGCATCGGCACAAGGTTGTTCAGCGCCGCACCGCGCACCAGCTCCAGAAAGCGGAGGAACGTAGCCATGTTCTGCAAGGCCTTACGCTTGCGCTTGACCACCTTGATGCAGTGATCACGATCATTCGTGAGTCGGACACGGCTGATGAGGCGCGCAGAAACCTCATGCAGGGTGTGTACCCGGATCAGCTGACAGCAGAGGCGCGTGAGCGCTTGAGGCTGCCTGCTGAACCCCCAGGAGCAGGCAGAGGGCAGTGGCTTTCTGAGGAGCAGGCAAATGCCATTCTGGAGATGCGGCTGCGCCGCCTGACCGGGCTGGAGCGGAAGAAAGTTGAATCAGAGCTAAGGGCGACTCAGCACAAAATAGCGCAGCTAACGGCGGTCCTTGACAGCAGGGTGCTGCGTATGCTCATTATCAAAGAAGAGCTGCTGGAGCTGCGCGCCAGGTTCGCGGATGCGCGACGCACTGAGATTGACTATGCCGGTGGCGAGGACTTCATCATAGAAGATCTGATCGAAGATCGCCAGGTCGTAATCACGATGTCGCGTCAAGGCCTCATCAAGCGCACGCGAACGAGTGAATTTCGTAATCAGGCGCGCGGCGGTATTGGAAAGCGTGCTGGCGGTCTGCGTGAGGACGATTTTCTGGAGCACCTGTTTGTCTCCTTCAATCACGACTACCTCCTCTTTTTTACAGATCGCGGACATTGTTATTACCTGCGGGTATTCCAAGTGCCTGCAGGCAGCCGCGTAGCCAAGGGGCGCAACATACGCAACCTTATCCAGATTAAGGCGGACGACCGGGTGCGGACTGTACTGCCGGTTGCGAAGGAGGACTTTCTCAGCAAGGAGTTTCTCCAGTCTCACTATGTCCTGATGGCTACGTGCGGCGGTCTGGTCAAGAAGACGCTGCTGAAGGAGTTCAGCCATCCGACCCGGGTGGGAAAGGCTGCCATTCTGGTACGTGAAGGGGATCAGGTCCTCGAAGCACGCCTGACTGACGGATCTGCACGCATCATGCTGGCCTCTTCAGCAGGCCGGGCCATCGCGTTTGAGGAAAGTGATGTGCGGCCGACGGGGCGTGTCACCATGGGGATGCGTGGTATGCGACTAGGCCCTGCTGTGCGCGTAACGGGCATGGCGATTATTTCGGGCGAGGAGGGTCAGCAGCTGTTGTCGATCAGCGCCAATGGATATGGCAAGCGGTCGCGTGTCAAAGACTACCCGCTTATAAGCCGTGGCGGTCAGGGCGTCTATGCGCTGAAAGCCACGGAGAAGACTGGACCACTGGCGGCGATCAGGGCCGTTAAAGAGACCGATGAGCTGATGGTCGTGTCCAGGAACGGGACGCTGATCCGGATGAAGGTCAGCGACATCAACCAGATCGGACGCTACTCTCAGGGCGTACGACTGATCCGGCTTAGGTCTGGCGACGCGATCGCCGATATCAGCGTGGTTGCGGCCGAGGAGCGTGCCGCCATCCGCTATCGGCAGGGCTAACAGCCCGTGGGCAAAGGCGTTATCGGTACTCTATTGCGCTTAGCGCTATCACACGCTGCTCTCAAAGCCCTGAGATCAAACATCTTAAACCAGATGTTCCTTAGATTGCCACCAGTCGAGGAGGCCGCATGCGGACACTGAGCACTAAGGACACAAAGTATGGCTTCGGTCACCTCATCAGTCTCGTGCGCGCCGCGCCCGCCACGGCCTCCAAGTACGAGTGGTTGAAGACGCTCGACAGGATTGAGATAATCTCAGAAACGGAGGAATGGAAGTGATAGAAAACGGAACGGGAGACCCCTGAACAAGATGGACAAGCGGAGCCTCTCAGAACGCGACATCTGCACAAAGTTCATCACGCCCGCCGTCGCAGCACTCCTGGCCCTTACCGCCGCGTGCGTTGAGGAGGAGGACGCCGGCGAGGCCATCTTCACCCCCGAGGTAATCGGCACCGCTGCTCTGCCGCTGAGCGAGAGCCAGGAGGTCGCGCTGCTTGCGGATGAACGGACCGCGTGCGTGGTCGATTCTTACGAGATCCAGGTCCGCTGCGTGAACGTGGAAGGCGCCGTCGTGGGGGTCTTCGGCCGTGAAGGCGAAGGTCCCGGCGAGTTTGGCGGCCTGGGCGATCTCACTCGCGGCGAGGACGGGACGGTTGGAGTCCATGACGGGGATCTCGGCCGCTTCACGATCTTTGAGCCATCGGGCTCCCATGTATCGGAAGTGATGGTGGCAGCCGACTATTATGAGCCCTTCCGGTCGTTCGGCACCGTCCTCTCGGGTGTGTCGCTGGACATCTTCGCGATGCTCGGCGGCGGGAACTCCGGCCCGCTCATGACGCGGTTCGACGTGAACGTCGCAACCGGGGAGATCCTGCGGGAGGAAGCGTCACCGAGCGGGTCCTGGGATGTCGCGTGCGGCGAAGTCATCTATGGAATCCCGGACCGGGGCGAGGGGTGGGTCTTCATGGCCTGCGAAGGCCATCTCATCTTCGTCAGAGACACCGGCGACGCCACGGTGCTGCGTGCCCCGACCTACCTCGCGGAACTCCCGGACGAGCGCGATGTGGCCCGCCGCGAGGAGTTCTTCATGTCCTTTAACAGGATGAATGGCTTCCCAGCCTCCCAGGGGGTTGAGGAGCTGTTGGAAGAATACAGAGCCACCCCGAAGGATTACCGCCTGGGCACAGAGCACCAGTTGGTCGACGCTGCCAACCGCTACTGGGTCGCCACGCAGCGAGACACGCACGATTGGTCCTACCTGGATGTATACGAGAACGCCGAGTACGTCGGGTCGGTGAAGGTCAGGGATCGCCTCAGAGGCTTCGACCTCCTCGGCTCGACCCTGGTGGCTCTGGTCGAGCGGCAGGTCGGCGCCGACGATGCCGACGGGATTCCGGACCGTGCGCTGGACTGGTACGGCCTGGCGGATTTGGGGTTGGGCCGGTGACACCGCCGCCCTCGAACAGCGCACCGAAGTGCGCGACTGACGCGACGCGGAGGAACCAGAAGACGCGTATCGTAGCCCTATTGATCGGCCTTGGCGCGCTCGCCTGGCAGCCGTACACCGCGACGGCACAGATGCCGAACCCGGTGCATGCCTATGCGCGGATGGACTCGCTCGCAGAGGCATCTATCCGTGA